>JAZSAK010000151.1:0-15320 GCA_045601865.1 Faecousia sp. | reverse complement strand
GGCACCTGCGGCTTAGTCGGACAAATTGGTGTCTATACCGGTTGGGTAAATGATGTGGCCAGCGGAGCAAAGGCCGCCATCACCACTATGGACTGGGTAGGACTTGTGCTGATTTGCTTTGTTTTGCCGGCAATCCTCAGTTTCGTGTTTTGCCAAATCCTGCGCAAATGGGGCTGGATTAAAGAAAACGACCTAAAACTGGAACTGTAATACCACCCAAAAGCCGCTGCTTTCGCAGCGGCTTTTTGCGCAACAAATTTGCTTTTCATTTCCCTAAATTTGTGGTATGATAGATGCATACTTTGGAAAAAGGAGTATGCTATGCAAACCATCGCTGAGATATTGTCCCAAGAGTTGGGACAAAAGCTGCAATATGTAGAAAATGTCATTGCCCTAATGGATGAGGGTAACACCATCCCCTTTATCGCCCGTTACCGCAAGGAAATGCACGGCACTATGGATGATACCACCTTGCGAAATTTGGAGACGCGGCTGAATTATTTACGCAATCTGCAAGCCCGTCGGGATGAAGTGAAAACCTCCATTGAGAATCAAGGCAAGCTGACAGAGGAACTGTCTTGTGCCATTGACAATGCCACCACCCTTGCAGAGGTTGAGGATTTATACCGCCCCTATAAGCAAAAGCGCCGCACCCGTGGTTCTATCGCCCGCGAAAAAGGCTTAGAGCCCCTCGCTGCCGCCATTTTTGCCCAGGACGGACAAGACCCTGCCGTATTGGCAAGCGCCTACATCGACCCCGACAAGGGTGTGGAAACCATCGAAGATGCCTTATCCGGTGCCTCCGACATCATTGCTGAGGACTTGTCCGATGATGCTGCGATCCGCAAGGATTTGCGGAATTTGATGAATCGTAAGGCAATTCTTGTATGCAAAGCAGAGGACGCCGAAAAGGACAGCGTCTATAAGCTCTACTACGATTTCTCCCAAAGCATTTCCAGGCTTTTGGATCACCAGATTCTTGCCATCAACCGCGGCGAGAAAGAAGGCTTTTTGAAGCCTGTCATTGCCATGCCCGGTAATGAGGGTGCTGCCCTTGTCTGCCGCGCCGCATTAAAGCCCACCGCTTTTGTTTCTGCCTTTGTCCGTGCCGCGGCAGAGGATGCCTATGAGCGGTTGATTTTCCCCTCATTGCAGCGGGAAATCCGCAGTGATTTAAGCGAACGGGCATATCAGGGCGCTATCCACAACTTTGCGCTGAACCTAAAGCCACTGCTGATGCAACCGCCTGTAAAAGGCTTTGTCACCATGGGCCTTGATCCCGGATACCGCAACGGCTGTAAGGTTGCTGTTGTTGACCCCACCGGAAAGGTGCTTGCCACCTCTGTTGTATACCCCACCTTCAGTGAAAGCAAAAAACAGGAAGCCATTACCATTTTGTCCGGACTCATGCGCAAGCATGGTGTACAGCACATTGCCATCGGTAACGGCACAGCCTCCCGGGAAACAGAGGCTATGACAGTGGAGATGCTGAAAAGTTTCCCCCATGCCAGTTACATGATTGTCAACGAAGCCGGTGCTTCCGTGTACTCTGCTTCCCCTCTTGCCGCAGAGGAATTTCCCGATTACGATGTGAATTTGCGCAGTGCAGTTTCCATTGCCCGCCGCCTGCAAGACCCCTTGGCAGAGCTGGTAAAAATCGATCCCAAAGCCATTGGCGTTGGACAGTATCAACATGACTGCCCACAAAAGGAATTAGACAGTGCCTTGGGCGGCGTGGTGGAAGACTGTGTTAACGCAGTAGGCGTTGATGTGAACACCGCCTCACGCAGTCTTTTACAGCAGGTTTCCGGTTTAAGCGCCACCACTGCCAGGAACATTGTGGCATACCGGGAAGAAAACGGTCCTTTCACCAGCCGAGCCCAATTAAAGAAGGTTCCCAAGCTGGGACCCAAAGCATTTGAGCAGTGCGCAGGTTTCCTCCGTGTGCCGGAAAGTAAGGAAGTGCTGGATCATACCGGCGTGCATCCGGAATCTTACGCCGCCGCTAATCAACTGCTGACCATTTTGGGATGCGATGACCTCACCGGACTGCCTGCCAAGCTGGAGACCTACGGCGCTGCCAAGGCAGCCGCAGAATGTGGCGTTGGCGAGCCTACCCTGCTTGATATTGCCAAGGAGTTGGCAAAACCCGGTCGCGACCCCCGCGATGAACTTCCTGCCCCCATCTTGCGTAAAGATGTTCTGGAAATGAAGGACTTGATTCCCGGCATGGAGCTGACAGGCACAGTTCGCAATGTTATTGACTTTGGCGTATTTGTGGATATCGGTGTCCACCAAGACGGTTTGGTGCATATCAGCGAGGTTTGCAACCGCCGTCTGCGTCATCCCAGCGAGGTATTAAAGGTAGGCGATGTTGTGAAGGTTGTAGTATTAAGCGTAGACCAGCAGCGTCACCGCATCAGCCTTTCCATGAAGCAGGTAAAAAACCAATAAATAAAAAAAGCCGCCCATTGGGCGGCTTTTCTCATTCTTTGTAGGATTGTTCCCAAGGCTCTTGGGGAATCGCCTGAGGTTCTGCTTTTCGAGGAGGCATCCCCTCCTCCTTGTTGCGGCAAATAAACAGCATAATAGGTCTTGTGACGGACACAAAAATATTCAACACCAAATACAAAACCTTGTTCTTTGGATCGCAGGAGGCATATAAATCATATAGCGCCATATACTGCAAAACCGTCAGCGCAACAGAAACGCCAAACATTACAAAACCCGTGGCAATCATCGCAACTACGGATGTAACCATCTCTGCTGCAAAAGCATCATAGCTGTCAAACATATGAACCACCATGGTCGCCAGCGCTACAAGGAACAGCACCAGTACCACGTAAAGGATGATTTCCAAAATCAGCAGGGCCTTGCGCTTATTTTTCACCTTTCCCTTGGTAACATATTGATACTGGTCAGAAATACTACCCAATATCCAATTGCTTCCCAACGGCAGCCAAGCAAGCCACGGATGATGGATTCGCCGACGGTTGGCAACGGTATACACGCCCACACTGGACAGCACATAGCTACCTAGGCTGATTGCCGAAATAACAACGCAATACAGCAGATAGAAAACAAAATATGCCACAAAAAAACCATTGTCTCCAGCTTCCATAGGCATGGTACCAAAATCAAACTCGCTTGGCATAACGCTTCCCCCTTTTGGTTATATCTATAGTTTATCATATCTATTTCATTTTTTCAATTCATTTACAGGAAACATCGCCGTGGCAAAGCCACAGCGATGCCTGATTTTATTGCATGAGCCTGCACACAAGCTCTGTATAAGCAACCGGGTCTTCCAAAGGAAGTTGCGCCATCAGCTGTGCCTGGCACAGCAAAAGCTGAGCATAGTCCTTGGCTTTCAAGGGGTCAGCAGTCATGGCCTTTTCCATTGCCTTAACCGCATCATGCTCCGGATTCAACTCCAAAATTCTGCCAGAGGAGAAACTGAATTCAGGGTTAACCCTTTTCATATACTTCTCCATCTCAAAGCTCATGCCGGAATCTGGCGTTAAGCAGACCGCTGCGTTGCCCAAATTGGCACTAAGCTTGACCTCTTTGACTTGCTCACCCAAGGATTCCTTCACAAAGGTCAGGAATCCCTTCAGTGTTTCTGCCTTTTCTTCCAAGGCTTTCTTTTCTTCCTCGGATTGCAAATTCAAGTCCTCGGTGGTAACGTTGCAAAACTGCTTTTCCGAGTAGGTCATTAAGGTTTGGGGAATGAATTCGTCCACTTCATCGCCAAACAGCAGTACATCAAATCCCTTGTCCGACAATGCGCGCACCTGGGGAAGCTTTGCCAAATGCTCTGTATTTTCACCGGGGGCAAAGTAGATTTTCTCCTGCTCCTGCGCCATGGCATCCACATATTCCTTTAAGCTGACCAGCTTTTGTTGTTTGTTGGAATAAAACAACAGTAAATCCTGCGTCGCGTCTTTATGTGTGCCATAGTCAGCTACTGTACCGTATTTCAGCTGTCTGCCAAAAATATCATAAAACTTTTCATATTCTGCTCGGTCGGTTTCCATCAGCGACAGCAACTCGGATTTAATTTTCTTTTCAATATTGCGGGCAATTACGGTCAACTGACGGCTGTGCTGTAGCATTTCACGGCTGATATTTAGGGAAATATCCTGCGTATCTACAATGCCACGAACAAACCGGAAATGCTCGGGAAGCAATTCCTCGCAGTTTTCCATAATCAGCACGCCGGAAGAATACAACTGCAGGCCACGCTTAAAGTCCTTAGAATAAAAATCAAAGGGCGCTTTCCCGGGAATATACAGCAGTGCCTTAAACGATACCATGCCCTCAGCACTCATGTGAATCCGGCGCAGAGGCTTATTGTAATCGTAGAATTTCTCTCGGTAGAAGGTATCATACTCCTCATCGGTTACATCCTGCTTATTGCGTTGCCAAATCGGCACCATGGAGTTAAGCGTCTCCATTTCGGTATACTGCTCATACTCGTCGGAGTCCTCTTTCTTGCGGGACTTGCTAACCTCCATGCGGATAGGATAGCGAATATAGTCGGAATACTTGCGGATGAGATTGCGAATTTCATATTCCTGCAAATAGGCAGAATACCGGTCGTCCTCGGTGTCCTCCTTAAATGTCATAATCACATCCGTACCCGGGGTATCCTTTTGTGTTTCCTCGATGGTATAGCCATCCACACCATCGGAAACCCATTTCCAAGCAGTGTCCTCACCATACTTCTTGGAAATCACAGTAACGGAAGATGCCACCATAAAGGCGGAATAAAAGCCAACACCAAATTGGCCGATGATATCAATATCCTCCGTTTCTTCCATCGTCTGCTTAAAGCCCAGAGAGCCGGATTTGCAGATTGTGCCCAGGTTTTCTTCCATTTCCTCTTTGTTCATACCGATGCCATTGTCAGAAACGGTCAATTTGCCGTCTCCACGGGTTATGGTAATGGCGAACTCATCACGGGAAATGCCCACCTTGTCGTCTGTCAGTGCGGTATATGCCAGCTTATCAATGGCATCTGAAGCGTTGGAAATAATTTCCCGAAGAAAAATTTCCTTATGGGTGTAAATCGAGTTAATCATCAAATCCATCAAGCGCTTAGACTCCGCTTTAAATTGTTTCTTTCGCATATACAACTTCCTTTCGTATTAGCACTCTTTTTGTGTGAGTGCTAATATTATAGCATCCTATTTGAAAATTGCAACCCCATAATGAAAAGTTATTGAAAAGTTCATAATCCCAAAGTTTACCCTTGATTATTTCCTATCTTCTGCTACAATTATAATGAATAATTATGTGCCTTAAAGGAGTATGAAATGATTACAGTTAGCAATTTGGGTATGCAATTCGGCGGTCAATGGCTGTTCCAGCATGTAGACCTGCAATTTTTGCCCGGCAACTGCTACGGCATTATCGGTGCCAACGGTGCAGGCAAGTCCACCTTCCTGCGAATCCTCACCGGCGAGCTGGATTCTACCACCGGCAATATCGTCATTGACCCGGATAAGCGTGTATCCGTTTTAAAGCAGAACCAAAACGCCTACGATGAATATACCATTTTGGACACCGTCATCATGGGCAACCAGCATCTTTACGATGTTATGAAGGAAAAGGATGCCATTTACGAAAAGGAAGATTTCACCGACGAGGACGGTATGCGTGCCTCGGAATTGGAAGTGGAATTTGCCGAAATGGGTGGCTGGGAAGCAGAATCCGATGCCTCCCGTCTACTGCAGGGCTTGGGCATCGGCACTGAACTGCATTACGACATGATGGGCGCAACCGACCCCAGACTAAAGGTTAAGGTTTTGCTGGCGCAAGCATTGTTTGGCAATCCCGACATTGTCATGCTGGACGAGCCTACCAACAACCTGGATATTGAAGCCATCAACTGGCTGGAAGATTTCCTGCTGGACTTCCCCGGCATGGTGATTGCTGTTTCCCATGACCGCCACTTCTTAAACACCGTCTGTACCCACACCGTAGATATTGACTATGGTAAAATCAAGATGTATGTGGGCAACTACGACTTCTGGTACGAATCCTCTCAGATGGTGCAGGCGATGATTCGCAACAAGAATAAGCGGAATCAAGAAAAGATTGAAGAACTGCAACTGTTCATCCAACGCTTCTCCGCAAACAAGTCCAAAGCAAAGCAGGCAACCGCCCGGCGCAAGCTGTTGGATAAACTGACTGTTGTGGAAATGCCCTGGTCCACCCGCCGTTATCCCTTCGTGGGCTTTATGCCGGAACGGGAACTTGGCAAGGATATTTTGACTGTCAATGATGTTTCTGTTACTGTTGACGGCGTGAAGCTGTTGGATAAGGTGTATTTCTCCGTGGGCAAGAACGACAAGATTGCCTTTGTGGGTGAAAACGAGTTGGCGCAAACTGCTCTGTTCCAAATTCTTATGGGTGAATTGGAGCCGGACGAGGGTAGCATTAAGTGGGGTATTTCCACCATTCGCAGCTATCTTCCCAAGGACAATTCCGAATATTTTGACGGCAACAAGCTGGAGCTTGTGGACTGGCTGCGTCAATATTCCACTAAGAAAGACGACGTGTATCTGCGCGGCTTCCTGGGCCGTATGCTGTTTTCCAACGAGGACGTTTTCAAAAGTGTGGATGTGCTTTCCGGTGGCGAAAAGGTGCGCTGCATGCTTTCTAAAATGATGCTCAGCGGCGCCAATGTAGTGTTGCTGGACCAGCCCACAAACCATTTGGATATGGAGTCCATTCAAGCTGTGAACAAGGGCTTAGAAGCCTTTAATGGCGTGGTTTTGCTTGCCTCCCACGACCATGAAATGCTGACCTCCACCTGTAACCGTGTCATCGCATTCCAGCCGGATGGCACCATTGTGGATCGCTACGGCACTTATGACGATTATTTGGAGTGGGTTGCTCAACAGAAAGGAAATAATTGATGGAAAAGATTCTTGACATCATCACCGCAAAAATGCAGCAGGCTTTCCAGGATGCCGGCTATGATGCATCCTTCGGGCGCGTAACCGTTTCCAACCGGCCCGACCTGTGCGAATATCAATGCAACGGTGCCTTGTCTGCCGCAAAGCAGTATAAATGCGCCCCCATCGCCATTGCCAATGCTGTGGTGGAAAAGCTGGACACCAACGATTACAGTATGGCGGAAGCAGTGATGCCCGGCTTCATCAATCTAAAGCTTTCCGGCACTTTTCTGCAAAAGTATTTAGAGCAGATGCGCACCGCCGCCGATTTTGGCGTACAAAAGCTTGGTGAAGGCAAAACCATCGTGGTGGACTACGGCGGAGCCAATGTGGCAAAGCCTCTGCACATTGGTCACCTGCGTCCTGCCATTATCGGAGAAACACTGAAGCGACTGCACAAATTTTTAGGCTACAACACCATTGGCGATGTTCACCTTGGCGACTGGGGCTTGCAAATGGGTCTCATTATTGCTGAGGTGCAGGAGCGCCAGCCGGAGCTTGCCTACTTTGACCCCAATTTTACCGGCGAATATCCTGCCAACGCCCCCTTCACTGTGGACGAGCTGGAAGAAATCTACCCCACCGCCTCTGCAAAGAAATCCGACCCTGAATTCTCTCACAAAGCACATCAGGCTACCTTTGAATTGCAACAAGGTCGCCGGGGCTATCGGGCGCTTTGGAATCACATTATGGCAGTTTCCTTAGCAGACCTGAAGAAAAACTACGACAATTTGGACGTTTACTTTGAAAAGTGGCTGGGCGAAAGCGACGCTGACCCCTACATTCCTGCCATGGTGGAGGATATGAAAGCGCGGGGCATCGCTGTGCAATCCGAAGGCGCATGGGTTGTTCCTGTGGCGGAGGAGGGCGACAAAAAGGAAATGCCCCCGTGTATTTTAGTCAAATCCGACGGTTCTTCCATTTACGCCACCACCGACCTTGCCACTATGGTACAGCGTATGCAGGATTGGAAGCCGGACAAAATGCTTTATGTCACAGACAAGCGGCAGAATCTGCATTTCGAGCAGGTGTTTCGTGCCGCCAGAAAAGCAGGCATCGTAGCTCCTGAAACCCAGCTGGAGCATGTGGGCTTCGGTACCATGAACGGCGCTGACGGCAAGCCCTTTAAGACAAGAGATGGCGGTGTTCTGCGCCTTTCCCAGTTGATTGCTGACATGACGGACTTTGTTCGTGGCAAGGTCGTGGAAAACAAAATCGTCAGCGAGGATGAAGTAGAGGAAACCACGCGCAAGATTGCCATGGCAGCGCTGAAATACGGTGATTTGAGCAATCAGCCCACAAAGGACTATAACTTTGACATGGAGCGCTTTGCCGCATTTGAAGGCAACACCGGACCTTATATACTATACACCATTGTGCGCATTAAGAGCATTTTGGCAAAGTATGGTTCCTGGGAAAAGCTTCCCATTCAAGCTCCTGCCAATGAATACGCCAAGGATTTGATGATTGCCATTACCAAGTTTGCCCCTGCTTTGGAAACGGCGCTGAAGTCCTCTGCTCCCAATTTGATTTGTGCCTATATTTATGAGCTTTCCGGTTGTGTCAACAAGTTCTACCACGAAACTCGTATTTTGGGCGATGAGGATGAGCATTTGAAGGCAGGCTATATTTCCCTGATTGCACTGGCAAAAAACATTTTGGAACAATCCATTTATCTTTTAGGCTTCTCTGCTCCTGAAAAAATGTAAAGCAAAAGACCGATGCTTCCATGCATCGGTCTTTAACTATCTATACATCCTTTGGATACATTTGCATCAATCGCTGATAAATGGCATCTACCGTTTGTTCCACAGCAGTACCTTTGCTATTTAACACCACCTCTTCGCAGGCAGTGTCCTTGTAGACAACTACATCTGTTCCACAAGCCAGGGCCTCTGCAGTCGTCATACCAAAGGTCTCTTCCTTGCTGGGGTTCACAAAAACATCAGCAGCAGAATAAATCTTCACCAATTCTTCTATATTCGATGTTCTGCTTATGCCTAGAATATTACTTGGTAGCTCCTGTATCTGCTTTCCGTTAAGACCCACTAAAACAACGGCAAATCGGTTGTCCAGCATTTCCCGAAGCTTTAGAAAGTCCTCCAGCCCCTTTCGTTTTTCCCACACATTGGCAACGCCAAGAACCAGAATTTTGTCCACCAACCCATATTTCTCCCGAAAATCACTTTCCGTAGGTTTGAAAATATTGGTATCTATTTGGTTATACTGCACTTCTACCGGATACTCTTGCAAAAAGCTTTGCTTTGCCAAATCCGCCAGCCATTGTGACGGTGTAATCAGGGTCATATCCTTCACACCGGTAAATGCCGCTTTCTTTCGGGCAAAGTTATTGGCGCTGTTGTCCCGCAGCAGCGAAGTTGGGTAATCCTTCTTCAGGGAACAATTTTCGCATTTTGTCTGCCATTTTTCACACTTTGCCATGGTAAAATAGGCACAGTGTCCGGTAAATGCCCAGCAATCATGCAGTGTCCATTGAATTTTCATATGGGGGCGGCTTTTCAGCCAAGCGAACAGCATTTCAATATTGATGAAATAGCCGTGAATGTTATGCAGCCACACCATATCCGGGTCAAATTCCTCTGCCCATTTCAAGAACTCTTTGGTGGGCTTCTTAGAACCAAAGCCGGTTTCATCCAAAATTCGCGTCCGCAGGGCGTGGCGTTTTACATCCGTATCCTTTCCGATACGCACTGCGTAATGCCGCCACTTCTGTGGCACATTATCATGGCGCCCATAGGCCACCTTGCAGGTATGTCCTTGCGCTGTCAGCTTGTCTGCCAATTCACATACGATTCTGCCGGTACTGCCAGCACCGCACACTTCATTGATAAATAATATTTTCATAGATAACCTCATTCGCACTTAGCGTGCGCCGGATTTTGCGTATGATACAGCTGTGCGTAAATGCCACCCGTTTGTAGCAATTGTTCATGCGTGCCACACTCAGTAATGACACCGTCTGCTATGGATATAATACGGTTCGCAGCGCGGATAGTGGACAGGCGGTGGGCAATAATCAAGGTCGTTCTGCCCTTTGACAGGTTGTCAAAGGCCCGCTGGATTTTCGCTTCTGTGACCGAGTCCAGCGCCGAGGTGGCTTCATCTAATATCAAAATCGGCGGGTTCTTTAAAAATACCCGGGCAATGCCACCCCTTTGCTTTTGTCCGCCGGACAAAAGCGTTCCCCGCTCGCCTACATAAGTATCAAAGCCGTTGGGCATTGCCTGAATATCCTCCAGGATTTCTGCCTTTCTTGCCGCCTCCACCACTTCGTCATAGGTGGCATCCGGTTTGCCGTAACGGATGTTTTCAAAGATGGTATCTGCAAACAGGAACACATCCTGCTGGACAATGCCGATGCTTTTATGAATGGAGCGCTGCGTGACATCACGCAGGTCATAACCATCGATGCAAATGCTGCCACTGGACACCTCATAAAACCGGGGAATCAGCTGGCACAATGTGGTTTTGCCGCCACCGGAGGGCCCTACAATGGCAACTGTTTCTCCTGGCTGCACTGTCAGGCTCACACCCCGCAGAACATCCAATTCGCCATCATAAGCAAAGGAAACATCCTTCACTGCGATTTCGCCCTTAACGTCCTGCAAATCCGGCGCATTTTCTTTGTCCTTCAGACTGGGCTCCGTGCGCATAATGGCAACAAAGCGATTGAGCCCTGCAAAGCCATTGGCAAACATTTCGGAAAAGCCGGAGAGCTTTCGCATCGGACCAACGAAAGAGGAAATATACAGCGTAAAGGTCAGTAAATCCCGATAATCCATTTGCTCCTTCATCACAAAATAGCCGCCCACGCCGATGATGACAACGTTCAAGCTGCAAAGAAAGAATTCCACACTGCTGTGAAACATTCCCATCGCCTTATGGAAGCCTTTGCTGGCCTTCTTAAACTGCTGATTGGCAGCATCAAAACGTTCTGCCTCCACATCCTCATTGGCAAACGCCTTTGATGTGCGGAAGCCGGATAGGCTGCTTTCAATCTCTGCATTGATATGGGCCACTTTCTGCTTGCGCAATGCCGATGCTTTTCCCATTCTGCGGCGCATCATCATAACCACCGCCAAGAAAATTGGAATCATCAGTGCCACAATAAGGGCCAGTTCCCAGCGAATGGAAATCATCACAGCTAAGGCTCCAATAATGGTTAGAACGGAAGTAATCAAATCCTCAGGACCGTGGTGGGCAAGCTCTACCAATTCAAATAAATCCGTAGTCAAACGGCTCATTAAATAGCCTGTCCGATTGCGGTCATAAAAATCGAAGCTCAGCGACTGCATATGGCGAAATAAGTCTGCACGGACATCTGCCTCTACGCGAATACCAAAAGTGTGCCCATAATATGCAACAATGTAATTTAGCACGGAGCGCAGCACATAACACCCCACAACGACGGCCATTACAACAAAAAATGTACGATACATTTTCCCCGGCAGCATATCGTATAGGGCGCTGCGCGTTACCAGTGGAAATAGCAAATCAACTGCAGCAATCAGCATGGCACAGCCCACATCAACCGCAAACAGCTTCTTATGGTTCTTAAAATATCCCAGAAAAATCCGCAACGGGGATTTTTTCTGATAATCCTTTACCGTCATTATACTTCCTCCGTTTCATTCCCTTCCATTATACATCATTTTCAAAATGTAGCAACCCTGACAGGAAATAATTTTGTACTTTTTTCGGTTATATGGTATGATTAGGAAAAGGAGGCGCAGATTGTGGAAATTTTATATGAGGACAATCAAATCATCGTATGCGTCAAGCCGATAGGACTGGATTCGGAAAAAGAATTACCCGCCCAACTGGGGGATAACATTTTCACCGTTCATAGGTTGGATAAAAACGTAGGTGGTGTTATGGTTTACGCAAAAACCAAAGCATCTGCCGCCGCCCTGTCCAAATCCATACAAGACGGCACGATGATAAAAGAATATGTGGCTCTCGTGCACGGCACGCCGGCAGAATCCGGTGATTGGAAAGACTTTCTTTTTAAAGACAGCAGTAAAAACAAGGTTTATGTGGTTAAAAAAGAACGCCGCGGTGTGAAATCGGCTCGTTTGGAATTTGTAAGGTTGTCGGATACTGACCCTGCCCTTGTGCGGATTCGTCTGCACACAGGACGCAGTCACCAAATTCGCGTCCAGTTTGCCAGCCGTGGTTTCCCCCTGGTGGGTGACCACAAATACGGTTCCAAGGATAGCACCACCGCACCCATGCTTTTTTCCTGCAAGCTATCCTTCCCCTACCAAGGAAAACTGGCAAGTTTTGAGAAAATGCCCTTATGGGCAAAGTAGCTTCCTGCAAATTTAATATATAATGACTTATTTATTTAATGATTTCCCTTTATAATAGGGAATGTAAGCAATGCTACGTTTTTTCATTTTATTACCTCTCCTTTCAGAAGAACCCGGTATCGTCTGGTCAACGATGCCGGGTTTTTTCTTCAAACAGCCTTCAGCCCCATAAATAGCTCCGATTTGTGCATAATAAAGGAAAACCATGTATATGGGGGAATTTTATGCACAAATCACTATGGTGGGACGGCGTGGAGCTTCCAAGCTTTGAATCGCTGAAAGGAAATTTAAAAACCGATGTTTTGATTATCGGCGGCGGCATTTGCGGGCTGCTGTGCGCCTATTTATTGAAGCAGTCCGGAGTGGACTGCACCGTCGTGGAGGCCAACCGCATTGCCGGCGGTGTCACCTGCAACACCACCGCTAAAATCACCGCCTTGCACGGTCTCATTTACGGTGATTTGGCAGAAACGTCCGGCTTCGAGGCGGCACAAAAATATCTTTCTGCCAATCAGCAGGCAATTGAGACGTTTGCAAGGATTGCCAAAGAGGTGGACTGTAATTTTGAAAGGCAAACCGCCTACACCTATTCCTTGAAAGATAAGGAAAAAATCGAACGGGAATTTTCTGCTTTGCAACGGCTGGGAGCAAATGCACAAATGCAATACAAGTCACCTTTACCCATTTCCTTTACGGCGGCAGTGGGACTGCCCCAGCAAGCCCAATTTCATCCCTTGAAATTTATTGGGCATATTATCAAGGATTTAAGCATCTACGAGCACACCAGAATTACGGAATTTACCCCGGATTATGTCCTTTATGACGGCGGCAAAATCCAGGCAAAGAAAGTAATTGTAGCTACCCATTTCCCAATCCTCAATAAGCACGGGCTGTATTTTCTGAAACTCTACCAGCACCGCAGTTATGTATTGGCGCTGGAAAATGCGCAAAAGTTAGACGGTATGTATGTGGACGAGGCCGATAAAGGGCTTTCTTTTCGCAAACAGGACAATCTTTTGCTGCTAGGCGGCGGCGGTGGAAGAACGGGAAAGAAATGCGGGAATTGGGCAGAGCTAAAAGCCTTTCGTGACAGATATTATCCAAAAAGCCAAATCAAATTCCAATGGGCAACCCAAGACTGTATGAGTTTGGACAAAATTCCTCTGATTGGTCAGTACTCTCCCAACACGCCCAATTTGTATGTGGCAACGGGATTTAACAAATGGGGCATGAGTTCTTCCATGGTTGCCGCAAGATTGTTAACGGACGCTATCAATGATGTGCGAAACGATTATGCAGACATTTTTGCTCCCGATAGAAGCATCTGGAAACCACAGCTTTTGGTCAACGGGTTTGAAACCTTGACTAATTTTGTTTATCCTACTGCAAAGCGTTGTCCACACCTCGGTTGTGCCTTAAAATGGAACAAATACGAACATTCCTGGGACTGCTGCTGCCACGGTTCCCGGTTTTCCCCCGACGGGACGGTTCTGAATAACCCCGCGAATCAGGATATGGAAAAGGAGCAATAGCGGATATGCACAGATTGGGTTAAGAATTCATTTGCAGACTAATTTCCATTTTTTGTGTCGATTTCCGAAAAGAAACAATCATATTTTCTTCCAAACAGGCAATGCTATGTTTGCGGAAAGAAATCGTTTCTCTCGGGAAACGGAGTCTTCCCGAGAATACAAGGATAGGAGAGAATCGGTATGAAGAACAACAACCAGATCAATGTGCCCCAGGCTCGTGAAGCTATGGACAAGTTCAAGATGCAGGCTGCATCTGAGGTCGGCGTTAACCTGACCAACGGCTACAACGGTCACCTGACCTCCCGTGAGGCTGGCTCCGTCGGCGGCCAAATGGTCAAGAAAATGATCGAAGCTTACGAGCAGGGTATGCAGTAATGCAATCGCAGGGTTTTTCCCTGCGATACATAGCATATTTTCAGCAAAAACCAAGAATTTTTTATTGACTTTCTTGGGCGGCTTGCTACAATTGACTTGGAATATTACATATCGGAGGCTATTGATATGGTAGCTAACAAATTTCCCAAACACCCCAAGATCCGCAAGATGGGCACTCTGCAATGCGACATTGTGGAAACCACCCCTCTGATCTGGAAAGACGAGCTGTACCGCTTTGAGGTCATCCGCCGTCCTGCCCTTGCCACCCACGAAATTTTGCAGGGAAGCTGGCGCAACCTGCCTGGCGATCCCGCTCTGCGTTTTGTTCATGTACGTACCGATGCCCCCACCCCCTGCTTTGCCCAGGGGCATACTTTCGGATTTCCATTCGTTGACGGAGACACTATGTACGTGGTTACTGGTAAATCCAAGTTCTGGTCCCCCGACGTCTCTGGCTGGGGAAATGACACGCTGGTATTCTTCCGTTCCAAAGATCTGGTGAACTGGGAAAAGTACCAGGAAGTCGAGATGCCTGGCTGGAAGATTTACAACATGAATATTGCAAAAATGGGTGACACCTACACCCTGCTTATTGAGATTTCCGCTCCTGCTGAGGAGTGCGGTCCTATTCCCTTTACCTTCCGGTTTATGCAGTCCAAGGACCTGACCAACTGGACTCTGACCCCTTGGGATCACGTATTCCAACGGGATGTATACTGCGGCTCTCCCTCTTTGTATACCTTCCCCGGTGACGACCACTACTATGTGGGCTATCTGGAGGGCTATCAGAATTACCGCTTTGCCAATTGCATTGCCCGGAGCAAGGATTTGGTAAACTGGGAATACAGCCCCATTAATCCCATTATGGTTTACGATGATGACGACAAGCTGATCGCCAATCCCCACCTGACCCCCGCAGAGCGGGAGCGGATTGACGGGGCTCTGAACATCAATCTGTCTGACCTGGAGATGTGCGAATATCAGGGCAGAACCTTGATCTACTACGCCTGGGGCGATCAGAAGGGCACAGAATTTTTGGCAGAGGCCTGGTACGAAGGCCCTATGCACAAGTTCTGCCGTAGCTTCTTCGAGCCGAACGTAGACTAATCAAACAA
>JAZSAK010000150.1:0-5584 GCA_045601865.1 Faecousia sp. | reverse complement strand
CGGTATGGTATTCCCGATTTTGATGTTTCCTACAGCCATTTTATTTGGTTTAACAGAATTGCTGATTCCAGAGCTTGCCCGTTGCAACGCTGCAAATAGTCAACAAAGGATTCAATATTTGGTTCGAAAAAGCCTGCGTGTCGCGCTGCTCTACGGCAGCGTATGCGGCGGAATTCTTTTTTTGTGCGGAGAAGAGCTATGCATGGTGCTATATCAAAGCGTGGAAGCCGGTACTTATTTGCGTTGGTTTGCCTTGCTGGCAGTTATGCTTTACTGCGACCTAATAACCGATTCCATGATAAAAGGATTGGGACAGCAAAAAGCATCAGTTCGATATAACATTTTCACAAATTTATTGGATGTTATATTTTTATACATTTTATTGCCTAAGTACGGCATTGCCGGCTATTTCGCCAGTTTTTTTGTCACCCATCTCATTAATTTCACACTTAGCCTAAGACGATTGCTGAAAATTTCCAAGGTCATCATCCCAGCTTACATTCCAATGCTAACTGCCATAGCTACCATCACAGCTGTATGGATATCCGGTTTTGTCCCAAATGCAGTTGTGCGGGGTGGAAGTTACCTCATCATTTTAACCTGTCTATTATTCCTGTTAAAAATCCTTACTCGGCAGGATATTACTTGGCTAAAGGGGCTAATATGCAAGAAATGGCCTGCTAAAAGCAGGTCATCCCTTATAAAGCTTTTAAGATTTCCAGTAAAAATTCCCATGTGCGACCAGTGGAAGCGATATCCAGCTTTTCCCGACTGGTGTGTATATCCAGCATATCCGGCCCAATGGACACACAATCCAACCCCGGAAGCTTCTCACTAAAAAGTCCGCATTCCAAGCCGGCATGAATCGCAACCACCTGCGGTTCTTTTCCGAACATTCTTTGGTATGTCTGCACCATCGTTTCACGCAGTGGCGAGGCCTTGCGATATTCCCATGCCGGATAATCTCCCATGCTGCTAAAAGTACCATCATAAAACTCTGCCAGTGTTTCCAGTCTCCCCAGCAAATCCCGTTTCTCTTGGTTAACACTGCTACGCACCGCAAAGGTAAGGGTCAATTCCTCCGCTAGCGTCATAACGCCTAAATTCAGACTGGTCTGCACCAATCCCTCAATATCCTCACTCCATGCCACCACACCATTGGGCACTGCATTGAGCAATGCAATCACCTTTGCGGTGGACTCCGTGGTTAGCGCATTTCCGCCTAACGCATCCACATTTTCTCCGTAGATTTTTACATCGGGCTCATCAAATTGACTTTGGATTTCCTCTTGCAATTGCTGGGCAATGTCATTGATGCGCTCCGGATGCATCCCCAATGCAACAAAGGTCACACTGGCTCCTCTGGGGATGGCATTGTCCTTGGCACCGCCTTGCAATTTCGTAATGCACATGGGCATAATTTTTTCCACACGTGCCAAAAGCTCACCCAACACTTTATTGGAATTTGCCCGATTTTTGTGAATCTCCACACCGGAATGGCCACCCTGCAGGCCCTCCACAACCAGCCTAATACAAGGGCCGTACACTACTCTGCGCTCTACCGGCAGGTGAATCGTACCTCTCGCGCCACCGGCACAAGAAACTGTAAAAACGCCTTCATCCTCTGAATCCAAATTCACCATAGTGCGTCCGCACAGGCGGGATAAATCCACACCGGATGCACCCTCCATGCCGATTTCTTCATCCACAGTGAAGATAACTTCCAGTGGCGGATGGGGTATGGTTTTATCTGCAAGAATCGCCAGCGCATAGGCAACCGCAATGCCATTGTCACCGCCCAAGGTCGTTCCACGGGCAAAAATATGCTTACCGTCATGGGTTATATCCAAACCGTCGGTATCCATGTTAATTGTGCTGGTTTCGTCCTGCTCGCAAACCATGTCCATATGCCCCTGCAAAATAACAGGCGCATGGTTTTCATAGCCACATGTGCCTTCCTGGAACATAACCACATTGTTCAGCGCATCCTGCTCATAGCGAATCCCATGTGCCTTTGCAAAGGAAACCAAATAATCGCTGATCTGCTTGGTGTTGCGAGAACCATGGGGAATAGAACAGATATTTTCAAAATAGCCAAACACAGATGCCGGTTCTAAACCAGCCAATTTCATTGCATTCATTAGAATCGCTCCCTATCGGTTTTTGATTATCTTACCATAAAAAAATCGCAGGGGCAAGCCCTGCGGTTTTATAAATCATCCAATCAAAAGAAGCTTAGAGAAAGGGTTAGCAAAATCCAAGTCAAAGCAATCCACTTGGTTGCGGAAGCGAGAACCTTATCCATGCTACCGAACTTACTTTTGCTCATGTAGGAATCATTATTGCCGGTCAGCGCACTGATGCCAGCCTCCTTGCCAGACTGGAACAAAACAACAACAACCAAAGCAATACTAGCAATGACTTCAAGAACAGTCAAAACAATCTTCAATACATCCATTTTCTTTAACCTCCCTCCAAGGGTATCTTATGCAACTACGATATAATAGCACAAGCATCTCAAAAAAGCAAGTGCCAATCGATACATTTTTACTTTTTATTTTGTGACCCAGTTGCCTGTGACCAAGCAGTTCAAATATGCCTCAATAAAGGGATCAAGTGCACCATCCATCACGCCGTTTACGTTGGATGTTTCACAGCCGGTACGTGTATCCTTAACCAATGTATAGGGCATAAAAACATAATTGCGAATCTGACTGCCCCATTCAATCTTTTGCTGGACGCCCTTAATATCAGAAATAGTAGCCAAGTGCTCACGTTCCCGAATCTCCACCAGCTTACTGCGAAGCATGCGCAAGCAGGTCTCCTTATTTTGGAACTGGCTACGCTCTGTTTGGCAGGAAACAACAATTCCTGTTGCCTTGTGGATTAGGCGAACGGCAGAAGATGTCTTGTTGATGTGCTGACCGCCAGCGCCGGAAGAACGGAACACCTGCATCTCATAATCCTCAGCACGAATCTCAAAATCCTCGGAGTCATCCTCGATTTCCGGAATTACCTCAATCGCCGAAAAAGATGTTTGCCGACGGGCATTGGCATCAAAGGGAGAAACGCGCACCAATCGATGCACACCGCTTTCCCCTTTTAAGAAACCATAAGCATTCTCACCCTCAATCAGAATAGATGCAGACTTAATGCCTGCCTCATCTCCCTCTTGATAGTCCATAATCTTATATGTGAAGCCACTGCGTTCTGCCCAACGGGTGTACATGCGGTACAGCATCTGGCACCAGTCCTGCGCCTCTGTGCCACCTGCGCCTGCCTGAAAGCTCATTAAGGCATTGTTCTTATCATACTTGCCGGTTAACAGCGTTTCCAGTCTGCAAACTTCCATTTCCTGCGCAAGTACATCAAAGCCCTCTTTCAGCTCCGGAAGCATGGAATCATCATTCTCTTCCTCTGCCATTTCGCAAATGGTAATCAAATCCTCCCAAGAGGCAGTCATTTTTTCATACCGCGTAATTTTGTTCTCCGCCTGCTTGGTTTTAACCACTATTTTCTGGCTCTTATCCGGGTCATCCCAAAAACCGGGTGCCTCCTGCATCGCGTGTAAACGCTCCAGTTCATTGCGTAGTCCAACCAAATTCAGGGATTGTGCCAATCCGTCCAACGCAGGCTTGATGTCGTTAAGCTTTTGCTTATAATTATCAAACTCAATGTTCATAGAAAATACTCTCATTCCCCTAGTAATTCAAACTTTCGGTGAATATTATATCCGAATATCCCCTATCTGTAAAGAGGGAAAGAAAAAAATCCATAAAAACAAGATTCCAGGCATCGTGCACAGTGGCTACTATCTTTCGCTGGGCTTTCCGTCCTCCGCATCAAAAATCAAGTCATCCAGGTCCTCGCAGATGTATTCATTTTCGTTCAATCGGTCTCCTCCTTTCTGTATCTTTTCTCCCCAGTATATGCGTAGATTCCGAAAAAATCCAGCGGAATTTATTGACAGTGGAGAAAAAGTCCGTTACAATAATCAGGCATTTACGCCCCAGTAGCTCAGCTGGATAGAGCGTCCGCCTCCTAAGCGGAAGGTCGGGGATTCGAATTCCTTCTGGGGTGCCAAAAAACGTCCAAGGCATATGGCCTCGACTTTTTTATTTTTGACTTGTATGATTTTGAATCCAAGAATCGCTCCTAAGCATAAACCAACCTATAATTGCCTTTAAAATATCCAAGGATAAGCACAGCGCATACATCGGCACTATGGGTATGGATGTAAAGCGGCTCAATGCATATGCCAACGGCACGCTGATAATCCACATAAAGCCTGCATCAAACATAAAGGTGATGAAGCTTTTTCCGCCTGCCCGCAGGGTAAAATACGTAGAGTGGGAATATCCCTGAAACGGCATAATCAATCCCACAACACAGATTAGTGATGTTGCCATAGCACGCACCTGTTGCGAGGTGTTATACGCCATGGGGAATATGCCGGATACCGCCACAGTCAGTCCGCCAAACACCACACAGGACAAAACCGACATAGTCAAAAGCTTTCGGTTGGTATCCCTTACCTCTGCGGCAGGTCTGTTTGCGCCCAACATCTGCCCAATGATGATTGCCGTGACATTGCCCATAGACAGGAACACCACACTGGTCAAATTCCGCAAGGTAGATGTAATATTCATTGCCGCAACTACATCTAAGCCCCGCATGGAATAGCACTGGTTGATGAGTGCCGTACCACTGGCCCACAAAAACTCATTGAGTAACAGCGGTGTGCCGACCTTCATGATTCCCCCAAACAACCTTTTAGGCACATACAACGATCGATAAACGCTTATAATAAACGGGTTTTTTTCACTGTTTTTATGCGTCCAAATCACCACAATCATCATTTCCACATATCTGGAAATGACAGTAGCAATCGCTGCGCCTCTTATACCCATTGCCGGCGCACCAAAATGTCCGAAAATCAATACATAGTTCAATGCCAAATTCACAAACACTGCTGCAATTCCGGCAGCCATCGGCACAACCGTCTTTCCGGTTTCCCGCAAGGTTCCGGAATATACAGTGGCTATGGCAAACGGTACCAATCCCGCCAGCATGATATCCAGATATTCTCTACCGAAGTGCAGTGTCTGTTGGATTTCCAAGGAGTCTCCATCGCCCTGCAAAAACAGTAAAATCAGAGGTGTGCCGCCAAACCAAAAAACCGCAATACCACCCACTGCCAGCAGCAGGCTCAGTAAGAACTTAAACCGAAAGGTTTGGCGAATTCCTTCATGATTCCCGTCTCCATAAAATTGGGCGCTAAAAATACCCGCACCGGAAACTCCACCAAATACGCAAATGTTAAACACAAACACAAGCTGGTTAGCAATGGATACACCACTCATTTGGATTGTACCAACCTGACCAACCATGACATTATCCAGCAGTGCCACAAAGTTGGTAATTGCATTTTGAATGATGATCGGAATCGCTATTGCCAAAACACGTCGGCAAAAATCCCGATCCCCAATATATCTTTTTAACATAGCGGTTATGAAATCTCCTTGCCTCCAAGAAATACTCTTCTTCCGGAGTAATCACGGCGACAAATAATAAAGTCTGCCTT
>JAZSAK010000149.1:0-8590 GCA_045601865.1 Faecousia sp. | reverse complement strand
GCACACATTTGATGATGGTTTTCAGCGCCTCTTTATCGTTCTCCCGATTGATTGGCTGGCACAGCAGTTTATGCATCGCCTTGCCCACCAAAAACATGGATGCTGTCTCTTTTTTCCCGATAAATGCCAACTGGCTTTGGGGAAATGCTGCAAGCAGCACCACTGGGTCTACATTATCCATATGGTTGCACACCAGCAAAAAACGTCCGTTCTTGGGAACTTGCTCCACACCCTGTTTGTGAATATGTACCCCCATAAGCGTAAACACTGCGTGGATGTACTGCTGAATGACAAAGCGGTAAAAACGGCTGTCGTCCTCCTGTGGTTTGGATTGGTCTACAACCGCACACATTCCCCACAAAAACAAAAAAGCCAACACTACCAGCGCTAAAAACGCACCCACCACGCTTAGCGGCAGCATCCAAAGCCAAGCCAAGCCGTCAAAGGCGTTGCCGGTGCAGCAGAGCCATCCGCCGATTGCCAGCGACAGTAAAGGTATGCCCCATAACAGCATTTTGTCCATCTCCAATCAACTGTTTTCCCTATATTATACAGTGTAACTACACTGGAAACAAGCCCCAATTGTTCAAAAAGCGTTTTTTATATTGGGACTAGAAATTGTCAGTGCGGGCTGATATAATAGTATATTATTGTATAAAATACCCGAAAGGAAAGATATATTATGGGTTTATCAGTAACCGCACCCTGGCTCGCTTTCTACGGAAACACCCCTGCAACCATTGACTATCCCAGAAAAACCATGTTCCAGTTGCTCAGCGATACCGCTAAGCAATATCCGCAGAACATTGCCTATTCCTTTATGGGAAAGCAGACCACCTATGCCGCTTTTATGAAGCGCATTGGTGCCACTGCAAAGGGCCTTTATCATATGGGCATCCGCAAGGGTGACCGTGTTACCATCTGCATGGCAAACACCCCCCAGGCACTGGACTGCTTTTATGCGCTTAACCGCATCGGTGCAATCCCCAATATGATTCACCCTCTGTCCGCTGCCAATGAAATTGCTTTTTATTTAAATGTTTCCCACAGTAAGGCGATTTTGACGCTGGACCAGTTTTATAAAAAGGTTGCTTCCATTACAGACCAGCTGGAGCAACCTGTGGAAATTCTCATTGCCAAGATAGCGGACGAGCTGCCCTTCCCCTTAAACGCGCTCTTCCCCTTAACCAAAAGCGGCAAAGCAGGCAAGGGCCTGCCCAAAACCGGCTACACCCTTTGGAAAGACATGGTTGCCGCAGGTGCAGGCACTGCCCTTCCCGAAGATGACGGCAAATATGATGACTGCGGTGCAATTCTCTATTCCGGTGGCACTACCGGAACAACCAAGGGCATTATGCTGTCCAATTTGAATTTCAATGCACTGGGCATGCAGACCATTGCTGCCAGCGGTTATCAAAAAATAGCCGGCATGAAAATGCTGTCCATTATGCCGGTATTCCACGGTTTTGGCTTGGGTGTCGGCATTCATACCGCACTGATTGGCGGCGCTACCTGTATTTTAGTGCCCCAGTTCAGCATTAAAGTATATGCAGATACGCTGAAAAAAGAAAAGCCAAACTTCATCCCCGGTGTGCCCACATTGTTTGAGGCGCTGCTCCGTGCTGAAAGCTTGCAGGGCGTGGATTTAAGCTTCCTGAAAGGCATTTTCTCCGGTGGCGACAGCCTGAGCCCCGAACTAAAAAAGAAGGTGGACGCATTCCTGAAAGAGCACAACTGCGCCCAGCAAATTCGGGAAGGCTACGGCACCACCGAGTGCGTCACCGCTTCCTGCTTGACCCCTAAGGATTATGCCCGCAGCGGCTCTATCGGCGTGCCCTTCCCTGACACCTTCTATAAAATTGTCAAGCCCGGCACTACGGAAGAGGTGGATGCCAATACAGAGGGTGAAATCTGCCTGTCCGGTCCTACCGTTATGCTGGGCTATATGGACCAGCCGGAGGAAACCGCCAATACCCTGCGCAGCCATGGCGACGGCAGAATTTGGCTCCACACCGGTGATTTGGGTCACATGGATGAAGATGGCTTTATCTATTTCCGCCAACGCCTTAAGAGAATGATTGTTACCTCCGGCTACAATGTTTATCCCTCTCAGCTGGAAAATATCATTGACGGACACGAAAAGGTGTTGCTTTCCTGCGTCATCGGTATTCCTGATGCATATCGCGGTCATCGCATCAAGGCTTATGTAGTTCCCATGCCGGGCGTTGAGCCCAGCGAGGAATTAAAGCAGGAAATCCTTTCCTATTGCGAGCCCCATATTGCCAAGTATGCCATGCCCCGTGAGGTGGAATTCCGCAAGGAGTTACCCAAAACCTTGGTGGGCAAGGTTGCTTACCGCGTTTTGGAAGAGGAAGCCGCCAAGGAGAACGCTTGATGAAAAAACGCATTTGGGAACTGGACGCACTAAGAGGATTTTGTATCTTAGGTGTGATTCTGGTCCATTTTGTCTATGATGTCACCACGCTTTATGCGTTGGCAGATTGGCATTTGCCCCAAGCCTTTCTCTTTGTGCAGAAATGGGGCGGCGTGCTGTTTTTACTGCTGTCCGGCATTTGCGTGACATTGGGTTCCCATTCGGTAAAACGGGGCGGCATCGTATTTGCCTGCGGTATGCTTTGCTCCGCCGTTACATGGGGTATGTACCGCTTCGGAATGGCAGAAAAAGGCATCATTATCTATTTTGGCGTATTGCACTGTTTGGGCATTTGTATGCTGCTGTGGTCGGCTTTTCGCCGACTGCCGTGGTATGCTTTGGCAATCGTCGGCGCAGTGCTGGCAGGTATCGGACTATATTTTGGTGCCCGCCCATATTCGGGGCACATTGCCTTAATGCCCCTCGGCTTTCCGCCTGCCGGCTTTGTATCCTCGGACTACTTCCCTCTGATGCCCCATCTGGGCTTCTTTCTGCTGGGTGCTGCTTTGGGCAAAACCCTTTACCGCAAGCAGCAAACCTTATTCCCCAGAGTCAACAGCAAGCAGCCCATCTTACACTTTTTACAGCTGTGTGGCAAACACTCTCTGTGGATTTACCTGCTGCACCAGCCGCTTTTAAACGGAATTCTTCTGCTTATCTCTACTTTGAACCAATAACATTAGGAGGTCGCTATGAACAAGCTGCTGAAGCCTGCATATTTACCCTATCTTGCCCCTGCCGCAGGTGTCGTCGGCCTACTTCTGCGGATTTGGCTGTTCTCTACCAATGTGGATAGCACTGGGTATTTGGTGCTGGGACATCCTGCGCAGGTGCTGCTATGGGTATTGACTGTCGGTGTATTGCTTGTGCTTTTTTTCGGCACACGGGCATTGCCGCAGGTAAGTAAATATTCCTTCCTCTTTCCTGCATCCGCCGTTGGCGGAATTGGCTGTTGCTTGGGCGGCTTTAGTTTGGTTATCGTCTCCATTCTCTCCCTTACCGCCAAGCCTGACGGCCTGACGGCAATCGTCTCTATTATGGGTCTGGTCAGCGCTATGTGCTTATTGCTCATTGGCTACAACCATTGGTATGGTCAACGCTCCCACCCAATCCTGCATGCAGTTATCTGTATTTTTCTAATGCTCCGTTTGGTCTGCCAATACCGCCACTGGTGCTCTGACCCCCAAACCATGGACTATTGTTTCCAGCTGCTGGCAACCGTTTTTCTAATGCTGGCAAGCTATCACCGCACTGCCTTTTCCGTAAAGAGTGGCAAGCGCAGCAGCTATGTATTCTATCATTTGGCGGCCGTGTATTTCTGTCTGCTATCCCTTTGGCGCAGTGATTCTTTTATCTTTTATTTTGGCACCGGTGTTTGGATGTGCACCGACCTTTGCAACCTATCTACCAAGCCAAAAAGAAAGCCGGAGGAAGGCTAAATGGAACTTCCAAAGTATGTCCAGGCCTGTTTGCTGCGCTTGGAAGATGCAGGCTTTGCCTGCTATGCCGTAGGCGGCTGTGTACGGGATGCATGCTTAGGGTTGATTCCCCACGACTATGACCTTTGCACATCCGCCACGCCCCAGCAGATAAAAGACCTTTTTTCTGAGCACAGTTTGGTATGTGCCGGAGAAAAGCATGGCACTGTGGGCATAATTACAGAAAACGGTGTAGTGGAAATTACCACCTTTCGCACAGAGGGCGGTTATGAGGACAATCGCCACCCAAGCTGGGTGGAATTTGTAACAGACATCGACGCAGACCTCGCCCGACGGGATTTTACCGTCAACGCCATGGCATACTCTCCCATCCGCGGCTTTGCCGACCCCTTCGGCGGGCAAGCAGATTTGAAGAATCATGTGCTGCGCGCCGTTGGCGACCCCGAAACGCGGTTTCGGGAGGACAGCCTGCGGATTTTGCGCGGTGTTCGCTTTGCCGTGCGCTATGGCTTAACCCTCGATGCAGAAACAGAAAAAGCCATGGTCGCTTTGGCTCCGCTGATGGACAATTTGGCGCGGGAACGGGTTTTTGACGAGTTATGTAAACTCCTTCCATTGGTAAATGCTGAGGATTTGCTTCGTTTCGCCCCCGTTTTGACCCAAGTCATCCCCCAGCTTGCTCCCATGGTAGGGTTCCAGCAGCACAGCCCCCACCACGCATACAACATTTACACCCACACCGCCCATGTCACCGCTAATGTATCCAAGGATTTAGCGCTGCGGTGGGCCGCGCTGCTGCACGATGTGGGAAAAGTGCCCACCTTTGCCTTGGACGAAAACGGCAGAGGGCATTTTAAGGGCCACGCCCAGGAAAGCGCCAAAATGGCTGAGGAAATTTTGTTGCGGCTAAAAGCCCCCACCGACCTGCGCAAGCGGGTGGTGTTTCTCATTGACAAGCACATGGTGCTGCTAACGGATGACCGCAAAACCCTGCGGCGGCAGCTAAGCCGCTGGGGTGCAGAAGCACTTTCTCAGCTCATCGCTCTGCAAAAGGCTGACTTTTGTGGCAAGGGTATCACGGGTGTGCATATGGATTTTGCCGCCATTGAGCAAGCGCTCTCCGATTTGCTGGTAGAAAACGCCTGTCTGCAAATAAAAGACTTAGCGGTAAACGGCAATGATTTGCTGGCGCTGGGCTATTCCGGAAAGCAAATCGGCACTATATTAAACGCTCTGCTGCAGCAGGTTTTAGATGAATCTCTGCCCAATGAAAAACAGGCTTTATTAGAAGCCGCTACGGAGGAATTACCATGAACATTGCCATTGTCACCGGCGCCAGCTCCGGTATGGGTCGGGAATTTGCCCGCCAGCTCAACAACTATATAACGGTAGACGAAATTTGGGTCATTGCCCGCCGCGCTGCCGCACTGGAAAGCCTAAAGCAGGAGGTCGCTACGCCCATTCGCCCCATTGCGTTGGATTTGTGCGACAGCGAAAGCTTTTCTGTTTTTGCAAAGCTGCTGGAGCAGGAAAAGCCCAACATAAAGCTGCTGGTCAATGCCGGGGGCTTTGTAAAATTTGGCGCATACCACAAAGTCAGCTTGGTAGATGACAGCCACATGATTGACCTGAACTGTAAGGCATTGGTGATGATGACCCGTCTTGCACTGCCCTACATGGAAAAAGACAGTCACATTTTGCAGCTGGACAGCCTGTCCGCATTCCAGCCCGTGCCGTATATCACCACCTACGGCGCAACCAAGGCGTTCGTGCTTAGCTATAGCCGTGCTATGAATCGGGAATTAAAGCCCAAGGGGATTCGCATGATGGCGATGAACCCCGGCTGGGTAAAAACCGAATTTTTCAATCACGCCTGCCAAACCAATTCTGACAATGAAGTGCAATATTACAACCATCTCTACGAGGCAAAGGATGTGGTTGCCACCGGACTGAAAGACCTTTACAAAACCAAAAAGGACTACTCCGTGCATGGTTTTCCCATTCGGATGCAGGTGCGCCTTGTAAAACTGCTGCCCCACAGCTTGGTGATGCGCACTTGGCTTTCTCAGCAAAAAAAGCCAAAAAATAACAAAAATCTTACCGTAGAACCGGAGAAATAAGAAAGCGGGAGGGCAATGTCGCCCTCCCGCTTTTATCCATTTTTTGTAAATTGTTTCTTGACACGCATTGTTGTTGTTTGATAAGATAAAACTGGTGGGAGGTAAGACAGCCAACCACTTACCCAGCAAACCGCCAGGACATGTGCAAAGATTCCCCTTTATGTAAGTTGGTCTAAATAGGTATGTCCCAACCAAAACACATGAGATGTTCCGATTCCCACACTTTACGATTAAAGGAGATGTAACAATGTTTAAAAAAGTGATATGTTATTTATTAGCCACAGCATTTGTGCTGGCAGTAGGCGGTGTCCAATTCGTCTTACCCGTTGATGCCAATCATATTGGAAACACAGAAGTAAAAATTTACGACACAGCAACCCTTGACCATGATTTTGTGGATAATCATGTCATGGTGATTTTGACGAATACTGCAAGCTTGGATTTCCGCAATTATTCCCCCGCAGATTTTTCTGAAATTTCTTGTAAATCTGTTCAAAATTTGTCCAGCGCCAAAGGCGCAAAGGTGCAGGCTAAGCTTCGCGGCGAGGAAATTGCCGTTGCCAGTACCGAGGTTTCCCTTATGTCTACAAATATTAATGAAAATGCATTCAGAACCATTCTCTGTCTGGAATTGGAAACCCCTGGCAAGGGAAAGGTTCTTCAAGCCATAAGAGCGTTGGAGCAGCGAAGCGATGTATATTATGTTGGTCCTGATTATATATTGCCTTACGGACCTGTTTCCCCAGATATACTCCCTATTGGATGGGGTTTTGAAGCAATCGAATTAAGTTATGCTCAGCAAATTGAAACCGGAAGCAGTTCCGTTAAGGTAGGAGTCTTAGATTCCGGAATTGATGCATCACATCCAGCCTTGCAAGGTAGAGTGAACACAAGCCTTTCCCGTAATTTTGCAAGTGATTCTTACAGTGCTACTACCGATCCTTTAGGTCATGGTACACATGTTGCAGGCATTATTGGTGGAGTGGGGAATAACTCCCCTGGGATATGTAAAAATGTTACATTGGTTTCATTGCGAGTCGCTGACGCAACAAACTTTATAAGTGCTAGTGCAGTTGCGAATGCTATAAATTACGCCGAGGGAAATGGCATTCCCATTCTTAACATAAGTCTTCAAACGAATGACATAGGGCAAATTTCTTTGGAGCAAGCTTTGGCAAACTATTCTGGTGTTGCTGTTTGTGCCGCAGGAAACAGTAATATTAGTGCAGACTTCGGCTCTGTAATCCCCGGGTCTTTGAATTATAACAACATTATTTGCGTAGGAGCATCCACACAAGGAAATGTCAAAGCGTCCTTTTCTAATTATGGACAAGTAGCTGTTGATTTATTTGCTCCGGGGGATGGTATTTCTAGCTGCTTTCCGAGAGCGTTGTGCTCCTCTTCAAATTGTACGGTTAGTGGTCACATCAGCTATGGCTACCATTTTATGAGTGGAACTTCTATGGCGGCACCGATGGTGGCTGGCGTGGCGGCGTTAATGCTTTCTGCAGATGGTAGTCTAACCTGCAGTGAGATTAAAGCCTTGATTCTAGACAATGTAAAGGACTATGCAGCCTTTTCCAACATATGTGTCTCCGGTGGCATATTAAATGCAAAGAACATTTTCTCCTTACATTCCATGCATAGAAAACACGCCTATTATGTTTATGCCAGTACCAATGTTCACAGGCGCTGTTGCTACAAGTGCAGCACTACCGTTTTAGAACCCCACATATATGACAGCACCGGAAGCTGTCTACTGTGCTCGTAAACCAATTAAAAGCCGTTCTATTTATGCAACGGAGGATATTGTAATGAAGAGAAGAACATTTGTAATCGCGCTTTTGGCAGCTGTTGTTGTTATAATGTCCGGTCTTCTTATATTCGACCGGACAGTCGGCAAATTTATGCCTTTGACAGCGGCACAGAAAGCGGCCGTAGTGGAAGGATACAAATTAGCAATTTGGGGGGGCGAGAAGTATGACCCTGACGGCGAGTTTTACCGCAAAATGCCCCTTGTTTGGTTTGATGAAAACGGTGGAAAACGAGATAATAGAGTGTTCCGTTTTTTTGGCACTTATGGGGACTGCATCGTATTGTTGCGCTATGGTGATAATCAGACTGGACTAATGACACCGGTAAAACTACCCTGTCCGTTGTACGGCCTTTCCCGAGATGTCTATTATCCCATGGAATGTGATATTTACCTTTATCATACAAAACCCAATTATCCAAAACACGATATGCTTGGCGCACCTCTTGCTTCTTTATACGATTTGGAATATCACAAGTTAAAATGGCTTACGGACACACAATTGGAACAATTGACCAATGACCTGGAGTGTTGGGTTGCAGAAGGAAATTATTGACCCACCATTGCGCAAATCAAATACCATGAGGGAGCGGAATTTCCGCTCCCTTTTACTGCTTTCAATATTGCTTATTCTTACTCTAAGCCCAGTTCTTTGGCGGCATCCTGCCGCATCTTGTATTTCAGCACCTTGCCGGCGGCATTCATGGGGAAGCTGTCGACGAATTGGATATACCGCGGCACCTTATGCCGCGCCATGCTGGCTTTTATATAATCCAGCATTTCA
>JAZSAK010000148.1:0-5206 GCA_045601865.1 Faecousia sp. | reverse complement strand
AT
Organism: Faecousia sp.; assembly: GCA_045601865.1. Lineage (GTDB taxonomy): Bacteria > Bacillota > Clostridia > Oscillospirales > Oscillospiraceae > Faecousia. Next base: position 5,204 of record JAZSAK010000148.1, on the reverse strand, counting down.
TTTGATTGCGGCAAACTCTGTGGATGTTCACGGCAGATTTGGCCCGAAAAGTAATGAGTATACGCCTATCAACGGAAGCTATTACGGCGTTCCTTACAGAAGTCTGATTCCCTTGGGAATCGATGGTCTGTTACTTGCCGGCAGATGCATCAGTGCCGATTCTACGGCTGCAGGTGCAATCCGCGTGATGCCCCCTTGTATGGCAATGGGACAAGCCGCAGGAACTGCGGCAGCTATGGCAGCAAAACAAAACATTCCTGTTCGTGATGTGGAGATTTCTTTGCTTCAGGAGCAGTTAAAGAATAACGGCGTATGTTTGAGATAGTTGGAGGAGAAAAATGGGAGAACTTATGAAGAAAAACCGCAGAGTAGATGTCTGCGTGGTTGGCGGCGGTCTTGCCGGTACATTTGCAGCTATCGCAGCAGCAAGACACGGTGCTAAGGTTGTGCTGATGCAGGACAGACCGGTTTTGGGCGGAAATGCGTCCAGCGAGATCAGAATGTGGGTATCCGGTGCAGGCAGCCGTGTGCGGAACTTGCAGGAAACCGGCATTATGGAGGAAATTCTCTTAGAGAATATGTACCGTAATCCTACGAGAAATTTCTCTATTTGGGATTCTATCTTATACGAAAAAGTAAAGGCAGAAGAGAATATTGAGCTTTTGCTCAACTGTGCCTGCTGCTTTGCAGAATGTGATGGTAATACTATCAAAAATGTAACCGGATTCCAGTTGACTACCTATACCTGGCAGACCGTAGAGGCAGAAGTGTTTATCGACTGCTCCGGCGACAGCATCCTGGCAGAATTGGTGGATGCGGAATATATGGTGGGCAGGGAAGCCAAGGAAACCTTTGGAGAAAGCTGGGGGTTAGAAAAGGCTGACAAGAAAACGATGGGTATGAGTCTGATGATTCAGGCCCACGAAACCGACCATAAATGCGAATTTATTGCCCCCGATTGGGCTTATAAGTTTACCACCGATGAGGAAATGAAATTCAAACCTCACGACTGTCTGGACAGAATTGAAACCAATTTCTATTGGATCGAATTGGGTGGTGAGGTTGACTCCATCCACGATACAGAAGAAGTGCGGGATGAACTGATTAAAATTGCCTACGGCGTGTGGGATCACATGAAAAACCACGGCGACCACGGTGCGGATAACTGGGAGCTGGATTTCATTGGTTTCCTGCCGGGTAAGCGGGAAAGCCGCCGCTATGTTGGCGATTATGTGCTGACACAGCAGGATGTGGAAAGCGGCAGACTCTTTGATGATCAGGTGGCATACGGTGGCTGGCAAATCGACAATCATTTGCCCGGCGGCTTCAATATGCAGGGCAAGGACGAATTCCATTTGCAGAAAAAGCGTTTGACCGAGCCTTACGGTATACCGCTGCGCTGCCTGTATTCCAAAAACATTTCCAACCTGATGTTTGCAGGCAGAAATATCAGTGCATCCCACCTTGCTTTTGCATCCACAAGAGTTATGGGCACCTGCGGTGTGTTGGGTCAGGCAGTTGGTACTGCGGCGGCATTGATGACGCAGAATCATATGAGTGCCCGTCAGCTTTGTGCAGAAAAAATCGGGGAACTTCAGGATGTCCTAATGGAAGACGATTGCTTCCTGCCGGGAATCAAGCGTAAAATATCTCCTTTGTGCACACAGGAAACCCTCAGTGCCGATTGGGGAGATGCCTCTTTGCTGCTTAACGGTACAGAGCGCAAAATCTGGGGCAATGATAATGGCTACTGGGGAATGTGCAACCGGGCAATCACCTACACCTTTCCGGAAAAGAAACATATTTCCGATTTCCGTCTGATCGTGGATAGTGACCTTGACAGAGAATACACCGAGGGCAATCCCCGTATTCTGAACATCTCCACAACGCTGTTCCGTCGGCTGGATTACAACCAGACCAGCTTTGGTTTCCCGGAATGTATGTTGAAGGAGTTCCGTGTTGAGGCACTGGATGACAACGGGCAGTGGCAGACAGTTTACGAAACCAACTGCAATCGCCAGAGAATGATCCGGCAGAAGTTGGATGTGGATACAACAGCAATTCGCTTGATTCCGGTCAATACCTATTTCTCCGAAAAGCTGGGTGCAGCAACCTACGGCAGTGCACAGGCACATATTTTCGCCTTTGAGGTCAGATAAAAAAGGCCGCACCTCCGAAGAAGTGCAGCCCATATTATCGTGCAATTATGATATTGTTTGCATTTGGCAAGGAAGAAATTTCTTTGTCTGTAATGACAATATCCACATCCCTCAGGGTGCAAATGGTGTGTCGGTAAGTTTTCCCGAATTTTGTGTTATCAAACAGAAAACAAGTTTTTGCAGCGTTTTCAATCATTGTCTTTTGAATATCATCATCGCCGGTTAAAACTGTGATTTTTCCATTTTCTGTTACACCGCTTGCTGAAAAGAAAAGCAGATCCGCATTAAAGCTGCGAATAACATTGCGCGCGAACTCGCCAACATAGGCATTGGAGTGATGTAAGAATTTGCCGCCGGTGCTGTAAACATTGATATTAGAACCGATCAGCATTTTGGGAATATCCGGACTGTTTGTGATAACGGTCAAATTCTTGTAGCCGAGCAGTAACGGCACAATACATTCTACAGTCGTAGACGCGGCCAAAAATAATGTCATATTATCCGTGATGAAGCTGCTGGCAGCGGCGCACAATTTCTTTTTGGCATCAATATTTTCGCTTTTGCGGATGGTGGAGGGTAGCTCCGTGCTGAATTGCTCTATAATGACTACACCGCCAAAGGTTTTTCTAACCTTTAATTCTTTGGCGAGGATGTTCAAATCCCGTCGTACAGTAGCGGTACTGTAGTTGAGTGTTGCGGCAAGTTCTGTAACGGAACAGCTCTTTTTCTCACGAAGAATGGCAAGAATCTGTTCCTGTCGTTCAATTCCATACATAACACCGGTCTCCTTTGCTTAATTGTGATTAAGTGTGATTAAATTATGGCACATAAAAGTTGTTGTGTCAATATATCGAACAAACATTTACATAAATGAGCAGGAATGATAAACTAAATACAACCATAGTACAAATAACGGATGGTGTATTTTATGTCTATTACAAGATCCAAACAATATATAGAACGGCATTATGATTTTATTGTCGTTGGCGGAGGTATGACAGGCATTTGCGCCGCACTTGCAGCAGCTCGAAACGGTGCGAAAACCGCATTGATTCACGATCGACCGGTTCTTGGTGGCAACGCTTCCAGTGAAATCAGAATGCATATTTGCGGTGCCAACTGCAACACCAAAAAGCCGGAGCTCTCTGAGGGGGGCATTGTACATGAGTTGATGCTTGCCAACAAGCGTGTCAATGACAGTTATAATTTCTCTATTTGGGATGCTGTGCTGTTCCAAACGGTAAAGCAGCAAGAGAATTTGACGGTATATCTGAATACAACTATGGTAGATGCCGTTATGGAAGAACATAGGGTAAAAAATATTGAATGTTATCAGATGACAACGGAAAAACGTCTGTTGCTTTCAGCGGATATTTTTTCAGACTGCACCGGAAACGGCACCTTATGTCATTTTGTAGGTGCGGCACATCGTTCCGGTTTTGAAGCAAAGTCCGAAACCGGAGAACCCCATGCGTTGGATTCGGCATCCAATAAATGTATGGGTAATACCCTTTTATTCAAGGCTGTGGATACCGGTCATCCTATAGAATTTATTCCGCCGGTGGATATCATCCACTTTACGGAGGAACAGCTGAAGTATCGTAAACATACAGCAACTGTTCCTAAAGAACTGATCCAATCGGTAAATCCGGAAGAACTGGACTTGATGTATGGTGGCTTTTGTCCCGATTACGGATTTTGGTGGCTTGAGATTTCCGGACAGAGCGACAATGTCGTGGAAGAATACGAAGATATCCGCGACCAGTTGGTGAAAGTTGTTTATGGCGTTTGGGATCACATTAAAAATGGTGGCGATCACGGTGCGCAGAATTATGAATTAAGCTGGGTAGGAATGTTACCCGGTGTCCGCGAAAGCCGGCGTATCGAATGTGATTATATGCTGACCGAATTGGACGTGCTGAGTCAGCGCAGATTTGATGATAAGGTTGCCTATGGCGGATGGCCTGTGGATGACCATAGATTTGATCTGTTTGATTTTGACCATGTTCCCACGGTTTCCTATCATTTCCCCGGCGCTTATGATATTCCTTACCGGTCTTATTGTGTAAAAGATTTTGATAACCTGTTTGTTGGCGGTCGGTGTATGGGTGCTACAAAGCTTGGCATGTCCAGCACCCGTGTGATGGGAACTTGTGCCATTGGCGGACAAGCCATTGGAACGGCTGCGGCAATTCTAACCCAGAAGAACGAAACGAATATTCGCAATATTGATATCCAAAAGCTTCAGCAGCAGCTTATAAAGGATGATTGCTATTTGTGTGATTTAGCAAACCAGGATTCGCAGGACATTGCCCGCAATGCACAAGTAACAGCATCATCTGCAGAAGATGGATTCTGTGCTGATAGCATTGTTAACGGTGTCACACGAGAGATTGGCGAAACCAGCAATCAATGGCGCGCACCGGTTGATAAATATAATTCTCCGTGGATTAACCTTGCTTTGGAAGGTGTGCACAAGATTAGCACCGTACAAATTACATTTGATTCCAATTTCCAAATTGATAAGAAGATTACCTTATCTTCCATTCGTCAAAAACAGCAGATTATCGGTATCCCTAAAGAGCTTGTGAAAGATTACGAAGTAGCGCTTTTCTACAAAGGACAGATGGTTTCCAGGAAAACTGTAATCGACAATTTCCAACGGATGAACAGAATCGAATTTGAGCCTGTTCTGTGCGATGAGGTGAAAATCACAGTTCTCGCTACCAATGGTGATCCGATGGCTCGCGTGTTTGAGGTGCGTATATATTAAAAACTGCACCCCCGAAAGGGTGCAGCTCAGCCATTAGAGTTCATCGATGATGCCGGCAATATTGTTCAGCGAGCAAACATTGAATGCAAATTTCTTTCCCAATTTGCTGGTGTCGGCCAAATAGTAGCTTGTGGTGGCATTTTGCAGCATCGCTCTTTTGGCGCTAACTTCTCTGTCAGAGGAATCTGTAATCATTCCGCTTTCTGTGTAGCCTCTGCTAGAAAAAAGACAAATATCGGCATTGAAATTGCTGATGAAACGCTCGGTTTCAC
>JAZSAK010000147.1:0-8059 GCA_045601865.1 Faecousia sp. | reverse complement strand
GTTTCCAGCTTGGTACGACCGGATCCGATAATATCAAATCCACCGGTATTACGGAATTGATTGATGTATGCATCATCAAAAATCACATAGCTATCCTCCAGCAAGCCACTGGGACCACCCTTAAAGCCGTACAGCACATTATCCTGATTGGTTGCCTTTAATGCATCATACAAACCACAGATTACATTATGTCCGCCGGGGGCCTGACCACCGGAGAGGATAACGCCGACAACCTGCTTCTTAGCCTCGGAAGTATTCTTACCAATTTGAAATGTAATCTCATTCTTGCCGTAGGTATTGGGGAACAACGCCTTGATTTTCTCTTGATCCGCTACACTTTCGGTAGGGTTTCCATCGCGAACGCAAATCTCGGAAATGCCATTTCTAAGCATACCCGGCAATTTGGGATTATACTGGTATCTTGCCAGCTGCAGGGGGGACATTTTCATTTCTAAGCACTCCTTGTAGTTAATTTGGGGAATTATTTTCGTTTTCGATTATACTGTATTTTCAGTCAAAGGTAAATAGTTATTTCAAATATTTTCACAAAAAGCTCCCTTAATACCAAAATCAATTTTTTCCAACAAATTCCGTGCTTGCAAATATTTTTATTGAAAAACCAAAATATTATGGTATAATGTTTTCTGAAGAAATGTGGCACATGCCACTGAATAAGAAAGGAATGTTTCCCATGGCTCTTGTAACTACTACTGAAATGTTTAAGAAGGCATACAATGGCGGCTACGCGATTGGCGCTTTCAATGTCAACAACATGGAAATTGTGCAGGCTATCACAGAGGCTTGCAAAGAAGAAAACGCCCCCGTTATTCTGCAGGTTTCCAAGGGTGCTCGTGCCTACGCAAACCATACTTATCTGGTTAAGCTGGTTGAGGCCGCTGTTATTGAATGTCCTGAAATTCCCATCGCTCTGCACTTGGACCACGGCGATAGCTTTGAGACCTGCAAGTCCTGTATCGATGGCGGTTTCACTTCTGTTATGATTGATGCTTCCTCCAAATCCTTTGAGGAAAACATTGAAATCACCAAGAAGGTAGTTGAGTATGCACATGACCACGGTGTCGTAGTTGAGGCTGAGCTGGGCAGCTTGGCTGGCATTGAGGATGAGGTTAACGTCTCTGCTGAGGCCGCTTCCTACACCCGTCCTGAAGAAGTAGAGGAATTCGTAACCCGCACCGGCTGTGACTCTTTGGCAATTGCCATTGGCACTTCCCACGGCGCTTATAAGTTCACTCCCGAACAGTGCACTGTCAACGAGCAAGGCATTTTGGTACCTCCTGCATTGCGTTTCGACGTACTCGAAGAGGTAACCCGCCGTCTGCCCGGCTTCCCTATTGTTCTCCACGGCTCTTCTTCCGTTCCTCAGGAGTATGTGGCAATGGTCAACGCCAACGGCGGCAAGATGCCCAACGCTATCGGCGTTCCCGAAGAACAGCTGCGTAAGGCTGCCGCTTTGTCTGTTTGCAAAATCAACATTGACTCTGACCTGCGTTTGGCTATGACCGGCACAATCCGTAAGTTCTACAATGATGAGCCCAGCAAGTTTGACCCCCGTGAGTATCTGAAGCCTGCTCGTGCTAACATCAAGGAACTGGTCCGTCACAAGCTAATCAATGTGTTGGGCTGCGCTGGTAAGGCCTAACTCTTTTATAAAAATATCCGCATCACAAAGCGTAATGTCTTTAGCGAATTTTTACGCAAACAGCGTGAGATAACAAAATACCGATCATCTGTTTGATGATCGGTATTTTCTTTGCTTATAAAGTTTAAGCCTTATATGGGGAATCTTTTCTTAGGTTTTCCGTTTTTAAGATTTAATACCCGTTTTAATTAGCATAAAATCTTAAATTCCCCGCAGTTTCGGTGCCATTGCATTTTTCCCTTGTATCTTGGGGAAAAATATGGTAAACTAAATTGATTTGTTATGCATTGTATATTTTGGAGGCAGTTATGCGTTATCATTTCCCGCCTTAGATTGCTCCGATTGTTTTTAATTTGCTTATTTTACGGAGGAAATTATGTCTAATTTAGTAGAAGAAATCAGCCGCCGTCGAACCTTTGCCATTATTTCTCACCCCGACGCCGGTAAAACCACCTTAACCGAAAAATTCCTGCTGTACGGCGGTGCAATTGCCCAGGCAGGTGTTGTTAAGGGCAAGAAAAATTCCCGCGCCGCCACCTCCGACTGGATGGAAATTGAAAAACAGCGTGGTATTTCTGTTACCTCGTCTGTTATGCAGTTTCAGTACGGCGGTTTCTGTATTAATATTCTAGATACCCCGGGTCACCAAGATTTTTCTGAGGATACCTACCGTACGCTTATGGCAGCGGACTCTGCCGTTATGGTCATTGACGGTGCAAAGGGTGTTGAGCCGCAGACGCGGAAGCTTTTTAAGGTCTGTGCCATGCGCCACATTCCGATCTTTACCTTTATCAACAAGATGGATAGAGAAACCAAAGACCCCTTTGACCTTTTGGATGAGGTGGAACGGGAGCTGGGAATAGAAACCTATGCCATGAACTGGCCTATCGGCTCTGGCAAGGATTTTCAGGGTGTTTACGACCGAGAAAAAAGCCAGCTGCTGTTTTTCTCCGGCGTGAACGGCAAAGCAAAGGCTGACAAACGGGAAATTGACTTGTATGACAGTGCGGTTGCCGAACTGCTGGATTCCGAAGCCAAGCATCAACAGCTTATTGACGATGTGGAGCTACTGTCCGCCGGACGGGAAATGGATATGGAAGCAGTGCGAAACGGTCAGCTTTCTCCGGTATTTTTTGGCTCTGCGCTAACCAATTTCGGCATTGAGCCGTTTTTGGAAAACTTCCTGAAGCTTACGCCCCCTCCTCTGTCCCGTGTTTCCGATTGTGGTGAAGTGGACACCTTTGACCCCAATTTCTCCGCGTTTGTCTTTAAAATCCAGGCGAATATGAATAAGGCGCATCGCGACCGCCTGGCGTTTATGCGAATTTGCTCCGGCAAGTTCCAACGGGACACCGAGTATTATCATGTGCAAGGCGGCAGAAAGCTACGGCTTTCTCAGCCCCAACAGCTCATGGCGGCGGAACGGGAAATTGTGGAAGAAGCCTATGCAGGCGATGTCATTGGCGTGTTCGACCCCGGTATTTTTGCTATCGGCGATACCATTACAACGCCGGGAAAGAAATTCCAGTATTCCGGCATTCCCACCTTTGCCCCAGAACACTTCTGCCGCGTTTCCGCCAAGGATTCTATGAAACGCAAGCAGTTTGTCAAAGGCACAGAACAGATTGCGCAGGAAGGTGCCATTCAGATTTTTAAAGTCCCCAACTCCGGTATGGAAGAGGTTATCGTCGGCGCTGGGGGCACACTGCAATTTGATGTGTTCCAGTACCGGATGAAAAACGAGTATGGCGTGGACTTGCGCATGGAGAACCTACCCTACGAAGAAATCCGCTTGATTGACAGTTATTCCGGTAACCTGCAAGATTTGAATTTGGGCAGTGATGCGGAGCTTTTGGAGGATTATCGCGGCAGAAGCCTGCTGGTGTTCAGTAGCTACTGGGCAATTGACTTCATCTGCCGCCGCAACCCCGGTTTGGAATTAAAGGAAATCGTAGTTGAAGAAGGATAATAGGAAAAGCAGGAAAGCGGTTGCTTTCCTGCTTTTATTCGTTCTTCAAATCATCAATTGCCTCGCGTACAGCCGCAATCACAAAGGCAGAGAATGTACACTCTTTCCCCTTAATTGCTCTTTCAACCTCTTCAACAATATCATTGGGAAAACGAATTGTTTTATTGGTTGTCGGCGGTGTTGTTGGAATCTTAAATTTCCCCATATCATCAACCTCGCAATACATTTGTATTGCTATAATAGTATAATATATTATTTCGAAAATATGCATTGCATTTGCAATGCATATTTGCTATACTGTCACTGAGGTGATGGTATGTCAGAACTCTGTGCGGACTGCTATAACAAAATTACAAGGTCAAATGATGCAAAGAAAAAGTTTATAATGACAAGGGCACCAGAGCTTTGTGAAGAATGCGGGAAATGGAAGCCGGTTATCATCCGAGTGCGGACAAGATATCGCCTCAGGGAATGGTGTGAAGAGCTTGCTGAGAATATTTTCCACATGCGAGAACGCATTTAGGTTGCTCCAATTCCGCCTTCTTACAATACCAAAAATGCCGACCCCAAAAGGGTCGGCGTTTTTGGTGCTGGTAACCGGAATCGAACCGGTACGGATTTTACTCCGAGGGATTTTAAGTCCCTTGTGTCTACCTGTTCCACCATACCAGCGTCTATGAGATAATATCACATTATTTTCTAATCGTCAAGATTGCAATGCTCTTTTTTATACGGAAATTGTCTTTCTGAGTGCCCTTGCCAATTCCATAGTAACGTTAGCACAGCGTTCTGCGGCAATCGCTTCAAAGGTTGGATAGTCCATTTCGGCACTGTCGTCCGCTTTGTCAGAAATAGCACGTATAATCACAAACGGAACACCATTTCGATAGGCAGTATGGGCGATGGCTGCACCCTCCATTTCGGCGCACAGCGCCTGCGTATCGGCAATGATTCTATCCTTTTGCTCTTTGGAGCAAATGAACTGGTCACCACTGGCCACTCTTCCCTGCTTTGTATGACATGGATTTATCTGCTCCGCTGCATCAAAGGCGTAGCGGCGCAGCGCATCATCCGCAGGAAACGCTGTTACGTCCATTCCCGGCACTTGTCCGATAGGTCTGTCCCAAAAACGCAAATCAAAGTCGTGGTGAATGGCATCCGTACTGATTACCAAATCTCCAATATCCAAATCTGCATGCAAGGAACCGGCAATTCCGGTGTTCACCACGTGGGTAACACCATAGCAGTCAATGAGAATTTGGGTGCACATGGCAGCATTTATTTTGCCCACGCCGCATTGCGCCAGAACGACATCCATCCCTTGGAGCGTGCCCTCACAAAATTCCATATTCGCCCGTGTGGATGCGCGAAGATTTTCCATATTTTCTTTCAGCGTGGCGATTTCCACCGCCATAGCGCCAATGATTCCCAGTTTCATATACTTTCCCTCATTCCGGATAGACCAATCGGTCTTCGGTGATATTGGCAAGCAGCGCGCCATAGCGCCTGCCCCAGTAGTTTGCCATAGGTAAATTCATATCCAAATAATTCCCACAGTCCTTGGCAGATGCTCCAGGTACTTCGCCGTCAAAATCTGCAACAAAGCGGAAGCAAGCTTTTACCAGCGGCAAAACCTGCTTGCTTTCATAATTACCAGCCAACAGCAGATAAAACCCAGTGCGGCAGCCCATAGGGCCGAAGTACAGCACCTTTTCCTTCCAATTGGGTTCGTTTCGCAAATAGGTAGCTGCCAGATGCTCAATGGTGTGCATCTCCGCAGTATTCATCACAGGCTCTTCGTTGGGGCTGACAAGCCGCAAATCAAAGGTGGTAACCGTTTCGGCACCTACCTTGTCCTTGCGGGACACATACAGTCCGGGCTGCAATTTAATATGGTCGATGGTAAAGCTTGTAATTTTCTCCATGGGATTCTCCTTAGTCGTCGTCGCAATTAGCGGCATCAATTGCCAAAGTCAGCAGCAAGCCAGGAATTTCGTTGGCAGGATTGTCATAGCGCAATACATAGGTATCTCCCCATGTGAATAGCTCCTTGGTAACGGTCAGTACAACGATGTCTCCCCTGCGGGCAGTATAATCCCAGCCGAGAAAATCGCCTTCCACTTCCCAGTTTTGAAAATCCACATGGTAGCGAGGGCGCAGGAAGGAAAATTCTCTGCTGATGGTGCCCACAACTTTGCCGTCTATCACAATTTCAAATTTGGGCAAAAGGGTCAGTAGCTGTTGGTGGATAGAGCCCACCTCCTTGCCGGAATGCTTGTCATAGACATGAATTTGATGGCCCAAAGAAAATACTTTCCCCCGGACATAATAGCGGGGCTCTCCGTTCTCGTCAAAAACATCGTACGTATCCGACCAAGAAAATACCCTTTGCTTAATATATAGCTGCATAACCTCAGCTCCTTTTGTTTATCATACTCTAAATTACATCCAATTGCAAGAAAAAGCGAAGAACCCTTTCCTCCGTTTCTTAGGAATGTGCCTTTTCATTGACAAAAACCGTCCCAAGGGGTACAATAACCCCATAGATTTTACTTTGAGGTGAACCATTATGGATAAGAAACTTCACACAGAAACCCTGTGTATTCAAGCGGGCTACTCCCCCAAAAGCGGCGAGCCTCGCCAAATTCCCATTGTGCAAAGCACTACTTTTAAATATGCCACCTCGGAAGATATGGGTAAGCTGTTTGATTTGGAAGCAGAGGGCTACTTCTACTCCCGCCTGGCGAATCCCACCTGCGACGCAGTGGCCGCCAAAATCGCCGCTTTAGAAGGCGGCACAGCCGCCATGCTCACAGGCTCCGGTCAGGCTGCCAACTTCTATGCCATGTTTAATATCGCTTCCTGTGGTGACCATATTGTGGCAAGCACTGCTATTTATGGTGGTACCTTTAATCTAATCGGTGTCACCATGAAGCGCATGGGTATCGATGTTACTTTCGTAGACCCCGACAGCAGCGAAGATGAGCTGAATGCTGCATTCCGCCCCAACACCAAGCTGATGTTCGGTGAAACCATTGCCAACCCTGCGCTGACTGTGCTGGATATTGAGAAGTTTGCCCGAGTTGCCCATAAAAACGGCGTGCCACTGATTGTGGATAATACGTTTGCCACCCCCGTCAATTGCCGTCCCTTTGAATGGGGTGCGGATATCGTGACCCACTCCACCACCAAATATATGGACGGGCACGCCAGCGCTGTTGGCGGCTGCATTGTAGACAGCGGAAAATTTGACTGGTCTGCTTATCCTGACAAATTTCCCGGCTTGTGCACCCCTGACGATAGCTATCATGGCGTCACTTATACAGAGCGTTTCGGCTTAGGTGGTGCGTTCATTACCAAGTGTACCGCCCAGCTGATGCGGGATTTGGGCAGCGTACAAAGCCCTCAAAGCGCCTACTATTTGAATTTGGGTTTGGAGAGCCTGCCCTTCCGGATGCGCCAGCATTGCGAGAATGCCCAAGCCATCGCCCAGTATTTGCAGGGCAATGAGAAAGTCGCCTGGGTGAAATACTGCGGGTTAAAAGGCGATAAGTATTATGATTTGGCACAGAAATATATGCCCAATGGCTCCTGCGGAGTCATCTCCTTCGGTCTAAAGGGCGGCAGAAAAGCGGCAGAGGTCTTTATGAAGCACCTGCAGCTGGGTTCCATTGAAACCCATGTAGCGGACAGCCGCACCTGCTGTTTGCATCCTGCCAGTGCAACCCACCGCCAAATGAACGATGAACAGCTGAACGCCGCCGGTGTGGGCGCAGATTTGATTCGCTTGAGCTGCGGCCTGGAAAATGCACAGGATTTGATTGCTGATTTGCAGCAGGCAATTGAAAAGGTGTAACGCCATGCCTGACCAATATTCCCGCACCCGAATCTTATTGGGTGACGATGCGTTAGATAAGCTGCGCAATGCCCATGTTGCTTTGTTTGGCTTGGGCGGCGTTGGCGGCTATGCGGCAGAAGCGCTTGCACGCAGTGGCGTGGGGCACTTGGATTTGATTGACAATGACACCATAAGCCTGACGAATCTCAACCGCCAAATTTTGGCGCTGCACTCCACTGTGGGGCAATATAAGGTGGATGTGGCGGCACAGCGCATTGGCGACATTGACCCATCTATTGTTGTACGCACCCATAAAACCTTTTATCTGCCGGAAACGGCAGAGGAATTCGACCTTTCTCAGTATGACTATGTGCTGGATGCCATCGATACCGTTACAGGAAAGCTGTCGTTAATTGCCCGGGCAAAGCAGGCCAATGTGCCCATTATCAGCTGTATGGGTACGGGCAATAAACTAGACCCTACGGATTTCCGCGTTGCAGACATTTCCAAAACCTCAGGTTGCGGTTTGGCACGTGTTATGCGTAAGGAGTGCGCTAAGCGTGGAATCAAGGGCGTGAAGGTGGTTTATTCG
>JAZSAK010000146.1:0-6188 GCA_045601865.1 Faecousia sp. | reverse complement strand
GTCAGTTGTTATCTTTGCGCGATAACGCATGTCAGATTCCATCGTGGAATAGTAATACGCAGAGAATGCAAAAGTAACCACTAGCACACAAACCATTCCCAATGCAAATACTATACCGACTGTATTCCTGAGCCAGCGTTTTTTTAAGCCACTTACTTTTTTCATGCCTCTCTCCCTATCGACGCATCAATGCCCCCATTTATAGCCATAACCCCAGACTGTGGTTATGTATTCCGGCAAAGTAGCATCGTCTTCAACCTTAATGCGAAGACGCCGAATGTTTACATCCACAATTTTCAGCTCGCCCTCATATTCCCTGCCCCAAACTGCAGACAGAATTTCCTCTCTGGACAACGCACGACCGGGATTTTGCATAAAGAGCTTAATAATCGCATATTCCACCTGCGTGAGTCGAATACGCAATCCATTTTTTTCTAAAGTATGGTTGCGTGTATTCATAACAAATGGTCCTTGGGTCAACAGCTCGCTTGCCGCAGCTTTGTCACCGCCCAGTCGGCGAAAAAGCGCATCAATTCTCGCTGTCAATTCTGCAGGAGAGAATGGCTTCGTTACATAGTCATCTGCGCCGGTCATAAGGCCGGTAACTTTATCCATTTCCTGCGTTCTGGCAGTGAGCATAATTACGCCAATCTTTGTACTGGTGGCACGGATACGACGGCACACCTCAAATCCGTCAATATCGGGCAGCATAATGTCAAGAATTGCCACACCGATGTCCGGAATATTTTGCAGCTTTTCCAACGCTTCTTCGCCAGTACCGGCTTCAATGACATCATAGCCGGCGCGTTTCAGGTTAATCACAACAAAGCTGCGAATGTTAACCTCGTCTTCAAGAATCAATACCTTTTTCATATCGACACCCCTTATGTCTCACCTGTTTTCCAGTCCTGCAAGATTAAATGGAACGAAGATGTTATCCCCTCTTTTGTTATATCATACATGGACGATACGCCTTCCAAATTCGCTGCATACACGGTTGATTCGCCTCGATATACTACAAATCTGTTGTTTTCCATCGCAAGCTCCTCACGTTTTTGGCCGGTTAAAGCATAGATGGTCAGCAGTTTTTCAGCTCGATTATTTTCCTTATCCCAAATGTGAAACTCAAAGGCATTACCCAATTGTATAACTGTGAATTTAGATGCCAAATCACTGTCTAATTCCAAATACCAGCCACCCATAAAGTTGTGGTAGGTATACATTTTGTTTACTTCGCTGCCATCAGATTTCATCGCATACCAGCGGATAATATGCTGATTTTCTGAAACAGTCTGCTTTGGTAGTGCATGCATATCAATCAAGCTTGGCAGCTCCAAAATGCCGTCATTATCAATATCATCGGCATATACGTAATAATTACGAAGGGTTTTTACGCTTGTTCCCAATTCATTTTGAAAGGCTACATTAATAAGCTTATCATCCACCAACGCGTATATATCTGTGACAATCGCACTGCCGTCAACATCGCTGGCGACAAAAACCGCTGACACGCCGTCATGGAGCTTTCCTAAAATAATACGTTTAATTTTTTCTGCAGGAGCAGACATCAAAACCTCTGTGGAACGTAAAATTTTACCGTCTTTAATTGCAAACAGTTCTGCAACACCGCTGTCTGCGTCGGAAGTGCCCGGACGAAGGAGCAAAAGCTCATCGCTGCTGTCACGATTCAAATCGCAGCAAATAAACCTGGAATAATTTGCAGCAAGCAAATGCTCCATGCTGTCTCTAACCATGGTATAAACCGATACAGAGCGCAACACCTGCTCACTCACCTGTCGTCCAACTACAATTTCCAACCCCGGTCGATTGTCCATTTGAATATACTCTACCTGTTCAAATGCAGAACCATTGCAGGAAATCGTGTCTAAAAGGGTAAATTGATCGCCCTCACTTGAGAAAATAAAGATTTGCAGCGGTTTATCAGAGGTGCCTTTGGCAAAGAGAATGTATTCCATGCTGTCATCGCCATTTAGGTCAGCCATCTGCACCGTTTGCTGGTTTTCTCCCGATAGCGGTGCGCTATATTCCAATCCGACCATAACCTCATCCATAACGGTCTGCAAGTTTGCGAATTGCTCAGAACGCTTTGGCAGCTGATACATCTCATATACGGTACTACTGCAGCCGGCTAAACAGAGAAATACCGCAAGCAATAATAGCAGTATCCATTTCCGATTCACAGCAGTCACCTCCTCAAGCGTATATTTTATCACATATTTGCAAAAAAGGAAAGCTATTTCACCACAACATTTGCCTCGCCAAGTAATTGCTTCAGTTCGTTGAGCATTCTCGTATCCAACGCCGCCTGGGTGCCGCGCAGTGTACGGTTATCCGCAAAAAACAGCTTGACCACAGAATTTCCCGGGAACATGTTCACAATTGCACGAACCTTTTTATATCTTGGGTCAGCCTCTGTGGGTAGCTGAAGATATAGCGTGCCAGTCAGCACAGCCGGTTCGTCTCCCTGCATCGGCTGAAGCACAGTCTCCTGCGTAATATCAGAGATAGGACGAACCTGATTAATAATGATCTGCGGTTCTTTTTCGTCACGTATGGAAAGTCGGCCATTTACCACAACCGCGTTATTATCCTTAAGATAGGCGCCATGCTGATTTAATACATTAGAAAAGGCTAACATTTCCATTGCCGCGGTATCATCTTCTAAAGTGACATAGGCCATCATGGAATTATTTCTTGTGGTTTTCATTTTAACGGCTTGCACAACACCGGCGACACTGACGATTTGGTCGTCCTTATAGTTGCTCTCCTCGTCTAAAAGCATTCCAATTGGAATAACCTTGCTGTTTTTCAGGTACGGGCGGTAGTCATCCATAGGATGTCCGGATAAATAAATTCCCGTAGTCTCCTTTTCCATTGCCATTAATTCACTTCGATTTATTTCCGGTAAGGATGGAATCGGGATTGCAGTCGCTTTGTCCGATTCCTCCAGCATCTCAAACAAGCCCATTTGCCCGTCTATGTTTTTCTTGCGTGTTGCAGACACGCTATCCATCATGGTGTCATAAACCGCTAAAAGCTCACTGCGGCGATTGCCTAAGCAATCCATTGCGCCACATTTGATAAGATTTTCAACAGCACGCTTGTTTAATTCCCCGTCGCCCATTCGCCGGAGAAAATCCTCCAACGATTTGAACTGACCATCCTCATTGCGTTTCGCGACCACGCTGCGTATCAGACCACGTCCAACATTTTTCACTGCACCAAGACCAAACCGAATGGCATTTCCATCCACAGTAAACGGGTCATCTGAGTGATTGATATCCGGTGGCAAAACAGGAATCCCCATGCCTTTACACTCTGCAATGTAGCCGGACACCTTGTTTGCCGAATCCAGCACTGACGTCATTAGCGCAGCCATATATTCTTTTGGGAAGTGGCACTTCAGATATGCCGTTTGGTAGGATACGACAGCATAGCAAACAGCATGTGCTTTGTTAAAGGCGTAGTTCGCAAAAGCAACAATTTCGTCGTACAGCGATTGAGCAACATTTTCTGAAATCCCGTGGCCTACACAACCGCAAATACCCTGCTGTTCATCCCCGTAGACAAACACCTTTCTCTCGGCTTCAATAACATTCAGTTTCTTTTTAGAAATTGCTCGGCGAATATTATCCGCTTGACCCATGGTATAGCCGCCCAGACTACGAAAAATCTCAATCACCTGCTCTTGATAAACAATGCACCCATAGGTAACCTTCAAAATGGGTTCAAGCAACGGCGTCTTATAAGTGATTTTTCTCGGATCCAGCTTATTGGCAATAAAGGTTGGAATTGAATCCATAGGTCCGGGGCGGTACAGCGCAACGATAGCAGTCATGTCCTCAATAGAGGTCGGCTTCATGTTAACGCACACACCGGTAATACCCGCAGACTCCAGCTGGAATACGCCTTGGGTTTTTCCCTCTGCCAGCATAGCAAAGGTTTCAGGGTCATCATCCGGAACCTTTTCTATATTAAAATCCGGAAGTCGCTTACGGATTTCTCTTTGTGCATCCTCGATAACAGTTAGATTGCGCAGTCCCAAAAAGTCCATCTTCAGTAAACCAAGTTCCTCAATCGTGGTCATGGTATACTGGGTAACAATGGTGTCATCGTTACGGCTTAACGGGACATAGCTACAGACCGGCTCTGCCGTAATTACGACGCCAGCTGCGTGTGTAGATGTATTTCTCGGCATGCCTTCCATGCATCGTGCTGTGTCAATCAGTTTTCTGACACGCTCGTCCTCATCATACATCGCTTTAAGCTGTGCAGACATTTCCAATGCTTTGTCCAAGGTGATATGCAGTTCGTTGGGTACAGCCTTGGCAACCACATCTGTTTCAGCATAAGAAAAATTCAGTGCTCTGCCCACATCGCGAATCGCTCCCCTGGCTGCCATAGTACCAAAGGTAGCAATCTGCGCAACATGGTCAGCACCGTATTTGCGCATAACATAGTCAATGACTTCACTGCGCCGTTCTTGGCAGAAATCCGTATCAAAATCCGGCATGCTGACACGCTCAGGATTCAGAAAACGTTCAAAAATCAATGCATATTTCATGGGGTCTACTTCTGTAATATGCAGGCAATATGCGACAATGGAAGCTGCTCCGCTGCCACGCCCCGGTCCTACAGGTATGCCGGATTCCTTGGCATAACGAATAAAATCCCAAACAATAAGGTAATAGTTCACGTAGCCCATGCGGCTAATGACATCAATTTCATACTCCAGTCTGTCAATATATACTTGCGAAGGCTGCTTATAACGTGCTGAAAATCCTTCATAGCAAAGCTTGCGAAAGTATTCCTCGTTGGTATAGCCTTCCGGAACGGGAAAAGACGGTAAATGGTATTCATGGAAGGTAAAGTCCAAATTACACATATCTGCAATCTTTACCGTATTGTCAAACGCCTCATCACAATTTGGGAACAGCAAACGCAGCTCCTGCTCCGATTTTAGGTAAAATTCCTCTGTCTCAAATCTCATACGGTTGGGGTTGTCCACGGTTTCGCCGGTTTGGATGCACAAGAGCACATCCTGCATCGTGGCGTCCTCTTGCCGTAAATAATGGGCGTCATTCGTAACCACCAAGGGTAAGCCTGTCTCTCTGGCAAGGCGCATAACGCCTTGATTAACAGGCCGTTGCTCCTCTAAGCCATGGTCCTGTAGCTCCAAATAGAAATGATCTTCCCCAAAAATTTCTGCCATTTGCTGTGCATATGCCTTGGCAGAATCGTAATCCCCAACCAGAAAATGCTGGGGAATCGCACCTGCCAGGCAGGCTGAAAGGGCAATAAGACCCTCGTGGTGCTGTTTTAACAGGTCAATATCCACTCTCGGCTTGCCATAAAAGCCACGGGTAAATGCCTCCGAAACCATGTAGCATAGATTCTCATAGCCCTTACGATTTTCACATAACAAAACCAGGTGATATGGGGAATTATCTACACCGTGTACGCGATCTTCCATGCCACGGCGTGCAACATAGACCTCACAGCCGATAATCGGTTTCACACCGGCTGCCTTAGCTGCCTTGTAGAAATCAATGCAGCCATACATGACACCATGGTCTGTGATGGCGATGGCGTTCTGCCCCATTTCTTTAACCCGGTCCATCATGCCGCTTATCCGGCATGCGCCGTCTAAAAGACTGTATTCTGTATGAACATGAAGATGTACAAAACTCATTTTACAGCCTCCTTTGCAAATTCTACCAACTTTTTCATCCGATGATTCATGGCGGGCTTGGAAATCGGCGGATTCATCATAGACGCAAGCTCAGACAGCGAGCTTGCCGGATGCTCCAAACGCGCAATATATGCCTGCTGAATCTTA
The DNA here is from genome assembly GCA_045601865.1 of Faecousia sp. Lineage (GTDB taxonomy): Bacteria > Bacillota > Clostridia > Oscillospirales > Oscillospiraceae > Faecousia. The sequence goes on along the minus strand of JAZSAK010000146.1, from coordinate 328 downwards.
GGCGGTAATTTATTCTCCAAACCGTTTTCCTGAATAATGCGGATAGCAGCCAGCTGCTCTTGCGCTGCTTCTACCACTTTGGTTGTATTCGCATCATCACAATTGCAACGCCGGTTGACACGATTATTTAGTTCCTTTTCCAAGCGCGCCTCCATAATGCCCATTGCTGCAATCGGCGCACCCAAATATGTTAAAAAATCTGAGATTTGCTCACTCTGTTTTAAATATAGGACTTGACCTCCACCACGCATAGCAGATTTGGGATAAAAGCCCAAAACCTCATGCAGCAATGTAACACACTCACGGGCAACAAATTGATGGGATGTGC
>JAZSAK010000145.1:0-3023 GCA_045601865.1 Faecousia sp. | reverse complement strand
AACGGTACACGTCTGTGCAGACTGCTCTGTAGCGGCATCACCGGGGGTATGCTGGGCAGTGTCTTTCCAGTCGCCGCAGATTTTACAGGCATGGTAATGGTACTTATCCGTGCTGGACCATTCCGTCTTAAACTGATGGGAAACAGAACGGGTTGCTCCACAAGTATTACACTTACTGTCACAGCCGTTGTCATAATTGTGCTTATTTTTCTCCACATATTTGCAGATGGAGCAGGTTCGTTGATGGTATGTGCCATCCACTTTGGCGCTGCTGCCAAAGCTGTGCTTGCAGGCAATGGTTACGCTGGCAGCCTTCACGGAAGATGATACACTGGAACTGCCGTTTTTCACGGTAAGCGTACCCGAAACAGACTTAGTCGCAAAAGCCGCACCGGATTTTACCTTTAAGGTAAATGTGGCGATTGTGCCGTTGTGTTTTCCGGCCTCCGAATAGCCAATGGTAAGCACCTTTTTCGCCGTATCAAAATCGTTCATTAGCGCGTCAGCCGCACTAGCCTTCGCAGAAATAAAATCAAAAGTGGCTGTGTCATAGCTCAATTGTAAGCCTATGGCGGTATGCATGCCGTCACCGGAAACCTTTACGGTAAAGGTAATGGAGTCGCCGCGATAAGCTGTTGTTTTATCCGCACTGATGGTAACAGTCGTCTTTCCGGCAGCCATAGCAGGCATCGCCAAGGTAACAACTAGTATTACTACAAGCAAAATTGTAATGGTCTTTCTCATTTTTTCACCTTATGTTTTAAACGGTTTTTAGTGGATACAAATCTGGGAACAGGGTGTGCCGCAGAAGGTAAATAGCGTCGCGGTCGTTGACTTTTCCGTCTAAATTAATATCCGCATACGCATTTATGGGATACAGCTCCGGAAACAAAGTATGCCGCAGAAGATAAATAGCGTCTCGGTCATTAAGTTTCTCGTTATTGTCTACATCCCCTAACAAATCATACACCGCTGTATAGGTCACACTGCCTTTACAGGTAGCGGACACCTCAGCGCTCCAGCCGCGGAAAAGATAAATCAAATTCCCCTCTTTGGGTCTTGTTGGGTCGGCAGGCTTTTGTATGGTTTCTCCATACGCGTACTGGGCAGAGGAAATAACCTTGCCGTTGTAATCCTTAAAGGTAACTGTGGCTTTGATAATCTCCACATCAAAGGTCACTGTCTTACCTGCAAAGGTTAAGGTGACTGTATTTTTTCCAACGCTGGAATTGTCAAAGCCGCTTACTGTAGCCGATGTCATAGGCACCGACTTAACAATTCCGTCGGCATAGGTCACGGTAAGCTTGCCGCCTGCCAAATTAAGCCCCTCTGCCTTTTGCACATAGGTAAGCTTTTGAGGCAGGGCTTCAATGGTCACATCCTGTACCTGCGCATTGTGGTTTTCCGAATTCCACTCCACATATTGCAGGCAAATCCATTGATTGGTGCCGATTTTGCCCCACATCAAATTATTGGCATGGGTCCATTCCGTTACCTGAACCTGGTCGCCCATGTTCTTTTTACCCACAGCCGTGGCCGATGTGCCGGCACTTGCGCGTACATTGACACCATCCGCCGTTACCGTTGCCCACCGGGGCAATGCATTTGCAATCTTTTCATCGTAATCCGTATAGGTGTCCAGTTGAATCCATCCACCGCTGAATTTGCCCCACAGAGCGCCTCTGCTTTTGGCTGTTTGGGTAATAACAACCTCTTCATTTTTGAGTAGCTTTCCGATTCTTGCATAATAGGTTCCCGGACCGCTGCGTATGGACAAATCCGTATTAACACCGTCAATTTTAACCTTTATGCTGACACCGGTTTGCGGCTCGGGAATCACTGCATCCTTCCCGTCTACGGTTTTCCAGTGGGCATACAGCACTGTGCCATCCGCCAGAGAGCCATCCAGCTTCGTCACCTTTGTGCCGCCGGAACGGGCAGTATACCAACCGTCAAAAACATAGTTTTGCTCAACGCCCTTACTATCGGTATAGGAGGGTATCTCCGTGAAATTATACTTCACTGCACTGCCATCTTTGGAATCATAGCCATGAATTTTATACCGGGTTGTGCCGCCTGCGCCATCCAAGAAAACATACTTAAAATTAGCCGGATAGCCACCTTGCTGATACGTGCCATTGATAAACATATTCGCTTCGGACAGGCGACGGGAAATCAGAATAAAATCACCGCCGGCGCTGCCCCAAAGCAGCATGCCGTAAATCAGGTCCGTTCCCAATTTCCCCTCTTCCACCGCTTTGTGCAGATTGCCATCGTGCTCCCGTGTCCAGCTTGGACCGCAGTTATATGTAAAGGAAACCAGTGCATCGAATTGGTGTTGCTTTAAGGTTACATCCGGATGATTTTTTAGGAATGTTCTAACATAGCCAATATGACCCTGCAGCTCCTCACGCAGCTTTTGCGCCGCCTGCGGCTCTGTTAAGGGATTGGCCATATAATAATCATAAATTTCCTTGTTCTTGGGATCCGTTAAATCGAGCCCACAGCAATAGGAGCCGTAACCAATGGAGTACTGGGCATAATCCCAATAGGGCTTACCGTTGTTGGTGTAGCCTTCGTATTTTTTAATTATGTTCAAGCCATTTTCAGACAAATCCATTTCCGCCGCAGATGCGTTTGGCATCAGTTCGGGCAGCATGCTCAAAAGCATTATCATTGCCAACATTGCACAGAAAAACCTTCTTCTCATGAGCATACCGCTCTCCTTTGCACAGAATAAAATAATTATAACAGAATAACTGTCACAATGCAAGATGTTCTCCACAATAAATTACATTTTGTTACCTGTGTTTTTTGTAAAAATGTTGCAAAATTATGACAATTTTGGTAATTTGACACCAAATGCTCCAGATATTGTTCTCTTTCTGTTGACCAAATTATGTTTTGCCGATATTCCTATCCCATTGCATTCCCGCCGAATATATGATAGAATACTCACGCAAGAAAGGCAGGTGATTCCTATGGCGCAGAAAAGAGCCCTTATTGGCATGAGTGGCGGTGTT
>JAZSAK010000144.1:0-15287 GCA_045601865.1 Faecousia sp. | reverse complement strand
GGGTGCAGAGGCGATGCGCTCCTTCCAGCCGGATTTGATTATCGCAGTAGGCGGTGGCTCAGCTATGGATGCCGGCAAAATTATGTGGGTGCTGTATGAGCATCCCGAGGCGGATTTCGAAGACATGGCAATGCGCTTTGTAGATATTCGCAAAAGGGTGTACGGATTTCCTAAGATGGGCGAAAAAGCATACTTTGTTGCCATTCCCACCTCTGCCGGTACCGGCTCCGAGGTGACTCCGTTTGCGGTAATTACGGATGAAAAGACTGGCGTAAAATATCCGCTCGCGGATTATGAGCTGATGCCCAAGATGGCAATTGTAGATGCGGATATGATGATGGATGCGCCTAAGGGATTAACCGCAGCATCCGGAATTGATGCGGTAACCCACGCGCTAGAAGCATATGCATCCATGCTGGCAACGGATTATACCGATGGCTTGGCGTTGCGTGCATTAAAATTGATTTTTAAGAACCTGCCAGAGGCCTATGATAATGGCGCGTCTGCGCCCAGAGCCAGAGAGAATATGGCGAATGCGGCGACGATGGCAGGCATGGCATTTGCCAACGCATTTTTGGGCATCTGCCACTCCATGGCGCACAAGCTTGGCGCGTTTCATCATTTGCCTCATGGCGTTGCCAATGCACTGATGATCAACGAGGTTTTGCGCTTTAATGCAGCGGAGATTCCTGTCAAAATGGGCACCTTCTCTCAGTATGACCACCCCCATACGCTAGAGCGTTATGCAGAAATTGCTGACTATTTGGGCTTGGGCGGTAATACCAATGAAGAAAAGCTGGAAAACCTGATTTCTGCCATTGATGAGCTGAAGGCAAGAGTGGGAATCAAAGCCTCCATTCAGGAATATGGCATCGATGAAGCAGATTTTTTGAATCGATTGGATGATATGGTGGAGCAGGCATTTGATGACCAGTGCACCGGCGCCAACCCCCGTTATCCGTTGATGAGCGAAATTAAGCAGATGTTCCTAAATGCCTATTACGGCAAGAAGTAAAATCAATAGCGGGGCGCTGTAAGGTGCCCCGCTTTTATAGGAATGATCTGTATCTTGACTAATCTGGGGAAGCGGTTATAATAAAAAGGAGAAAGTTATTTGTGTAATTAGGAGATTACTGTAATGCGTGGAATTCCCTCTTTGATAACCGATATTCGCAAAAAAGTCTTTACCGAGGTCGCCAGAATGGCGTATACCGGCAAAGGCTATGAAGGCGTGGATGAACTGCCGTATATCATTGTACCCGGAGACCGTCCGCTACATAGAGAGTCTGTGTTTCTGGAACGTGCCATTGCCAGCGAACGGGTGCGGCTTGCTATGGGTTTGAATATTCGCCCCATTCAGACGCGGCACTTGATGACCGAGGGAATGGATTCGGCGGCGGTTGCCCAGCAGTATTATGAGGCGCCGTTAGTGAACATCATTCCTTATGCCTGCCATGCTTGCCCCACAAAACAATACCGTGTAACGGAAAGCTGCCAAAGCTGCTTGGCGGCATCTTGTCAAAAGGTATGCCCCAAAGATGCCATTACCTTTGTCAACGGCAAAAGCCATATTGACATGGATAAGTGCATCAAGTGCGGTAAGTGCGCCAAGGCTTGCCCGTACAATGCCATCATTCATCTGGAACGCCCCTGCGCGGCTGCTTGCGGCATGGATGCCATTGAGTCTGATGAATACGGCCGTGCAGTTATCAATCAGGATAAATGCGTTGCCTGCGGTCAATGCCTGGTTAGCTGTCCGTTTGGCGCGATTGTGGACAAAGGACAGATTTTTCAGGTAATTCAGTCCATTCTGCAGGGAGACAAGGTGATTGCCATTGTGGCACCGGCTTTTATCGGCCAGTTCGGCAAGCATTCTACTCCCGGTAAGTTTATTGCTGCGATGAAAAAGCTTGGCTTCCATAGAATTATGGAGGTTGCCATCGGCGCGGACATGTGCACGGTGGAAGAAGCGAAAGACTTTTTAGAAAAAGTGCCTTCCGAGCAGAACTACATGGCAACTTCCTGCTGTCCGGCGTGGCACTCCATGATTTACAAGCTGTTCCCGGGTGAAGCAAAAAATATTTCCATGACTTTGACGCCTATGGTGTTTACCGCACGGCTGATGAAGCAAAAATACCCCGGATGCAAGGTTGTATTTGTCGGTCCTTGTGCCGCCAAGAAGCTAGAGGCTATTCGGGAGGACATTCGCTCCGATGTGGACTTTGTGCTGACATTCGAAGAATTGCAGGGTATGTTTGAAGCTAAGGAAATCGACTTTGAAACCATTGAGCCGATGTTTGACCTAAACGAAGGAACGGCAGCCGGCCGTGGCTTCGCGGTATCCGGCGGCGTTGCCGGTGCAGTGAGCAATTTGCTGAAGCAAACCAATCCCGAATTGGAAGTGAAAACTGCCCGCGCTGAGGGTTTACGGGAGTGCCGCAAGCTGATGACGCTGGCAAAGGCAGGTAAGTACAATGGTTATCTACTGGAGGGTATGGCTTGCCCCGGCGGCTGTGTTGCCGGCGCAGGGACATTGCTGCCTGTGGATTTAGCTGCCAATGTGGTAGCGCGGTATCAAAAAGAGGCAGATACGGAAAGCCCGTTAAATAGCCCTTATCGAGACAAGGCAGAATCCTTAGACTAAGTGCGCGGAGGAGACAATGGAATTCAATGATGTCTACGATGCTGCTCGCAATGTAACCGGTCGGATACATCGACGCGGTGATGCATGGAAAGCAGGGGAGTATGGCTTGGTGGTATGTGTTTGGGTGACAGACGGAAAGGGGAATTTACTAATGACCCGTCGCGCAAAGGGAAAAACCTTTGCCGGCACATGGGAAAATTCCGGCGGTGCGGCGAAAGCAGGTGAAGGCAGCTTACAGGCCATTGCAAGAGAATTATGGGAGGAAACCGGCATCCGCGCGCAGGAAACAGAATTTGAGAGAATCGGCGATGATCGCGATTGCCATACCTTCTATGATTTTTACCATTTGCAGCGGGAAATCCCCATAGAGGAAATTGTACTGCTACCCGGGGAAACCGATTGTGCCAAATGGGTCAGTTTTGCGCAAGTGCATGAAATGATTGAGAAAAAAGAAATCTGCAAGATCATTGCAGCACAGTTTCTGCGTCATGAAAAAATATTGAAGCTTAAGCAGATTGCACAAGAATAGATAGAAAAATTTGGGACACACAAAAGGGATTTGCACTTGCAAATCCCTTTTGTTTTAGGTTATAATGAAAAAAAGCGTTTTTTTGATTCCGGCGAAAACGCTTCTGCCGGAATGAAAGGGCGCTTTTCTTTTTTATTCTAAACACACGGAGGAAATCCTTATGCTAGAACTAACCCATTTACCTGTGCGCCATGGAAAAACACCCCTGCGCTATGCCAGAGGCCATTTTGCTACCAACCACAGTCATATTAATTACTATATTGATATTACATATCCAAAGACTCGTTTGAGCGAAGCGAAAGACAGCGCGCATGAGCTGGTGTCCCATTTTATTAACAATACCCCTGTGGATACCATTCTCTGCTTGGATGGCACAGCGGTTTTGGGTACCTGCATTGCTGAGGAGTTGACCAAAAGCGGTTTTCGCACCATCAACCAGCATCAGACCTTGTATGTTGTGGAGCCGGAGTTTAATTCCAATTCCCAAATGATTTTCCGCCAGAATATCCAACCAATGATTCGAGACAAGCATGTGTTGGTACTAATGGCGTCGGTGACCACCGGTTTCACTGCCAAGCGTGCGATTGAAGCCATTGGCTATTATGGTGGTGAGGTTGCCGGTGTTGCAGCAATTTATCGGGCTGTGGATGAGGTAGCAGGACATCCCGTCCGTTCGGTATACAGCGTCAGCGATTTGCCGGACTATGCCAGCTATGACAGCAGGGAATGCCCATATTGCAAGCAAGGCAGAAAGCTGGATGCTTTGGTAAACAGCTTTGGTTATTCGGTGCTGTAGTATTTTTGCAAAAGCGTATCTAAACGGAAGTGACCCCAAAAAGCTAGAAGCATTTTCTGGCTTTTTGGGGTCAATTTATAGCAGTGTCGCTTTTTGCACAATAAAATAAAAAAACGGAGCATTGCTCCGAAGAATTTGAAAAAAGACCATTGACAAACGTTGCTGAGTAGTGTAAAATGGTTTTCCATACTGCGATAATATGCCAAAATAGACACATTACCCAGCGTGAACATATTAACACAGTTTGCAACAGTTGTCAAGCGAAACAAAAACAAAATGACAACCGAGCCTAGCGTATCAAGTCAGTATTTTACACACATTCAGGCGAAAGCCGAAAGAAAGGCTGTGATGAACCATATGGTCAAGGACGTAATGTTCGGCAAGACCATGCGTAAATCCTACGCAAAGTATGATGAGATTCTTGAGATTCCCAACATGCTCAAAATCCAAAAGGACTCCTATCAGTGGTTCTTGGATGAGGGCTTACGGGAGGTTTTCAAGGATGTAGGCACCATTACCGATTTCTCCGGTAAGCTGGAGCTTTCCTTCCTGGATTATTCCATGGACGAAAAGCCCAAGTATACCATTGAGGAATGCAAAGAACGGGACGCTACCTATGCAAAGCCGATTAAGGTTCGTGTGCGTCTGCGTAACACGGAGACCGACGAAATCAAGGAACAGGAAATCTTCATGGGAGATTTCCCCATTATGACCAATGGAGGCACCTTTGTTATCAATGGTGCAGAGCGTGTCATTGTTTCCCAAATTGTGCGCAGCCCCGGCATGTACTACGGACATGAGGTGGATAAGGCTGATCAGCATACCTACACCGCTACGGTTATTCCTTACCGCGGCGCATGGTTGGAGTATGAAACAGACAATTCCAATGTATTTTGGGTGCGCATTGATAAGAACCGTAAATTGCCTATCACCAGCCTGATTCGTGCTATGGGTGTGAACACCGATGCCGAGATTAAGGAGATGTTTGGCGAGGATTTGCGAATTCTATCTACGCTGGAAAAGGATCCCTGCAAGACCCGCGAGGAGGCCCTTTTGGAAATCTATCGCCGTCTGCGTCCCGGTGAGCCTCCCACGGTGGAGACCGCTATCGCGCATTTAGAGGGCTTGCTGTTTGATGCGCATCGCTATGATGTGAGCAAGGTGGGCCGCTATAAGTTCAACAAGAAGATGGACATTTGGAGCCGCCTGTCCGGTCAGGAATTGGCGGAGCCCATTGCTGACCCCATGACCGGTGAGATCTTGGCAATGACCGGTGATTTCATCAACCGGGATCTGGCACACGAGTTGAGCCGCAAGGGTGTCAATGAGGCAACTGTTAAAGTTGGTGACCAAAAGGTTAAAGTACTCTCCAACGGCATGGTAAATATGTCTCAGTTTGTAGACTTTGATCCGGCACAATATGGTGTGCGGGAAAAGGTTCGCTTCAGCGTGCTGAAAGAAATGCTGGAGACTGTTCCTGCTGACGGCTGGGCAGATGCCATTGCAGAGCGCATGGATGATTTGATTCCGAAACACATTGTTGTAGATGACATTATGGCATCTATCAACTATCTAAACTGTGTGGCTATGGGAATTGGTGTTGCAGATGATATTGACCATCTAGGCAACCGTAGACTGCGCTGCGTCGGTGAGCTGTTACAGAATCAGTTCCGTATTGGTTTTAGCCGTTTGGATCGAGTTATTCGTGAACGCATGACTGTGCAGGATTTGGATGCTGTCACACCTCAGAGCCTGATCAACATCCGTCCTGTGACTGCGGTGATTAAGGAATTTTTCGGTTCTTCTCCCTTATCCCAGTTCATGGATCAGAATAACCCCTTGGCAGAACTGACCCACAAGCGCCGCTTGTCCGCCCTGGGTCCCGGTGGTTTGAGCCGTGAGCGTGCATCCTTTGACGTTCGTGATATTCACTATACGCACTATGGTCGTATGTGCCCGATTGAGACACCAGAAGGTCCCTATATCGGTTTGATCAACTATCTGGCTACTTTTGCCAAAATCAACGAGTATGGCTTTGTGGAAGCACCCTACCGTAAGGTGGACAAGGCTACCGGCGAGGTTACGCAGCAAGTAGACTATATGACAGCAGATGTGGAGGATGATTTTTACATCGGTCAGGCAAATGAGCCGCTGGATGAAAATGGCTGCTTGACAAATGCTCGTATTACCTGCCGCCATCGCAATGAAATTATCGAAGTGGATAGAGCGATGATTGACTATATCGACGTTTCTCCGCGTATGATGATTTCCATTGCCACTTCTTTCATTCCCTTCCTGCAGAACGACGACGCAAACCGTGCTTTGATGGGCGCGAACATGCAGCGTCAGGCTGTGCCTCTGCTGACCACTGAGCCTCCCATCGTTGCTACCGGTATTGAGCATAAGGCTGCGGTGGACTCCGAGGTATGCTTGAAGGCAGAGAAGAATGGTGCTGTTACGGCAGTTTCTGCCACCGAAATTACAATTAAGTATGATGATGGCGATGTAGAGACCTATCATCTGACCAAGTTTGCCCGCAGCAATGCCGGTACTTGCATCAACCAGCGTCCTATTGTAGAGGTTGGCGAGCACGTTGAGGAAAACCAGATTATTGCCGATGGTCCTTCCTGCTCCGGCGGCGAAATTGCATTGGGTAAGAACGTCCTGATTGGTTTTGTTACCTGGGAAGGTTATAACTACGAGGATGCTATTTTGCCCAATGAGCGCCTTGTAAAGGAAGATGTCTTTCCTTCAATTCATATTGAAGAGCATGAAACCGAAGCGCGGGATACCAAGCTCGGACCGGAGGAAATCACCCGTGATATCCCCAATGTTGGCGAGGATACGCTGAAGGATTTGGACGAGAACGGCATTATCCGCATTGGCGCTGAGGTTCGCTCCGGTGATTACTTGGTTGGTAAGGTTACCCCCAAGGGTGAAACTGAGTTGACTCCCGAGGAACGCTTGCTGCGCGCCATCTTTGGCGAAAAGGCAAGAGAAGTTCGTGACACCTCCTTGAAGGTGCCTCACGGCGAAAGTGGTATTGTTGTGGATGTCAAGGTGTTCACTAAGGAAAATTCCGATGAGCTGGCTCCTGGTGTTACAAAATCCGTTCGTGTTTATATTGCCCAGAAGCGTAAGATTTCTGTTGGTGATAAGATGGCCGGCCGCCATGGTAACAAGGGCGTTGTCTCTCGCGTGCTTCCGGAAGAGGATATGCCATTCCTGCCTGACGGCACTCCGTTGGATGTGGTTTTGAACCCCTTGGGCGTGCCTTCCCGTATGAACATCGGTCAGGTCTTGGAAGTCCACTTAGGTTATGCCGCAAAGGCATTAGGCTGGCATGTTGCCACCCCTGTGTTTGACGGCGCAAACGAGAAGGATATTCGTGAGACTCTGACTTTGGCAGGTCTGCGCGAGGACGGCAAGACCGTTCTGTACGATGGCCGTACCGGCGAGCCTTTTGACAATTTGGTTACCGTTGGCTATCCTTACTATTTGAAGCTGCACCATCTGGTTGATGATAAGATCCATGCCCGCTCCACCGGCCCGTATGCACTGGTTACGCAACAGCCTTTGGGCGGTAAAGCGCAGTTCGGCGGTCAGCGTTTCGGTGAAATGGAAGTTTGGGCACTGGAAGCTTACGGCGCTGCTTATACGCTGCAAGAGATTTTGACAGTAAAATCCGATGATGTCACCGGTCGTGTCAAGACCTATGAGGCGATTGTTAAGGGTGCAAATATACCCAAGCCCGGCGTTCCTGAATCCTTTAAGGTTCTGGTCAAGGAACTGCAAGCTCTGTGTTTGGATATCCGCGTATTGGATGAGATGGGCAATGAAATTGAGCTGAAGGATGAAGAGGATGATGAGGAACTGGTATACACTGCTGACCGCAGCCATGATATGATCATTGGCAGCGCAGATGAAGTGTTGGAAGCTGGCTATGTCATCGATGAGGACAGCCCGGAAGATATTATGGATGTGATAGGTAGCGCGGATGATTCCGATGCCTACACAGATGAACAGTAAGGAGGCGCAGTTATGGCAGATGCCACCTTTGATGCCATTAAAATTGGCATAGCATCGCCGGATATGATCCGGCAGTGGTCCTTCGGCGAAGTTAAGAAGCCGGAGACCATCAACTATCGCACACTGAAGCCGGAGCGTGACGGCCTGTATTGCGAAAAGATTTTTGGACCTACCAAGGACTGGGAATGCCACTGTGGCAAGTATAAGAAGATCAAGTATAAAGGCAAGGTTTGTGACCGTTGTGGCGTGGAAGTCACCAAGGCAAAGGTGCGCCGTGAGCGTATGGGCCACATCGAACTGGCAGCTCCTTGCAGCCATATTTGGTACTTCAAGGGCATTCCTTCCCGTATGGGTTTGATTTTGGACATTTCCCCTAAGATTTTGGAGAAGGTTCTGTATTTTGCTGCTTATATTGTTACGGATCCCGGCGATACACCCTTGGCAGTCAACCAAGTGTTGACGGAAAAAGAATATCGGGATATGCGGGAAAAGTACGAGGACGATTTTAGAGCCGGCATGGGTGCGGAGGCGGTCAAGGAGCTGCTGGAGCAGATTGACTTGGAAACGCTGTCCACACAACTTCGCCAGGAGCTGAAAACAGCATCCGCACAGAAAAAGCTGCGTCTTGTAAAGCGTCTGGAGGTTGTGGAAGCGTTCCGTGAATCCGGCAACAACCCTGCGTGGATGATTATGGATGTTCTTCCTGTCATCCCCCCGGATATCCGCCCCATGATTCAGTTGGACGGCGGCCGGTTCGCTACTTCTGACCTGAACGATTTGTACCGTCGCGTAATCAACCGCAACAATCGCTTAAAGCGTTTGATTCAGCTCAATGCACCGGATATTATTGTCCGCAATGAAAAGCGCATGCTGCAGGAGGCGGTTGACGCATTGATTGACAATGGCCGTCGCGGTCGTGCCGTTACCGGTGCGAACAACCGCGCACTGAAGTCCTTGAGTGACATGCTTAAGGGCAAGCAGGGCCGTTTCCGTCAAAACCTGCTGGGTAAGCGTGTTGACTACTCCGGCCGTAGCGTTATTGTTGTTGGCCCTGAACTAAAGCTGTATCAGTGTGGTGTGCCGAAGGAAATGGCAATCGAGCTGTTCCGGCCCTTCGTGATGAAAAAGCTGGTTTCCGATGGCTTGGCAAACAACATTAAGTCCGCCAAGAAGATGATTGATAAGGGCAAGACCGAGGTTTGGGATGCTCTGGATGAAATCATTAAGGATCGCCCTGTTATGCTGAACCGTGCGCCTACGCTGCACCGTTTGGGCATTCAGGCTTTTGAACCCATCTTGGTTGAGGGTCGCGCACTGAAGCTGCACCCCCTTTGCTGTACTGCATTTAACGCCGACTTTGACGGCGACCAAATGGCTATCCACGTACCGCTGTCTGCTGAGGCACAGGCGGAGGCAAGACTGCTGATGCTGTCTGCCAACAACCTGTTGCGTCCCCAGGATGGCAAGCCCGTTACCGTGCCTACACAGGATATGATTTTGGGTGCTTACTATCTGACCTATACCCGCCTAGGCAAGGCGGAAAAGGGTGCAGAGGAGGTCTTTGTTGCGGATGCAGGTGAGACCGATTTGCCCGCAGGTCAAATTGTGGATGCAGATGAATTCTTGTTAGCCAATAGGGCAGCAAAGGCTAACGGCAAGCAGGTTGCAAAATTCCTACCCACCCACAGCTATTCCTCTGTTGAGGAAGCAATTGCTGCTTACACTGCCGGTGATGTGGGTCTGCACGCACCGATTCGCGTTCGTTACGGCAGGGAAATTGATGGCGAAATGCAATATCGCATTATTAATGCCACAGTTGGCCGCTTGATTTACAATGAGCCGATTCCTCAGGATTTGGGCTTTGTTGACCGCAGTAACCCTGACCACCTGTTCGACCTTGAGGTGGACTTCTTGGTGGATAAGAAAAAGCTGGGTAAGATTATTGACAAGTGTATCCGTCGCCATGGCTTTACCATTGCAACGGAGATGCTGGACCGCATTAAGGCATTGGGCTATAAGTACTCCACCAAGGGTGCTATCTCCGTATCCATTGCGGATATGGTGGTTCCTGAAATTAAGTACCAGTTGGTTAAGGAAGCCGAAGGTAAGGTTTTGGAGATTGAAAACTTCTATCGTCAAGGTTTTATTACCAATGAAGAGCGCTATCGCCTGGTGGTTGAGCAGTGGGAAAAGACCACAGCGGATGTTACCGGTGCTTTGCAGGGCAATTTGGATGAGTTCAACCCCATCTACATGATGGCGGACTCCGGTGCTCGTGGTAGTATGGCTCAGATTCGCCAGCTGGCAGGTATGCGTGGCTTGATGGCGGATACCACCGGCCGAACCATTGAAATTCCGGTTAAAGCAAACTTCCGTGAAGGCCTTTCTGTTTTGGAATACTTTATTTGCAGTAGAGGCGCGCGTAAGGGCATGACGGATACCGCACTGCGTACTGCGGACTCCGGCTACCTGACCCGTCGTATGGTTGACGTTTCCCAGGAAGTTATCATTCGGGAACACGACTGTAAGACTACAAACGGTATTTGGGTGGGTGCTGTTTGCGACAAGAACGGCGATGTTGTGGATTCCTTCGGTAACCGCATCCGTGGCCGATACCCTGTCAATGACGTGGTGCATCCGCAGACCGGCGAGCTGCTACATTCTAAGGATGTCATGATGATGCCTGAGGATGCACAGAAGTTCGAAGATGCCGGCATTGAAAAAATTTATATCCGCACCATTTTGGCTTGTCGTGCAAGAAACGGCGTTTGTGCCCGTTGCTATGGTATGAACCTGGCTACTTCTAAAGAAGTGGACTTGGGCGAGGCTGTTGGCATCATTGCCGCACAGTCTATCGGTGACCCCGGTACACAGCTTACCATGCGTACCTTCCACTCCGGTGGTGTTGCAGGTGACGATATCACCCAGGGCTTGCCCAGAGTTGAAGAACTGTTTGAGTCTCGTCGTCCCAAGAAGATGGCGCAGATTTCCGAGATTACCGGCGTTGTCTCCATTGATGATACCCACCGCAGTGCTCTGCGTGCCATTACAGTCACAGCGGAGGATGGCGAGGTTAAGGTGTATCAAGTGCCTTATTCTGTGGGCTTGAAGGTTGTGCATGGAAAGACCGTACAAAAGGGTGAGCCTATCACCGACGGCGCGCTGTATCCGCAGGATGTTTTGCGTATTTCCGGCGTGGAGGCGGTTCAGGATTACTTGGTGCAGTCTGTTCAGGCGGTTTACCGTCAACAGGGCGTTGAAATCAACGATAAGCACATTGAGGTTATCATCCGCCAGATGATGCGCAAGGTGCGCGTTGAGGATCCCGGCGATACAGCATTGCTTACCGGCACAGTGATTGACACCTTTGAATTTGAAGATGCCAATGCTGCTGTTCAGGCACGGATTGATGCCGGTGAAGAGGACTTGCAGTTGGCTACCGCTTCTGCGGTGCTGTTGGGTATTACCAAGGCGTCCTTGGCTACCGATTCGTTCCTGTCTGCTGCATCCTTCCAGGAGACCACCAAGGTGCTGACCGATGCCGCAATTAAGGGCAAGGTTGACCACTTGGTAGGCTTGAAGGAAAACGTTATCATCGGCAAGCTGATTCCTGCCGGTTCCGGCTTAATGGCGTATCGGGATTTTAAGTCCAACGTGACTGCGGAAAGCGACTCATCGGAAGAAAATGTTTATGAACTGAACTAATCCCTGAATAGGAAAGAGGACATTGCTTTGGCAGTGTCCTCTTTTTGCATAAATAGTGGGTTGTAGCTATGGGGGGCTGTGCTTTCGTGAAAAAGTAGAATTATTTCCATAAATTTTGTTGACATTTTCTGAAAAGTGCGTATAATATCAATCTGTATGGATACACAAAATGACAGTAGAATCCCTTCTTATGGTGTTTTGGCGGATTTAAGCCGTTTTCACACCGTTGTTGGCGCAAAACAGCTCCGCAAAGCGGTGGAGAAGGGCAGTGCAAAAACGGTATATTTAGCCCAAAATGCCGACCCTGCCATTACACAGCCGCTGGAGACCATGTGTTTGCAAAATAAAATTGAATGTGTTTGGGTTTCCGATATGGTACAGCTCGGACACGCCTGCGGTATTGACGTAGGCGCGGCGGCGGCAGCCGTCATCAATAAATAAGGTTCTAACGGAAGCTTCCGTGGAATAAATACCCACCAAAAGGTGAGAATTCAAGAAAGGAGAAAAGAATGCCTACTTTTAATCAGCTCGTAAAAAATGGCCGTAAGCAGGTTGCCTACAAGTCCACTGCTCCCGCTCTGCAAAGAGGTTTGAACACCTTGGAGAACAAGGCTACTACTTTGCCCTCCCCCCAGAAGCGCGGTGTGTGCACTGCTGTTCGTACCACCACCCCCAAGAAGCCGAACTCTGCACTGCGTAAAATCGCCCGTGTTCGTCTTACCAACGGAATGGAAGTTTCTGCTTATATCCCCGGTGTTGGCCATAACCTGCAGGAGCACTCTGTTGTTCTGATTCGCGGTGGTCGTGTAAAGGACCTTCCCGGTGTGCGTTATCACATCATTCGCGGCACTCTGGATACCCAGGGCGTACAGAACCGTATGCAGTCCCGCTCTAAGTATGGTGCAAAGCGGCCTAAGGCCGGCAAGAAGTAAGATTACTTCTCACTAATTTTGATTATTTCTAAGCCCGTTCGCAAGGCTTCGCCTTGCCATGATGGTTTTTATATAAAACCTCTGGCCAGGCACAACGAAAGACTCACTTTCGAGTACCGATGAAATCATTATATTATGAAGGAGGGAAGCAAAGTGCCCAGAAGAGGTAACGTTCCCAAAAGAGAGGTTCTTCCGGATCCTCAATACAATTCCACTCTGGTTACAAAGCTCGTCAACAGCATCATGCTGGACGGTAAGAAGGGCATTGCCCAAAAGGTCGTCTATGGTGCTTTCGAGATTGTTGAGGCCAAGACTGGAAAAAATGGCCTGGAGGTATTCCAGGAGGCCATGGAAAACATTATGCCCGCAGTGGAGCTGAAGGCTCGCCGCGTTGGTGGTGCTACCTATCAGGTTCCCATCGAGGTTCGTGCTGATCGCCGTCAGACCTTGGGCTTGCGCTGGATTACCCTGTATAGCCGTAATCGTAGCGAAAACACCATGAAGGAGCGCTTGGCTGCTGAAATTTTGGATGCTGCCAACAATACCGGTGCATCCGTGAAAAAGCGCGAAGACGTCCACAAAATGGCCGAGGCCAACAAGGCATTCGCCCATTTCCGTTGGTAATAAAGGAGATACACAGCAATGGCTAGAGAGTATTCCCTGGAAAATACCAGAAACTTTGGCATCATGGCACACATCGATGCCGGTAAAACCACCACTTCCGAGCGTATTCTGTTCTACACCGGTAAGAACTACAAGATTGGCGAAACCCATGACGGTAGCGCTACCATGGACTGGATGGCGCAGGAGCAGGAGCGTGGTATTACCATCACTTCCGCCGCAACCACTTGCTTCTGGAAGGGTTGCCGGCTGAACATCATCGATACCCCGGGCCACGTTGACTTCACTGTTGAGGTTGAGCGTAGCTTGCGTGTTTTGGACGGTGCTGTTACCGTTCTTTGCGCAAAGGGTGGCGTTGAGCCCCAGACCGAGACCGTTTGGCGTCAGGCCGACGAGTACAAGGTCCCCCGTATGATTTATGTCAATAAGATGGACATCATGGGTGCGGACTTCTACCGCGTTCTGTCCATGATTGATGACCGCCTGAAGTGCAACGCAGTTCCCATTCAGCTGCCCATTGGCTCCGAGGCTTTCTTCAAGGGCAACATCGACCTGGTTACCATGAAGGCAAATGTCTATTATGATGACTTGGGTAAGGATGTCCGTGTGGAGGAAATTCCCGAGGATATGGCCGATTTGGCTGCTGAGTACCGCGAGAAACTAATGGATTCCCTGTCCGATTTCAATGACGAGATCATGGAAATGGTTTTGATGGAGGAAGAGGTTCCCGTCGAGTTGATTAAAAAGACCATTCGTGAGGCTACCATTGCCAATGAAATGGTTCCCGTGGTTTGCGGCACTTCCTACAAGAACAAGGGCGTTCAGCAGGTTCTGGATGCTGTTGTGGATTATATGCCCAGCCCCTTGGACAAAAAGGGCATCAAGGGTGTGAATCCCGACACTGAGGAAGAGGATTTCCGTCCTGCTTCCGATGAAGCTCCTTTCTCTGCGTTGGCATTTAAGATTGCCACTGACCCCTATGTTGGTAAGCTGTGCTATTTCCGTGTGTACTCCGGTACTTTGGAAAAGGGCAGCACAGTTTTGAACTGCACCAAGGGCTCGAAGGAGCGTTTGGGTCGTATTCTGCAGATGCACTCCAACCACCGCGAGGACATCGACATTGTTTATGCCGGTGACATCGCTGCTGCGGTTGGTGTGAAGAATACCACTACCGGCGACACCTTCTGTGATGAGGATCATCCCATCATTCTGGAGTCCATGGTATTCCCCGAACCCGTTATCTCTGTTGCAATTGTGCCCAAGACCAAGGCAGGTCAGGAAAAGATGGGTATTGCACTGTCTAAGCTGGCAGAAGAAGACCCCACTTTCCGCACCTACACTGACCATGAAACCGGTCAGACCATCATTGCCGGTATGGGCGAGCTGCACTTGGAGATTATTGTTGACCGTTTGCTGCGTGAGTTTAAGGTGGAAGCCAATGTTGGCGCTCCCCAGGTCGCTTACAAAGAGACCATCCGCAAGGAAGTCGAGCAGGATACCAAGTATGCCCGTCAGTCCGGTGGTAAGGGTCAATACGGTCATGTTAAAATTCGTGTCGAGCCCAACGAGCCTGGTAAGGGTTATGAATTTGTCAATGCTGTTGTCGGTGGCGCAATTCCCAAGGAATATATCCCCGCTGTCGATGCCGGTATTCAGGGCGCAATGGAGGCTGGTGTTATGGCTGGCTACCCCGTTGTGGACGTGAAGGTTACCTTGTTCGATGGTTCTTATCACGAGGTCGACTCCTCCGAAATGGCATTTAAGATTGCCGGTTCTATGGCATTCAAGGAAGCCTGCCGGAAGGCAAACCCTGCTATTTTGGAGCCCATCATGAAGGTCAGCGTCACTGTTCCTGATGAGTATATGGGCACCGTTATCGGTGACATCACTGCTCGCCGCGGTAACATCCTGGGTCAGATCACCCGTACCGGTGCTGTTCAGGTTGACGCCAATGTGCCTTTGGCTGAAATGTTTGGCTATGCTACCGACCTGCGTTCCAAGACTCAGGGTCGTGGCAACTACGCCATGGAG
>JAZSAK010000143.1:0-6983 GCA_045601865.1 Faecousia sp. | reverse complement strand
ACTAAGACATATAGTGAAATTGTGGGCAATATTGAGCGCGATGCCAACTCTGCAAAGAAATATTGGCACTTTGTTAAGGTGATGGGCCGCAGTGCTTCTCACGTGGCATTGGAAACAGCACTGCAAACCCAACCAAACATCTGTCTAATCGGCGAGGAAGTTGCCGCCAAGAAAATGTCCTTGGCACAAATTACGGATTATATCGCGGATTCTGTGGCTGCCCGTGCCGCAAAGGGCTGGAACTTCGGTGTTGCCATTATCCCAGAGGGCATTGTGGAGTTCGTTCCGGAGTTCTCGGTGTTGATTGCAGAAATCAACGAGCTGCTGGCAGGCAGCAAGGCAGATGTATTCAATGCACTGCCCAGCTGGCAGGAAAAGTATGCTTTTATTGAGTCTGGTCTGACCAAGGAGTCCATGGCTGTTTTTGCTATTTTGCCTGAGTCCATTCAGCAGCAGCTATTTTTGGAGCGTGACCCCCACGGCAATGTACAGGTTTCTCTGATTGAGTCCGAAAAGCTGTTCTCTGCTATGGTAAAGGAGAATTTGGCTGCTCGCAAGGCTGCTGGTACTTATAGTGGCAAGTTCTCCCCGTTGCACCACTTCTTAGGCTACGAAGGCCGTTGTGCTTTCCCGTCTAACTTTGATGCGGACTATTGCTACTCCTTGGGCTACAATGCATTTATGCTGATTCAGTATGGCTTTAACGGCTATTTGTCCAAGGTGTCTAATTTGAGCAAGCCTGCTGAGCAGTGGGTTGCAGGCGGTATGCCCATCACAAAGATGATGAACATCGAACGCCGTCACGGTCATGATAAGCCGGTTATCCGTAAGGCTTTGGTAGAGCTGGACGGCAAGCCCTTCCAGTACTTTGAGGCAAACAGGGAGAAGTGGGCAGTGGAGACCTGCTATGTGTATCCCGGTGCGATTCAGTATTTTGGACCTGCCGAGGTTTGTGACTTGACTACCAGAACCTTGGCTTTGGAAAAAGGTTAATTGGAATACATTATAAAAAGTGCCTACCGAATGGTAGGCACTTTTCTTATGCGAGAAGATTTTTCTCCCGATTTTGACAGGTAAAAAGAATGATTTGCTTGTCTTTTGCGGCTTCCTTTAAAATATCCAATGCCTTAGATAGACGCTGGTCATCAAAGCGTACCAATGCATCGTCCAAAATCAGTGGGGCATTGGGCGTTAATTCCTCGGCAACAGCCAAACGCAACGCCAAATACAGTTGGTCAATGGTGCCGTCACTACGCCACTGAGAGGAACGCAAAATGTCCTCATTTTCCGCAGCGGTACTCAGTGTCAAATCCTCGCCCAAGGTGATGCGCTGATATCGACCATTGGTTAGCATGGAAAACAACTCCTGTGCGCGCTTGGAAATACGTGGGGCAAACCGCCGTTGCAGCTGCGTTGTGGCAGAGGTGAGGGCGTTTTGTGCCAGTTCCAATGCGGCGTAGGTTTCCTCCAGTTGATGGATTCTTCGGTTTACGGCATTCAGACGGCTGCGCATGAGCTCTGGATGACCCAAACTCTCTGCGCGCCCTTGGTACTGACCCAACTTTTGCTGCAGCTGTTTTTGTTCAAATCGAGCGGAATTCAGCAGGGAATCCGTTTCACCGTCTGAATAGGTTAAAGTGTCCATGTGCTGAGGCTTCTCCACAGTTTTAACCATGGATTGCAGGGTTTGCAGGTGGGCTTGTTGCTGTGAAAAAATTTTGCGGCAATCCTCTAATATGCTCCATGCAGCCAAACTCTCGTCTTGCTGCGCTTGCCATTCGTTTAGTGGCTTTCCTGCGGTAAGTGTGAAAATGCGTTGATCCAGCGCCCTACGCTGTTCATTCAAAGCTTGGGCTATCTGCTGGTATTCTTCCAGTTGGCATTGGTACTGTTCCAATACAAGCGCTTGCTTTTCGCCGTCGGCAACCCATGTATTGGGGCTAAGATTTGCATGTGAATCATAAAGCGCCAACAATTCCTTACGGAGTTTTCGATTTTTGACAGCGCTGACAGAAAGGGTAGCCACGGTGCCGATGGCAGCGGCAATACCGCAGAGAATCAGCCACAGGCGGTCAAGGCTGGGAATCAAAATTGTGGCAATCAACGCACCAACCAAAACAGCCGCCAAAGCAATCAAAATGCCTGCAATCACGCCGTTTTGTTTTTTGCGGCGTTTTTCCAATGCTGCTTGACGGTCAAAATCTGCCTGCGCACAATCCCGAATCTGTGTCGGTGTTTTGTCGCTATATAGTGCAGATAGCTTAGGTGTATCCGGTATTGGTGGCAGGGACTGCATTTGCAATTGCAGCCATTCGTCCCGCAGCTGCTGGGCAATTTGCTGTTGCTGCACCAAAAGATCATATTGGGGTAGGGCATTGCATACATTTTCCTGCTGTTTCAAAGCGGCTTCTGCGTCTTGCTGTGCCCGCTGCGCAGCAGCCACTTTTTCCAAATCGGCTTGGGCAGCGCAATAGCGTAGGGCGGTTTTGTGGTTTTCCAAACGGAGGATGACCTGCTCCAGCTCCTGTTGGCGGATGCGGATAGATTCCTGTTGCTGGGTAAGCTCCTGCAGCTCATTTAGCTGCTCCATCAGTTGCGCCCGCTCTGCTTCTGCTTGGGGCAGCAAGCCATTTCGATTATAACGGCATTTGTTTTTTAGTTCTTTCAGTTGTTTGCCTAGTTTTTCACCGGCGCCGCTTTCGTCGCCTGTGGTTACCAAATCGTTTAGACGGCGCCGCAAGGCGTCGTTTTGGACAACCGGCAAATCGGACAGCTTCAAAAATCCTGCTTGGGTAAACACGTTGCGTTCCACGCCCAAAAGCATTTGCCCGCAGTTGGTAGCATTTAGTTCCGGAACATCTATGCCGGTGGAAGTTTCATAGGCACGAAAATCGCCGAAAATCAAACGTCCCCGGGTGCCGCGTTCAATGGTGATATCCTTGCCGTTCCAATTTAGGTCAATGCGACCTGCCATAGGAGCACCGGACCAAGGGGCAAAACGCTCCTTATCAGCAATAGAACTGGCGGTACTGCGCTCGCGGGTATCAATGCCGTAGAGCATATTCACCAGAAATGCGCACCAGGTGGATTTACCCCATTCGTTGGGGGCTTCAATTATGTTTAACTCAGGATTTAGCGTCAAGGTTTCGTGAGATAGCTTGCCGAAGGTGGCGGTCATAGAATAAATTCTCATTGCAGAACCACCTCCTGACCGTCTAAAATTTGACGGGAGATACGGGCAGCCAGCTTTAACCGCTGTTGGAGCTTTTCACTATCTGTCTGCATGCCATCATGTAAAAGTTTGAAGTATAATCCTTCTAAAGTGTCGCTGTTTAGATTACCCCAAAGATCCGTTTCCGGTGTGGTGCGGTCGCGCAGCTCCAGATTGGGCACATGGGGGAATTGATTTGCCAATGCCGCCAAATCCAGTGGCGCACTGTATCCGGTTAGGGTAATACGGTAAAAATCCGAAGTTGCCATAGGCGGCAGCAAGGCACAGAGCGCATCAGCGGCATTTTCTCCCACATCGACTTTCTCATCATAGAAGCAGGGGGTGTTTAGTGGCAGGAAACGGGTGGTAACACCTTCTGAAAGCTCAGTCAGCAATACTCCCTTGCGGCCGCTTTCATCAAACCCCCGCCCCATGGGGCAGCCGGGCCATGCACAAAGTACATCACCGGCTTGAAAGCTGTCACCCTTATGGATGTGTCCCAGTGCCAAGTAGTCTAAACCGCAGTTTTTCACTTGCAAAGCGGTTAGTGGGCAATAAGGAGAAGATGGCTGAAGTGGATCTGCGTGTAGTACACCGATATGCCATTTTTCTGCGCCATGGGGCTGAAATTGCTTTAATAGGCCGGCGCAGTCCATGGCTTCATAACCGGCGCCATAGATGCGGCAGTCTAGCTGCGGCAGGCTGACGCTTTCGATGACGGCATGTGTAAATATGTGTACATTTTCCGGAAAGCTTTCCGTCAGGTAAGGAGAGCCGGAAGCACAAAAGTCATGATTACCCGGTGAAATAAACACGGGAATACAGACTTCTTCCAATGCAGAGCGAACTGCGTTTAAGCTTTCTTTTGTATAGTCCCCGTCAAACAAGTCGCCTGCAAGCAGCAGCAAGTCGCAGTGTTCACTTTTACACAAATAGGCAATCTTTTCGGGGATTTTCAAAAGTTCATTGCGCAGGAACATGGCCTGCTCGTCAGTTTTTCCCACAAAAGGGGAATCTAAATGCCAGTCAGCGCTGTGCAAGATTTTCATGGCCATTGTCACCCTTTCTGTAATAATTTATCGTACGGATTTGGCGTATTCTGAGGGGGTTATACCGAATTTTTCTTTAAATTGCCGTGAAAAATGATGCACGGTGGAATATTGCAGAGCCGCGGAAATTTCTGTGAAATTCATGGCGTTTTCCCGAATCATTTGCTTGCTTTCCTGCAGTTTAATGCGACGAATATATTCGCCGGGAGATATTTGCAGATGCTTTTGGAATAGCGCAGTTAAATAGCTGGAACTAACATCTACATTGCTGGCAACCAACGGAACAGACAGCTTTTGACGAATGTGCTCGCCGATGTATTGCTGGGCTTTTCGGATAATTGCGTTTTCAGAGTGAATAGAATTGGATGCCTTTAGACGTTGCGTGGTGGAATCTGCGCTGCGAAGCAATATCAATAGCAGTTGCGTTAACAGCGCTATAATCATATCGGTGGAGCAATCATCCATAAGTTCCAGCTCTCGCAACAGCTGTTGTAAAATAGGAATGCCGGATTGCGGCAGGGTGAATTTGCGATTAAGAAGCGGCTGAATATCGCCACCGACCACATCAAATGAAATGGTGGCGTAGCGCGGTGCGACATCCGTGTCGGCAAATTGCATGTGCCATTGATTTGGACCGTAAATCGTTAAATCTCCCTGTTCTAAAACGGTATCTACACCATCTGCCACAGAGTGAATGGAGCCCTGATCTACATAGGTTAATTCCAACATGGAGTGGGACTCTCCGAGAAAGTAAAAGCCCCGTTCCTTCTCGTGATAAAAAAAGGTATAAAGGTCAGTGACCCAAAGACGATGATTAATTTGAAATTGGTCAACCGAATGCTGTTTGCCGGTAGTTTCCGGTGGCACAACGGCAGACAGGAAGGCGTGGGAGGATTCTTGTCGGAAAGGGGACAAACAGAATAGTATACCCGGATCGACACGAACAGGCTTATCCAAATAAAAGTGCTGAAAGGAATCACCGTTTTTGGAGACAGAAAGTACGGTCATGCCGGAACCACTATACAGCCAAACTGGTGAAATAGCCCTATAAATCGGCGCCTCGTGCTGAACAAGGGAAAGCTCTGTACGATCTGCCGGGGCAGTGGGATTTCCGGCGGCCAGACTGCGTTCTTGGGATACAGCACCAAAGTCTTTGAAGGTTATGTGGTTTAGATTGCGAATCATCCGGTTCACCTCCGAAAATAACAATAGTGGGGCCACCTTTTCGGTAGCCCCATTATTATAGCTAAAATAGTTGAAAAATGCAAATATTTTTCTTTATTTTCCAATTAACGCTGATATTCGAATTCGAAATCATAAAGGTCGACAGTATCTCCGTCCTGAATTCCCAACTCCTCCAATCGCGAAAACAGACCGCATTTACGAAGCTGGGTATCGAAATAGTTGCGGGATTCATAATCATCAAAATTGATGTTCTGCACCAATCGCTCCAACCAGCGCCCGGTAATAAGCCAAGTGGAACCATAATGCTCAATTTCAAAGGCACTGGGGTCTGTGGGCGCCTCAATGACTTCCACATACTCCGGTTCATAAAAGGTAACAGGAGGCAATGTGCGCAGTTTTTCCGCGACCACGCGCATCAGGTTCTTTGTGCCCTGGGTAGTGCCGGCGGATATTTCGTACAATTCGCAGCCGGCGGCTTCTACATGGGCGCGCAGACGTTGTAAATTATCGCTGTCGGGCATTAGAAGGTCCACCTTGTTGGCAGCAACAATCATAGGACGATTGCTTAAATCTACACTGTAGTTATTCAACTCTGCACAGATGGCATCAAAATCCGCCACGGGGTCTCTACCCTCGCTGCCGGAAACATCAACCACATGCACCAGCAAACGGCAACGGTCAATATGACGCAGGAAATCATGCCCCAAACCCGCGCCTTCAGCCGCGCCCTCTATGATTCCGGGGATATCCGCCATAACAAAGGACACGCCTTCGTCTACATAGATAACGCCCAAATTGGGGAACAGCGTGGTAAAGTGATAGTTGGCAATTTTGGGTCGGGCATTGGAGGTGACAGATAAAAGGGTAGACTTTCCTACATTGGGAAAACCAACCAAGCCAACATCTGCCAGTAACTTCAGCTCCAAAATAACGTCCCGTTCCTCGCCCTTTAGACCAGCCTTGGCAAAACGGGGAACTTGACGGGTGGGTGTAGCATAATGTGCGTTGCCCCAACCGCCTCGGCCGCCCTTCGCAATGATAAAATCTTCGCCTGTGGACATATCCACAATGATTTGATTGGTTTCAGCGTCTCGAACAACTGTGCCACGGGGCACTTGAATAATGAGGGGCTCGCCCCGCTTACCGCTCATTTTTCTGCCCATGCCGTTGACACCGGCTTGGGCGGAATATTTGCGTTTGTAACGGAAGTCCAGCAAAGTGGATAGGTTATCGTTGACACGCAGAATAACACTGCCGCCGTGACCGCCGTCGCCACCGTCAGGTCCGCCGGAGGCTACATATTTTTCGCGATGAAATGCCACTGCACCATCGCCACCGCGACCGCCGCAGACAGTGATGCGTACTTTATCTACAAACATTTCCATAATTTTTCCTCCTAAAAGAGATTGCGGTGTCAGAAAAGGGAATATAATACATGTTCCGATTTCTCACACCACAAGCTAAGAAAAGGGCTGTCGCAAGAATAGTTTGCAACAGCCCTTCGCTTCTCATACGCTTTTACTGCTCGGCGTACACGG
>JAZSAK010000142.1:0-6040 GCA_045601865.1 Faecousia sp. | reverse complement strand
ATTTGGTTGGGACTTCTGGTGGTATTCCTCATTGTGGAGGCTGCTTGTCCCCTGCATTTGGTGTCCATCTGGTTTTCCGTAGGCGCATTGGCGGCCGCCATTGTGGCACTGCTCCACGGCGCCGTTTGGCTGCAGGTGGTGGTGTTTTTCGTGGTGTCCGGCGCACTGTTGGCACTGCTTTGGCCGCTGGTGAAAAAAGTTTTCCAGCCCCGTTTAAGCCGGACCAATGTGGATTCTCTCATCGGCGCGGAGGGCTATGTCACAGCAGATGTGGATAACCGCAACGCCGTCGGTCAGGTGAAGCTAAACGGAATGGAATGGTCCGCGCGAAGCGTTTCCGGCGAGCCGATTCCTGCCGGAACAGCCGTTGTTGTAGACCATATTGAGGGCGTAAAGGTATTTGTTTCGGTTTTGGAAACAAAAGTAAAAGTATAACTGGGAGGTAAACATATGGAATTGTTCTTTATTCTGGCTATTGTTGTGATTGTTTTTATCATTATCATTCGTAACATCAATGTTGTTCAGCAGTCCAGGGCTTATGTTGTGGAGCGCATGGGCGCATTCAAAGAAGTTTGGGGCGTGGGCTTGCACCTGAAAATGCCCTTTATTGACCGGGTTGCCCGTCGTGTCAGCCTGAAAGAGCAGGTGCTGGATTATCCGCCCCAGCCCGTTATCACCAAAGACAATGTTACCATGCAGATTGATACGGTGGTGTATTTCCAGATTACCGACCCCAAGCTGTATACCTACGGCGTGGAGCAGCCCATGATGGCTATGGAAAATCTAACCGCCACCACTCTGCGTAACATCATCGGCGATTTGGAGCTGGATCAGACCCTGACCAGCCGCGACATCATCAACACCAAAATGCGCACCATTTTGGACGAGGCCACCGACCCCTGGGGCATTAAGGTCAACCGCGTGGAGCTGAAAAACATTCTGCCTCCTCAGGACATCCAAAGCTCCATGGAAAAGCAGATGAAAGCAGAGCGCGACCGCCGGCAGGCAATTTTGCAGGCAGAGGGTCAAAAGAAATCCGCCATCTTAATTGCCGAAGGCGAACGGGAATCCGCTATTTTGCGTGCCGATGCAGAAAAGCAGGCAGCAATTTTGAGGGCAGAGGCCGAAAAGCAAGCTGCCATCTTGAAAGCAGACGGCGAAGCACAGGCGATTCTGGCAGTGCAGAAGGCCATGGCAGATTCTCTTGCCATGCTGAATGAAAAAGCCCCCAACGACCAAGTGATTAAGCTTAAGAGCATTGAGGCTATGCAACACATTGCCGACGGCAAAGCTACCAAGATTATTATTCCCAGCGAAATGCAGGGCTTGGTGGGTTTGGCAAACGGCATTGTCGAGGGCGTAAAGGAGTAAGCCATGATAAAAGAAGACCGTTTTGATGTGGTATCCCGCGACCCCAACGGTCTTGGCGGGCCGGAGGTACGGGTGATTGTGGACAAAAAGACCGGCGTGAATTATTTGTTCGCTTGCAGCGGTTATGCCGGAGGTTTAACGGTGCTGTTAAACCGAGACGGTACGCCGGTGATAACACCCATAGGCAACCCCTACGAAAAATAATAAAAAACAGCCGCCCCTTTGAGGGCGGCTGTTTTGTGTCTATTTTAAATAACGGGAGGAATTTGCAACGTTCGTGGCTTATTCATCCTGCTTTTGACCTTTGTTTTTATTTGGCTTGTGGCGATAGAAATTCCGGCGGGAAGGGTTGGCTTTTTTTGCAGGCGTATCGTTCTCAGAAGCGGACTGGGCTGTGGCATCTGCACTTTGCTTGCGATTGTGATGCTTTCGATTTTTTCGGCGGGGATTTTTCTTGCGGTCCCCTGCACCTGCTGTTGCACCGGAAGACTCAGGTTGCGCCTCCTCGGGAATGTTTTCCTCGTTATAATGGGAACGAATGGAATCTGCAACCGGTTCTGTTTCTGCCAGATTCACCTTCTTCTCGTGGGTTGCACCGGAGACAGGCGCATAGTCCACGGGTATGGGAGCGTCTGTTTTCTTAGCTTTACCGCTGCGCAGAACGGCAATATCATCATTGGAGAAGGTGTTGACTGTTTCCGGGCTGTTTTCCATGCGTACCTTCACCCGACTGCGCAGCAAGTCCACCTCCACCACAGTGCCACGGCCGTCCGGCGTATCCACAAGAGATTCCGCCTTGGGGGCATTGCGCAGCAAATCTTCATAGGCATCCTGCTCATATTTTAGACAGCACATTAGCCGACCGCAGGTACCGGAAATTTTGGTGGGATTCAGGCTGAGACTTTGGGTCTTTGCCATTTTAATGGACACAGGTTGAAAATCATCCAAAAAACTGGCGCAACAGAAGGGACGTCCGCAAATACCCAGACCGCCCACCATTTTCGCTTTATCCCGAACGCCGATTTGCCGCAGCTCAATACGCGTATGGAAGGTGGCGGCAAGAGCCTTTACCAGCTCACGGAAGTCCACACGCTCATCAGCGGTGAAGAAAAACAGAATTTTGCTTCCGTCAAAGGCACATTCTGCGCTGACGAGCTGCATATCCAGTGCGTATTCGGCAATTTTTTCTTGACACACATCGTGCGCTTGCTTTTCTGTTTGCTGATTTTGCGCCAAAATGGCTTCATCATGCTTGGTTGCAATGCGCAGCACGCTACGCAAGGGGGAGATAATATCCTTTTCGGCAATGGTGTGGTTGCCACTGGTGACATAGCCGAATTCCGGCCCGCGTGCGGTATCAATAATGACATGGTCGCCTGCTTGGAGCGCCAATCCAGCAGGAGCAAAGTAGTATACCTTCTGCCCAGGGCGGAATTGAATATCCACCACTTCCACAGAGGCTTTTTTGTTATCTTCCATGGTAAACTCCTTGTTTTATCTCAATTCCCAAGACAGATAGCCGCAAATTGCGGCAGGGGAAACATTGCCCTGGGCATATAGTATTGCCTTTTGCAGACAGGTGATAGCACTTTTTATATCCTGTGGGCTGCGCTTGGCTGCCAAATCCCGTGCCGCGGCAGTGACAGCAGGCATACCAAAACGGCAAGCCAAGGCACTTTCCAAAAGCTGACACCATTGTTGCAGCTCGCTAATCAACTGCTCGCGTTTCCATTTTTCCATAGGAACCAACGCCTGCACCAGTTGCCACGTATCGCGCTGCGCAAAGGCATGAAGAAAATATTGTGTCTGCGGTGAGGAAAGATTGCCTTCTTGCAAAATGTGGCGTGCTTGTCCCAGAAAGCCGCCGGAGCGGATAAGCGCGGCGGAAAGGTCTTCGTCACTTGCCTCTGGAAAATCCTTGCGCAGTGCATCCTTCAAAAGTGCATCCGGCAGTGGGCGCAGTGCCAATTCGGTGCAACGGGAACGCACAGTAGGCAATAGACTTTCCGGATTGTCTGCCAACAAGAGAAATACACCGTATTTTGGTGGCTCCTCCAAAACCTTCAACAGGGCGTTTTGCGCCTCAATGCGCATATCCTGCGCCCGTGGGAACAAGTAAATTTTATGTTCCGATTCGTTAGGTTGGATGTAAATGTCTGCACGGGCGTTGCGCACCAGCTCCACAGACACGGTTTTCTTTTCCGAATCATCTACGGTAATAAAGTCAGGGTGATTCCCTTCCGTTACCTTACGGCAGGGGGTGCAATCGCCGCAGGGCTTATTTTTGCCACGGCACAAAATTGCAGCAGCCAGCAAGGTGGCCAAGGTGTGCTTTCCAGAGCCCGCCGGCCCGCTAATCAGATAAAAGTGGGAGATACGGCCATTTTGCAAACTGCGTGTTAGGTTTTCTTTTAACTGCTCATTGCCCAACAATGTCTCAAAGCCCATAAACTCCCTCCTTGAATCAATAGTATAGCATATAATTTCTGTTTTGCATAGTTATTTCTTAGCCCCAGAGTGCGGACAGCATGGGAATAACCTGCTTTTTACGGCTCATAATCTTCGGCAGGAATATGGTATTGTCCTTGGGATTGACATTAAATGCCTGCTGAATAATTTCGTCATCGCCCAGGTAAATCAGCTGTGTGCCTTCCAAAAGCACATCCGTGAGCATTAAAATCATCATGGAGAAGTTTTTCTCCTGAGCAATTTTTTTCATTAATGCTAGGAATTCCTCTTTTCGGCCCAGCATATTGGGGCTGTCAACGCAGGTGATTTGGGCGACAGCCAAATTATGGCCGGCGATTTGAAACTCCTTATAGTCGCTCATCAGCAATTCTTCTGCAGTGCGGTTTTCGGTGGAGGCAGAGAAAATTTCCTTCCCCAGCTCCTCCAATGATATATTTGCGATTCGCGCCATACGCTCAGCGGTGCGGATGTCTCGGTCTGTGCAGGTGGGCGATTTAAACATAACCGTATCGGAAAGAATGGCTGCCGCCATCATGCCGGCCATTTGGCTGGAGGGCATTAGACCCCGGTCTTGGAACATGCTGGCAATAATGGTGTTGGTAGAGCCAACCGGCTCGTTGCGGACATAAATGGGATTGGCGGTTTGAATATCTGCCAGGCGGTGATGGTCAATGATTTCCAGTATTTCTGCTTCCTCCAAGCCAGGGACAGATTGGGATGCTTCGTTGTGGTCGACTAAAACCACCCGTTTTCTTCGAGGACGCAATAAATGATACCGGCTCAAAACGCCGACAACACATTCGTTTTCATCTAAAATGGGGTAGCTGGAATAGCGGTGCTTCAGCATGATTTCCCGCACATCATCTACGCGGTCATTTAGGTGGAAGCAGATAAGCTCCCGCTTGTTGGAAATGCGGCCGATAGGAACAGACTGGAAAATCCGGCGAATGGCGCCGTACGCATCGTAAGGTGTGGAGATAATGCAGGTGTTCGTTGCCTTGCTTCGCAGTTGTGCATCCAGTTCTGCCTGGCAGAGCACCACGCAGGACACATTTTCCTCCAACGCCTTGGCGATAACCTCCCGCTGCTGTCCGCAAATGACAATGCTGTTTTCTCTGTGATAGAACATGCCGCCATTGTCCTGTGGCAGTGCAATCACAACCTCGCCGGAAATGGTGTCAATATTTTCGCCGGCATCGTTAACCACCTTGCCCTCTAAAACGGAAAGAAGATTAAAAAGGGGTACCTTTTCCAATTTTCCGGAGTTGACGAGGCTCATATTATAATTTGCCACATCCTCCCGAGAGAGCATGCCGTATAGTGTGCCGTCGTCATTGGCAATGGGGATAGCACCGGAGAAGGACTGTTGTTGCAGCACCTTCCATGCCCGTGCCATGGTAACCGCGGCAGAAAAAACAGGGGGCGTATCAAAATCCAAATCCCGCACTTGGGTGTGCATGCTGGTAATGCGCTGGGGGGCTTGAAAGCCAAAACGGTCCAGCACAATTTGTGTCTCATCGGAAACATGGCCTAAGCAGGCTGCAACGTATTCGCGATCGCCCAGGGCATTGCGCAAGGCAGTGTATGCCATGGCAGCGACGATGGAGTCGGTATCTGGATTACGGTGACCGGTAACGTATATAGTGTCCATAAAGACGCCTCCTTTGGAGAATAGGTCAGCATTATTTTGCGCAATAACCGTCTTTGATAAACAGCTGCGAATAATTGGATACAAAATATGGTGGAATATTTGCTTATAGCATATTTATTATACCGAAACAGCAGAAAAATAGCAAGAAAAAATCAGAACTGGTACAAGGTTTCCCTTGCATTTCTATCGCTGGAAGGTTACAATTAAAATATCACAAGACAGTGGAGGTATTCGTATGAACGTTTTGGTTACCGGCGGTGCCGGCTATATTGGCTCCCATACCTGTGTAGAGTTGCTAAACAGCGGCTATGAGGTAGTCGTTATTGATAACTTGTGCAATTCCAACCCGAAAAGCCTGGCGCGTGTGGAAGAAATCACCGGAAAAAGCGTGAAGTTTTATGAGGGTGATGTACGGGATGAGGCGTTGCTACATAAGATTTTTTCAGAAAACGACATTTCCTGCGTCATTCATTTTGCAGGATTGAAGGCAGTAGGAGAAAGCGAAGTCGGAGGCCAAGCGGTCTTAGGAAGACAATACACCAGTTCAAC
>JAZSAK010000141.1:0-3925 GCA_045601865.1 Faecousia sp. | reverse complement strand
TTTCATTTTATATTCTCCTTGCACGATTTTCTTTACCAGCAGTATAACAGATATTCACACAAAAAACAATCGTTTATGCAAATATTATTCCAAAGGGACTCCGGTGTCCATTATGTGTAAGGCCTCTAAGGATAATTCTCCGGCTAATTTGAACAAGGCATCTTGGATAATTTGTTCTAAAGGCAGGTCGACTGATTCTGCAATGCGTTTGTAAAAGGAAAGAACCTGGGCATCCAGGCAGATTGTAATTTGCGACATGGGGGACCTCCTCCCAAGATGAAAAACTGTATCTCATACTATGCAAACTATTGACAATGGTGCTATAATGTAGTTTATGAAACTGGAAAAACCTGAGAGGATGAAATGTCATGGCAAAAGACAAAAAGGTTGAACAAATCACGGATATGGAAGTGGACTTTGCTCAGTGGTTCACCGATGTGTGCAAGAAGGCACAACTCATTGATTATTCTTCCATTAAGGGTGTTTTTATCTATCGTCCATACGGCTATGCGATTTGGGAAAACATCCAGCATATTATGGATGCGGAGTTTAAAAAGCAGGGCGTAGAGAATGTGTATATGCCTCTTCTAATTCCCGAAAGTTTGCTGCAGAAGGAAAAAGACCATGTAGAGGGCTTTGCTCCCGAGTGCGCATGGGTTACCATGGGCGGCGGTGAGAAATTAGAGGAACGATATGCCATCCGTCCTACTTCTGAAACGCTCTTTTGTGAGCATTTTGCCAATGTGCTGCAATCGCATAGAGATTTGCCTATGAAGTATAATCAGTGGTGCTCTGTTTTGCGCTGGGAGAAAACCTCCCGTCCCTTCCTGCGCCATAGAGAGTTCTTGTGGCAGGAGGGTCATACCATTCATGCTACCGCGCAGGAAGCTAAGGAATTTACAGAAACCATGCTGAATGTCTATGCGGATTTCTGCGAAAATGTATTGGCGATGCCCGTAACCCGCGGTCAAAAGACTGAGAAGGAAAAGTTTAACGGCGCGGAGGCTACCTACACTATTGAATGTATGATGCACGACCGGAAGGCTTTGCAGGCAGGCACATCTCACTACTTTGGCGATGGTTTTGCCAGGGCGTTCGGAATTGAATTTA
This sequence comes from Faecousia sp., assembly GCA_045601865.1. Taxonomy (GTDB): domain Bacteria; phylum Bacillota; class Clostridia; order Oscillospirales; family Oscillospiraceae; genus Faecousia. The sequence continues at coordinate 2,815 of JAZSAK010000141.1, read as the reverse complement.
CCGACAAGACTAACCAAAAGACCAACCCTCACGAAACCTCTTGGGGCGTTTCTACCCGTCTCATCGGCGGTATCATCATGACCCATGGCGACAACAACGGTCTGGTATTGCCCCCCAAGATTGCACCGACACAGGTGATTATTTTACCCATTGCCCAACACAAGGAGGGTGTTCTGGATGCTGCTTATGCATTGAAAGAGCGTCTGGCGAATGCCGGATTCCGTGTGAAGCTGGATGACAGCGACAACTCTATGGGTTGGAAGTGCGCTGAGTACGAAATGAAGGGTGTGCCTCTGCGTGTGGAGTGCGGCCCCCGTGATTTGGAGAACGGTCAGTGCGTACTGGTTCGCCGTAACGACGGTGAGAAGATTGTTATAAAACTGGAAGAGCTGGAAACCGCAGTTGCCCAACAGCTTCAGTTGGTGCATGAGGGAATGTATGCCCGGGCAAAGAAGAATTTGGATGACCATATTTATGAGGCACATTCCATTGAGGAAGCAAAGGCGCTGCAGGAGCAAAACGGTGGCTTTGTGAAGACCATGTGGTGTGGTGATTTGGATTGTGAGCTGGCTATGAAGGAAAAAGCCGGAATGTCCTCCCGCTGTATCCCGTTTGCACAGGAGCACTTGGGCGACACTTGCGCTTGCTGCGGAAAGCCTGCAAGCAAGATGATTTACTGGGGCGTAGCTTACTAAAATTTTCATGATAAAACCCGTTGCGGAAATCCGCAACGGGTTTTTGCTGTTTATTGCTTCTTTTTGTATAATTCATGGCGTTCACTTTTTATCTGTTTTTCCAGACGAGTACAGCTTGAATACCTGCAATGGCTGCGTCAATATCCTCTCTTGTGGTGTCCTTGCTAAGGGAAATGCGGAAAGAGCTGTCCATCACTTCCGGTGATAGCTTCATGGCGGTCAGGGTGTGACTGCGATGTCCCTTCGCACAGGCAGAGCCTGCGCTAACGCATATACCATTGTCCTGCAAAATGTTGATGGTGTTTTGGGTAGGCACATCGGGAATGGACAAGGAAAGAATGTGGGGAGCATCGTGAGCGCCATTGATTACCACGCCATTCATAGCGGATAATTCCTGGACAAGACGGTTTAGTAAGGCCTTTTCCCGGGAAATATCTGCATGGAATGTGGCAATGCCTGCTGCGCAGGCTGCGGCAAAAGCGAAGATGGCAGGTGTGCCCTCAGTGCCGCTGCGGAAGCCGTTTTCCTGTCCGCCACCAAATAGCAGAGCAGGGAAGGACCGCAAACGGGGGCTGATGTATAATGCCCCTGCGCCTTTGGGACCATGTACTTTATGAGAGGAAACTGTAATTAAGTCAGCGCCTAAGGTTTTTGCCGAAAAAGGTACTTTCAAAAAGCCTTGCACTGCATCGGTGTGAAAGACGGCATCCGGACATACCTTGTGGGTCAGCTTTGCCATTTGCGCGATGGGCATGACACTTCCAACCTCATTATTTACCATCATGATAGATACAAGAAAAGTATCTTTTCGCAGGGCGTCTTTTAATGCTTGCAATGTGATATTGCCTTGGCTGTCCGGCTGTAAGTAAGTTACCTCATAGCCACGGGATTCCAACTCCTTCATGCAGTTAAGAACCGCATGGTGCTCTATGGCGGTGGTAACGATGTGCCGGCTTCGTTTGCCAAAACGCTGTGCTGCACCAAAAATTGCCCAGTTATCCGCTTCCGTGCCGCCGCTGGTAAAGAAAATGCGGTCCGTTTCTGCACCCAGTGTGTTGGCAACCTGCTGACGTGCGTTCCGTAATTGACGGGCAACATCAATACCAAAACCATAAAGTGCGCTGGGGTTTGCCCAGTTTTCTGTCAGTGCGTGATGCATTGCCACTATTGCCTCTTGGCAAGGCTTCGTGGTGGCGGAGTTATCCAAATATATCATAAAATTGTCACTTTCCTACACAGAATCTTTCAAAAATGCGGGCAGTAATGTCCTCGCGAACAGTTGCACCGGTAACTTCACCCATAGCGGTCATGGCCTCTTCAATATCGGTCAAAACCGCGTCGGGGGTCAGCCCAAGCTGTAACACCTGCAGTCCGCGCAACATAGCCTCGTAAGCGCGGCGGATGGCGTCAAATTGCCGTGGGTTGGTCAAAATCGTGCCGTCACAGGGTGTTTCGTTGGCAAAAAGCATATCCACAGTGTCTGCAAACAAATCAAGCCCGGTGCGGTCCTTGGTGGATACCTGGATGACATACATGAACGGAAGCTCGGATGGGGAAACTACATTGCATAAATCAGATTTATTAATCAAGGCAATGGCATTTTTGTGCTCCGCACACAGCTCCATAACCGCATTGTCCTCTTGCGTCAAGGGCTGACTTCCGTCACAGACGAAAATTGCCAAGTCTGCATTTTCCACAGCCTGACGGGAGCGCTCTACGCCCATGGCTTCGATTTTGTCATCCGTTTGACGAATGCCGGCGGTGTCAATCAACCGCAAACGGGTAGAGCCGACCATGACGGTTTCTTCAATGGAATCCCTCGTGGTACCAGCTACATCGGTAACAATCACACGGTCATAGCCCGCCAAGGCGTTGAGCAAGCTGGATTTTCCTACATTGGGTTTACCCACAATGGCGGCGGCAACACCGCTGCGCAGAATCTTGCCCTGTCCATACGTTTGCAACAGTGCATACAGTGCTTTTGCGTCAGAACGTAGGGCGGTATAATAGCTGTCTAAGCCAAAGTCCTCAATATCTTCATCAGGATAGTCCAAAACCGCATGGAAGTGGCTGCACAAATCCACAAGATTGTCATAAATAGGCGCAAGCCGTTTTTGCAG
>JAZSAK010000140.1:0-4567 GCA_045601865.1 Faecousia sp. | reverse complement strand
ACCAAAGGAAAAATGGGAAATTGTGCCGGTCAGTGCAGTAAAGGTCATAATAAATACACTGGTGCCTACGGCAGTCTTTAGCTCATATCCCAGCACGGATGTAAGAATGAGGAGCATCATCATACCTCCGCCGGCGCCTACAAAGCCACAGATAAAGCCGATAAAAATGCCACAAAGGTTCGAGCCGGCAACTTTTCGATTTTTGCTGACGGACTCCATTTCCTGCTTGGTGGTCATAACCGGCTTTGCAATAAACTTGATGCCCAAAATCAGCGTCATAAAGGTGCTGAAGCTACCCATGGTTTGGGCCGGCACAATGCTGGAAACATAGCTTCCCACAATGGTGAACAGCAAGACCATAGCCATCATAAGCAAACCGTTTTTGATATCCAGATTTTTGTTTTTTCCATAGGTGAAGGCTGAAACCGCGCTTGCCAGCACATCAGAGGCAAGGGCAATACCCACTGCGGTGTAGGGTTCTATCTCAAGGAAAGTAATCAGCATTGGACTTATGACAGCGGCGGCACTCATACCCGCAAAACCGGTCCCGAGTCCTGCGCCCATACCTGCAAAAAAAGTTACGAGCAAAACAATCCAAATATTCAAAGTATCACCTCGATGGAGCATTATACCACAACGGACCCAAAAAGTAAATCTGTCAGTATAATCTTCTCCTATTTACAGATACTAACAGCGTAATTTGTAAAATTATTGTAGGCACAATGCCTCCCTTGTGCAAAGGGAGGTGGCACGGCGAAGCCGTGACGGAGGGATTGTAAGGTATCGATACAAGACAATCCCCCAGTCAGAAATCAAAGATTTCTGCCAGCCTCCTTTACACAAGGGGGCCTTATACGCCGCAGAAAAGGAGAAAGATATATGAAAGCAACAGGAATTGTTCGTCGGGTGGAGGCTCGTGTTATAATAACACAAAAGTTGCTTAAAGCCGCATAAACACTGGGATTTTCACTGTTTTTTGTCCAAAAAATTTTCGTGAGAATCGGCTATTTTTGACTTAAAATGCGAAGGGAAGGCCGCTTTTCACTGCGCTTACGCAGCTAAAACTAAATATTCAAACTGTCACAAAGCCGGATGAGCATTCAAAATCATTCGGCTTTGTGTTTTTGTAAAAATTTTCTAATCATCTTGATTTATGCATAAATAAGTAGTATAGTAAAGACACTCGGTAAAATTAAACTATTTCTGGGAAGATAAGGAGATGCTTATTTATGAAAAAACTTAGTCTTTTAATTGCACTTTGTATGTTGCTCACTATTGGTGGTGTGTATGCAACTTGGTCCTATGTTGGTTCGACAGACATTATCGATGCCTTTGCAGAGAGCAAGGTAACAATTACAGATGCTGTAATTGAAGGAACTTACGGTATTTACAAAATTGATAGCAATCTTGTTCTTACTGTAGACCAGGCAAACGATAACCACGAGGCAGAACTTGTTTTTGGTTCTAACAACGACCAGCCTGTTTATTTAACGGTGACCTTCACACCCAGTGTAAATGCACCCAAGGCTATTAAGGATAACGCAGTTGTATCCGAACTTTATTTCGGTGTTACAACACCTATGCAGTATAAAATGGATGCCGATGGCAATTATTCCGAAAGCGGAACACCTGTTGATATCTTCAAGTTCAAAAATTCCGGAAACGGAGAACTTGATAATACATTTGCATGGACAAAGAATGCTGATGGCACCTTTACATATACTTTAAATGCGGATGCATTGAAGGAACAGATTTCTCTCTCTCAAACTTTTGTTTTAGATATCAGAGCAGAGCATGATGCATTCCGTACTGCCCTCAAAGGAAATATAGTTGCCAGAGTAACTGACGGTACTGTTAACGCTAACTAAGTATAAATCTAACACCGATATGGCCGTCAAATCGCTATATCGGTGTTTATTATTTTTTTGGAAAGTTCAGTATGAAAATGACACCGTATGAGATTTACGTCTTTATTCTGTGCTTTATTGTATTTTCGCTTTTGACGGCGATGTTCACTTATTTAATCACATCCATCACCAAAATGGAGTTGGAGCTGATTCGGCACGGACACAGAGATGAAGCAATCAAAAAAGAACTGAATAAAAAGAGAAAAGAAAACCGAGTTTTCCTCTGGGTTAACAGAATCGTCTCGCTTTTGTTGTGCGCTGTTTTTGTAACAACATTCGCTTTTGCCGTGTATATTCGTGCAACGCAAGATCGCCCTGCCAACGGAATTCCATCTATTAAGGTGGTCAAAAGCGAGTCAATGGCCAAGAAGTATTCGGAGAACACGTACCTGTTCGACAATGATCTTAACGATCAATTCCAGATGTTTGATGTCGTGGTTTGCAATCACCTTCCTGCTGAGGACGAACTGAAGCTATATGACATTGTGGTGTACAAGCAGGAAGATCTGTATGTCATTCACCGTATTGTTGGCATTGAAGAGCCGAATGAAAACCATCCAAGCGCAAGGCATTTTTTGCTTCAGGGCGATGCCGTGGAGAATCCGGACAAGTTCCCTGTGCTATACAGTCAGATGCAAGGAATTTATGAAGGTAACCGTATTCCGTTTGTCGGTAGCTTCATTCTGTTTTTGCAGTCTCCTGCAGGATGGCTGTGTGTACTGCTGGTAATCTTTTCTATGATAGTTACGCCGATTGTAGAAAAGAAGATAAAAGAAGCAACGGAAAAACGTATTTCTGCTTTCTCGGATCAGTTGCAGGAAGATGCAAAAGAGGAGGAATACGAATGAACAGAAGTATAGTGCGATATATGGCATTTCTGTGCAGCTTGTTTGTTCTTGCCTCTGTAGGCGGAGTTTTCGCCACGTGGTATTACACCTATGAAACCGCTCCGAATGCGCAAGAAAATTTGAGTGTTTCTCTGTCAGAATTTGAGTGGAAACCGGAAGAAATCCTTCCGACAGAATCGGAAATCGGCGAAAATCACTTGGCTTTGATTGATCTTATTCTGAATGAAAATAACAAAGGATATGGTTTGAATTACGACAATAAACACGTCCTTGAAGGATATTTGGACAAGTTTGGCATTGTTTTTTCTAACCAAAAGGTTTCAGGAGGAAACTTAAAATTTGTATCGGATGAAACAAATCAACTGTATTATTGTGTAGAAAAAATAAGCGACACTATGTATTATGCCTACACATTTTCCTTTAGTGATTTGAACACGGTAAAAGGTACGGCTACAGTGATGCCGGTGTATCGAACGGTTCTTGAAAAGACGGACATTTGGCGTGCGCCAAGAAGCTACTTCGGTTATGCGCAAACCAAATTATTGCGTGCTTTTGGGGCAGAAAATACCCCCGGGACACTTGAGTATTCCATTGATGTAAGCACGTGGGCTCAATAAGGATATTTTATCACGCAAACTACGAACAGTTATTCAATGAGGGCGGTGACTCGAAAAAGTCATCGCCCTTTTTCCGCGCCCAATTTGCATACTTAAAAAGAAAATCCTGCGGTATAATCTCCTGCCTTTTACAGATACTAACAGCGTAATTTGTAAAATTATTGTAGGGCGAAAAGCCTCCCTTGTGCAAAGGGAGGTGGCACGGCAAAGCCGTGACGGAGGAATTGTACGTTTTCGACACAAGGCAATCCCCCAGTCAGAAATCGAAGATTTCTGCCAGCCCCCGTTACACAAGGGGGCCTTACTATCCCTGCCAAATGTATCGTAAAAGGAGATAGAAATATGAAAGCAACTGGTATTGTCAGAAGAGTGGATGACCTCGGGCGTATTGTAATTCCCAAAGAAATTCGCCGCACCCTGCGTATCCGCGAGGGTGACCCGCTGGAGATTTACACGGAAAAGGATGGCGGTGTGATTTTTCGCAAGTATTCCCCCATGGGAGATTTACAGGACTTTGCCGCACAAATGTGCGAGGCGATTGGCGCAAACACCGGACGCATTGCTGCTGTTTCCGACCGTGACGGCATTATTGCCCTATCCGGTGCGCCTAAACGGGAATTGCTGGACAAGCCTAATTCTGAGGAGCTGAGCAAGCTCATGGAACAACGGCGCAATTATCGCTATGAGCCGGGCAGTCCTGCCATTGCTGCCGCTGAGGGGGCAGACAAGTATCGACTGGGCGTTGCTGCACCCATTCTCAGTCAAGGGGATTTGATGGGGTGTGTGTTGCTGCTAATGAACGAGGGGGATGCCCCACTGACAGAGCCTGACCAAAAGCTGGCGCAGACTGTGGCGGAATTTCTTGGCAAGCAGATGGAAAGCTAAAGAAGCTCCCCGCCGATTGGCGGGGAGCTTTTATTGCGTCAAAACTTCGTCCTTGCAAACCGGTGACCGAGGCCAATGGCATGAATTGCGTAGTTTTAACGTATCTGTTTGAGAGCGTGGAAGCTTATTTGAAATACTCCACAGCGGATTTGAACAATTGCATATCGTATTCGCCGGGGACGTTTTTATAAAGTCCGGACTGCCAGCGCTCGCTGTGTCCCATTTTGCCCAACACTCTGCCGTCGGGGGAGGTAATGCCCTCGATGGCGAAAATGGAGCCGTTGGGGTTAAAGTGGACATCGGCGGTGGC
>JAZSAK010000139.1:0-5495 GCA_045601865.1 Faecousia sp. | reverse complement strand
ATGGTGGCAAATTCGGCAATGGTCAAAGTTTCACCCCGTACATTTTCCGGGAATCCGCAGGCGGCAATCACCTCCGCCGCACCATTTTTACCCAACTGAGGAAAGCCCGACGCCAAGCCATTGCTCAGCTTTTTACGGCGCATGGCAAAACTGCTACGCACAGTGCGGAAGAAAATCTCTTGATTATCAATTTGCCAAGGACGCTGTTTGCGGACGCGCAAGGTAATCACCGCAGATGTCACCTTTGGCTGCGGCATAAAGCAATGGGCAGGCACATCAAACAGCAATTCCGGCTCCGCATAATACTGGCAAAACACTGTAAATGCACTGTAATCGGCACTGCCCGGCTTCGCGGCAATGCGTTGCGCCACTTCCTTCTGCACCATGACCGTCACCGCCTCAAAGCAATCCGCTTCCAGCAACGCCGTTAAAATAGGCGAAGTAATATAATAGGGCAAATTGGCACAGGCCATAGGACGCAAATTGGGGAACTTTTCCTTTACCAAGGCAGGAATGTCCTGCTTTAGCACATCTCCCCAGATAATTTCCAAATTGGAAAACGCCCCTACTGTTACATCCAAAATCGGTTTCAGGCGGTTGTCCACTTCCACAGCGCACACCTTCCCTGCGCGCAAAGCCAGCTGTTGTGTCAGTGGGCCTATACCGGGACCGATTTCCAGCACGCCCACATCGCCATCTACTCCGGAATCCTCCGCAATTCGCTGAGGTACCCATGGTGCAATCAAAAAGTTTTGTCCCTTGGCCTTGGAAAAATGAAAACCATGCTCCGCAAGCAAGAGCTTCATCACCTGAATGTCACATACATTTACCATAAAAAATCCGCCTTTCTTTCGGCTAGTATACCAAAAGAAAGGCGAATTTGCAACTATTGGGTTATCCTAAGAAATAAATCGTACAGTTGCGAATGCCAAACGCTCTGCATTCTGCATCCGTATTGAAATACAGGTCAACGCGGTTGCCCTTAATGGCGCCACCGCAATCCTCTGCCACAGCGATACCATATACATAGCGACCATCATTGGTTACAATGTACATCCGTGTTCCGTAGGGAATAACCTTGGGGTCAACTGCAATGGCGCCCACGCGGCACAGCGTGCCGGTAGATGTCCAAATGGTGCATCCCGGATCTGTGTTGGTGTAAGCAGTAGCAACCATCTGCTTGCTACCGGTATAGGTTAACGTTTCACCATCCGGAGTGGTAATAATGCCCTCACCAATTACAGGTTTTACAGGTGTTACCGGTGCCTCCGGTGTGGTTTCCACCACAGGGGGCTTGGTTGCTGGGGGTTCCGTTGCCGGAGGCTCTGTTTCCGGAGGGGTTTCGGGCATGGTGCCAACTGCCACCAGCGCATTCACAGGATGGCTGATAACCGTCTGATTTAAAATCGTACGGCTGATTTCCTCGCCGTCACGATAGCACACATTCGCAGTATAGCGAATCTGTCCATCCTTTCCGGCTGTCAAGACAATCTGCTCACCCTCATCCAAGCTTGCATCATAGCAATACTCCGTGGTAAACGGGACCGCAGAAGTATAGGTCTCATCCACGTTAACGGTGCGGGAAATGGTAAGTGTCATGCCATCATAGGTCTTGGTCCGCAACGTTGCGGAGAGGACATCCTCTTCGGTTAAGGTGATGTTCAAACGATTGAGCAATGATTCCACCGTTTCACCATAGCTGGAAACAACCAAGGTCTTACCACTGTGGATAATGTTAATTGTCTGCTTGCGTTGAATGGTGATTTCCGACATGCCTAAGCCAGCCTGTGTCGTATAAATATCATCCATATCCAGCTGGAGACCGGCTTCATCTAAAACATCCGCCGGGTCTGTCGCATAGGTAGTGTGAATCGTAACACGACCGCCATCATTGATAACGTAAGTGTTCTTAGCAAATGCGGTCTGCGTTAGAAGCAAAACGATACACACGATCGGCAGCAGCAGAGCTACAACACGGATAAGCGTTGTTATCTTCTTTTTAACAAAACGATTACATTCGAGCATAGAAGCTACCTCCTCTCGTTAGATTATATGCTCACTTAACAGCAAAATTTCAATTGGTATCAAATAGTTACAAACTGTTTTCAGAGTCGCAACTATTGGCCATTATAACTATTTATTTGAAAAAGTCAAGCTTTTTCTTGAAAAAACTCCAAAACGACAACTTTTTTAAAAATTATGCCAATTTTGTTATGTTAACCCTCAACCCAAATATACACAATTCATTCCTTTTGTAACACTACATCTTGTGTAAAGATTACAAATTATTTACATAACACTTCAAAATAAGCAACCATTTTTACAATTCTGATGTTATAGCATTATGGCAACCAATTTTTCATATTTTTTAGTGTTTTGTCCTCCACAGGGATTGACTTTTGTGCCAATTTATGATAAGTTTTCTCCATACAAAAGCTTTGACGAAGACATGCAATCCCTGCAAGCCACCCAGAGAGGAGCCAGTTGGTGCGAAGGTTCTGTGAAACGTCGGGATTGATACCACTTCTGAGCTGTTCGGTGGAAATACCGAGCCGGGTGCGCCCGTTACAGTGCCAATGAGTGGCAGAGCAATCTGCAACCAGGGTGGAACCGTGGAATACATTATATATTGTATCCCACCCCTGATTTCTTTCAGGGGTGGGATTTTTCTATTCTGCCCCCAATATAAAGGAGGTAAATAACCATGTCCGAAGAAAATCTGTACACCTTTGAAAACCCCGAGTACCGCAAAACTTTTTGGCACACCTGCTCCCACATCATGGCGCAGGCTGTGAAGCGCCTATGGCCGGAAGTGCAGCTTGCCATCGGTCCTGCTACCCAAGAGGGCTGGTACTATGACTTCGATGCCCCCTTCTCCTTTACCCCTGAGCATTTGGAGAAAATCGAGGCAGAAATGAAGAAAATCTGCAAGGAGCGCATTCGCCTGGAACGCAGTGAAAAGCCCCGTGCAGAAGCAATTGCCTATATGCAGTCCCTGAATGAGCCCTACAAGGTGGAGCTGATCAACGATCTACCCGAGGATGCGGTCATCAGTTTCTACACCCAAGGGGAATTTACCGATCTTTGTGCCGGTCCTCACTTGGACCATACAGGCCGTGTGCGTCACAACGGCTTTAAGCTGACTAAGTCCTGCGGTGCTTACTGGCGCGGTGACTCTAACCGCAAAATGCTGCAACGCATCTACGGCATCGGTTTCCCCAGCAAAGACGAATTGGACGCATATCTGACTGCTCAAGAGGAAGCACTAAAGCGCGACCACAACAAGCTGGGTCGTGAGTTGGAGTTTTTCACCACTGTGGAGGAAATCGGCCAGGGTCTGCCCATTCTCCTGCCCAAGGGCGCGCGCGTGATTCAAACGCTGCAGCGCTGGATTGAAGATGAAGAGCAAAAGCGCGGTTATTTGCTCACCAAGACCCCCCTCATGGCAAAAAGCGACCTTTACAAAATTTCCGGTCACTGGGACCACTATTTAGATGGCATGTTTGTTCTGGGTGACCCCACCGACGAAACCAAGGAGTGCTTTGCCCTGCGTCCTATGACCTGCCCGTTCCAATATCAGGTTTATTTGAACCGCGCCCGTTCCTACCGCGACCTGCCTATGCGTTTGGGCGAAACCTCCACATTGTTCCGCAATGAGGATTCCGGTGAAATGCACGGTCTTATCCGCGTACGCCAGTTCACCATTTCCGAGGGTCACTTGGTTCTGCGTCCCGATCAGCTGAAGGAAGAATTTAAGGGTTGCCTGGACCTTGCCAAGTATGTTTTGGACACAGTTGGCATGTTGGAAAACTGCACCTTCCGCTTCTCTCAATGGGACCCTTCCCGTGCAGGGGTTAAATACGAAGGCACAGCCCAGCAGTGGGAGCACGCGCAAGCCGTTATGAAGGATATTTTGGATGATTTGGGCGTAGCGTACACCGTTGGTATCGATGAGGCGGCTTTCTACGGCCCCAAGCTAGATATTCAATATAAAAATGTATTCGGCAAGGAAGATACTATTGTTACCATCCAAATTGACATGCTGCTGGCGCAGAAATTCGGCATGGAATATACCGATGCAGACGGTCAAAAGAAGATTCCTTATATCATCCACCGCACCAGCCTTGGCTGTTATGAACGTACGCTTGCCTACCTCATTGAGCGCTACGCAGGCGCACTGCCTCTGTGGATGATGCCCACACAGGTTCGTGTTCTGCCCATTACCGACCGCACCCACGATTACGCTAAGGAATTAGCGGACAAGCTGAATGTCATGGGCATTCATGCAGAGACGGATTGCCGCAGCGAAAAGCTGGGCTACAAGATTCGGGAAGCACAGCTGCAGAAGATTCCCTATATGCTGGTTGTTGGCGACCGGGATATGGAAAACGGCACTGTTTCCGTCCGTACCCGTAAGGGCGACGACTTGGGTGCTATGACTCCTGACGAATTTGTCGCAAAATGCCTGATAGAAATCGCCACCAAGAACAAAGAAGTATAATCTACTGCAAGCCGCCCAAGCGGGCGGCTTGCTTTGTATTATAGAGTGTGCTATAATTGCACCATCTTCCAAAGCAGGTGACGTTATGAAGCAATGCATACATCCGCAGCTGAAATGGTTTATCCCCCTATTTTTTATAGGCTTGGGTTTCTTTTTTGCAAATTTCGTCCACGGGCACAGCTTCCTTGGGCTGATATGCTTTGCCCTTGCAGGTGTAATTGCCTGCTATTTCGCTCTTGCAAAGCTAAGCCGCAAACATTTTATGGCAGCAAAAGTCATGCGCACTGTGCTCACATGCCTTTTGTGTGTCGGTCTGGCTGTTTGCGCTATTACAGAAGCACTGATTATTCATGCCAGCTTAGGCGCAGAAAATCCCCAGTGCCGGTACATCGTTGTTTTAGGTGCAAAGGTAAACGGAACAACGCCTTCCCTATCCTTGAATGAGCGCATCGCAAAAGCCTATGACTATTTATCAGCTCACCCGGATACCATCGCCATTCTTTCGGGCGGGCAGGGCGAGGACGAAGGCATCTCCGAGGCAGAATGTATGTACCGCAATTTAACCGCAAAGGGAATCGACCGCAATCGGTTATGGTTGGAGGAGAAAGCCACATCCACATGGGAAAATCTTAAATTCTCTCTAGACCTCATTGAGGAAAAGACCGGAATACGCCCCACGGAAATCGGCTTGCTATCCAGTGAATATCACCTGTTCCGTGCCAGCCTGTTTGCCAAGGACTGTGGCGTAGAGGCTGTGGGAATTCCTGCAAAAACCAGTTGGCTGTCTTTGCGCATCAACTATTTCACCCGGGAGGTTGCCGGAGTTTGGCATTATATCATTTTAGGAGGACAATATCATGATTGAATCTATGTACGCGGAATATGCCTGGGAAAAGACCCAAACACTTCTTTCCATTGACTCTCCCTCCGGCTATACAGACAAGGCGGCGCAATGGGTCAAGGAAGCTTTTGAAAAGCTCCACTTTGGCGCAAG
>JAZSAK010000138.1:0-6366 GCA_045601865.1 Faecousia sp. | reverse complement strand
TGCAATTCCTTAATGGTACAGATATCCTCAAAAAACGCTTGGCATTCCGCCTCTGTCTGCAAAGATAAAACGGCTTGATACAGCGCTTTCATTTCCGGCGTTTGATGATTTTTCATAGAGGCTGCCCCTTTCCATTGTTTGGTCATTACTTTATCACTTTAGCGCGCTGAAGTCAATAGCATTTTCCCTATTTTTTACATTTCGGCATTGTCTCTATTTTTTACGGTTTTCGTCCATGGATTTTGTGCGTATCTTGACAATTTTTCCAACATATGCTAAACTGAGCACCACATCAAAAATCGTCTCAACGCTCAGGTATGGTCTCCGTTCCTGGGTTTTTTGATGCACAACGGAGGAATCCCTATGCAATTGGATTTTATGTTCTTTTTTAACAGCCTGCTTTTAGGTATCGGTCTTGCTATGGATGCCTTTTCGGTTTCCTTGGCCAACGGCCTAAACGAGCCCCAAATGAGCGGCGGAAAAATGGTGAGCATTGCCAGCATTTTCGGTTTGTTTCAGGGACTCATGCCCTTAATCGGCTGGAGTTGTATTCATACTGTTGTGCAGTATTTTTCCGCATTTGAAAAACTGATTCCATGGATTGCCTTGGCACTTTTAAGCTACATAGGCATCAAGATGCTTCTAGACGCAATCCGCTGTGATAATGCGGATAATTGCTGCGCTAAGCTGTGTTTCACCACACTGCTGGTGCAAGGTATAGCTACGTCCATCGATGCCCTCAGCGTAGGCTTCACCATTGCACACTATGATTTGGCCGCAGCACTATTGGCAGCAGCACTTATTGCCGTAGTGACTTTTATAATTTGTCTTGCAGGGCTTTTCATCGGCAAAACTGTGGGCAACAAGCTTGCAGGAAAGGCTGGTATTTTAGGCGGCGTCATTTTGATTCTCATTGGCTTGGAAATCTTTATTTCCAGTTTGTTTAAATAATAAAGAGGCTGCCAAAAGGCAGCCTCTTTTTACAAGCTATGTATTATTGTGCATTTTTTAATTGCTCATAATATAATGCATTGGCGGTGCTGTGATACGGTGCAACCCACAAAATACCGATACCAAACAAACAAGCACCTACAATATACCAGCCAATGTAGCTCAGGTCCAGTACAAACAGCTCCATTTTATGGCCGTTAGTTATGCGAATGCTCTCATCTAAGCAAGCCTTCCAGTTATACTCCGGATGGTCTGCCTTTACATAGAACGCCATAGAGTAGGCATAAGCCTTTACAATACCGGGAATAACAAACAAAAGGCTCCACAGTGCGACAAACAGCGAGGACAAAAGACCCAGCACAAAGGTCTGCGCGAAATCATCGGTAAAGCCCTTAAATAGATTCATAAAATCCACCGGCTCATCGGTTCTGATTTTCTTCAGCATAATGACGCTAACGCCATATGCCAAAGGTCCGAAAATCAATAATGTACCAACTCCCGGGATAATCGATGCCGCTGCCGCGTTCGCAATTCTTTGAATCAGCAGTACGATAAGTACCATCAGCCAGGCATTGCCAAACAGGTTGTTTCCCAAGACTGTTTTTGCCCGTTCTTTTATTTGAACACGATTCATAATGATGCCACCTTTCTGTTTTTACTACATTTTTATTTTACCAAATTTTATTGTAAAATGCAATGCCCTTTCTATAAATACTCCAATATTTGGTTAAATCTGCGTAAGCCAAAAATACTGGGTTTTTTTGATAACTTTTGTATAAAGCCTTGCGTTTGCGTTTGTTTTGCTGTAACATATAAAAAGACATAATGAAGGAAAGGATAATTTCACATGATTAAAGTTGATATTTCTAATGTATGGGGACAACTCTCCCTGCCAGACCTTCTGGCTGTGGAGCAGGAAGTTGCCACCGCCCATGACACCTTGGCAAAAGGCACAGGTGAAGGCAACGATTTTCTGGGCTGGCTAAATCTGCCCGTTGCCGAAGAAACTGAGGAAATGCACCGTATACACGCTGCTGCTAAGTATATTCGGGAAAACTCCGATGTATTCGTGGTTGTAGGTATCGGCGGCAGTTATTTAGGACCTCGCGCTGCTATTGAGCTGATGCAAGGCTGCAACCACAACATGGGCAAAGGTAAGGGCAATCCTCAAATCTACTTTGCCGGCAACGGACTTTCCACCCGTGGTTGGAACGAACTGATGCGTCTGCTGGAGGGTAAGGATTTCTCCCTGGCTGTTATTTCCAAATCCGGCACTACCACCGAGCCTGCGATTGCATTCCGTGGGTTGAAGGCAATGCTTGAGGAAAAATACGGTGCGGATGGTGCCAAAGAGCGTATTTTTGCCATCACGGACCCCTGTAAGGGTGCACTGCGCCAGATGGCAACCGAGGAGGGCTGGAAAACCTTTGTAATCCCACCCAATGCCGGCGGTCGTTATTCTGTGCTTACTGCTGTGGGCTTGCTTCCGATGGCAGTTGCCGGTATTGACATCAACGCTGTTATGAAGGGTGCTTACGAAGCTAAGGAATATTACGACAATCTGCGCTCCTTCGAGAATCCTGTATGGCTGTACGCCGGCGTGCGTAACCTGCTGTACCGCAACGGCAAATGCATTGAGCTGCTGGAATCCTTTGAGCCCGGCTTCAAGATGATGGGTGGCTGGTGGCAGCAGCTGTTTGGCGAAAGTGAAGGCAAGGATGGCAAGGGTATTTTCCCTGTTACGGCTGAGTTTACCGCTGACCTGCACTCCTTAGGTCAAATGATACAGCAGGGCGAGCGCAACATTTTTGAGACCATGGTTCGCTTTGATGCTCCCAAGCAGACCTACACCGTCGGCGCTGACCAAAAGAATCTGGATGGCCTGAATTATCTTGCCGGCAAGACGCTGGATTTCGTAGACGAGAAGGCATTCCTCGGCACGCTGGCTGCCCACGTAGATGGCGGCGTACCCGTCATCACCATGGATATGGGTGAGCTAAATGATGCCAAGCTGGGCGAGATGTTCTATTTCTTCGAGGTTTGCTGTGGTGTTTCTGCCTATATGCTGGGTGTAAATCCCTTTAATCAGCCCGGTGTGGAATTCTACAAGCGCAATATGTTCCAGCTTTTGGGCAAGCCCGGCTACGAGGTGTAAAAAATCTCTTGTGAATTTCCTATTTTACTATTGCAAAATCCGTCATTTGTTGATAGAATTGTTGTACAGCAAATGAATGCTGCAAGCAAAGGAGGATGTTTCCTATGATTCATGTTATTATGGGCCTGAAGGGCTCCGGCAAAACCAAGAAGTTGATTGACTCCATTCGTGACTCTGTTGCCAATGCCCACGGCGATGTGGTTTGCATTGAGTTCGGTCAGAAGCTGACCTATGACCTGCCCCACAAGGTTCGTTTGGTAGATTCCAAGGAGTACGGTATCAGCAATCCTGATATGCTTAAGGGTCTGCTCAGTGGTTTGCATGCCGGCAATTACGATATTACCAATGTTTATATTGACAATCTGTATAAGACCATCGGCACCGACCGCGCCGCAGGCGAAGAGTTCATCGCATGGTGTGCCCAGTTTGCCGAGACTAACTTTATGGATATTACCGTGACCATCTCCGATGACCCCGCACTTGCCAGCGAGGACATGAAGAAGTTCCTGTAAGCATAATCTACATAGTGCCGCCATGATTACCATGGCGGCACTTTTTTGCGTATTTTCCTGGAAAAAGGAGCAAAATAATTTTAAAAATACCCCTTGACAAGTGCAACACCCTATGCTAAAATGTCGGAGTAATAAAGAAGGCTGAACATCCGCCTCACCGTAAGCCATCGGCAAAACGGTTTATATTCCACCCTCCCTTAGGGACGGATTGCGAATTCACGGATGCTTTCAGCATCCGCTTTTTTATCGTTTTTGGAGGTGCTTACCATCGCAAAGTTAGAACATCAGCTCAATGAAGAGATTCAGGACAAGGAGATTCGCCTAATCGGTGTCCAAGGCAACCAGTTGGGTATTGTATCCGCTGACGAGGCAAATGCCATGGCAGAGGAGCAGGGCTTGGACTTGGTGAAAATTTCCCCCAATGCTGTTCCCCCTGTTTGCAAAATTATGGACTATTCCAAATTCTGTTTTGACCAAAAGAAACGGGAGAAGGAAGCAAAAAAGAATCAAAAGGTCGTAGAAGTCAAAGAGATTCGTATGAGTCCCAGCATTGATACCAATGACTTCAATACCAAGACTAGAGCCGCTCTGAAGTTTCTAAATGACGGCAATCGTGTCAAGGTAAGCGTCCGTTTCCGCGGCCGCGAAATGGCCCATACCAATTTGGGCGAAAAGCTGTTGATGAATTTTGCTGATGCCACTGCAGAAGTAGCAACAATGGAAAAGAACCCCAAGCTGGAAGGTCGCTTTATGGCGATGTTCCTAACCCCCAAGAATAGCAAGTAAAACACCAAAGATACGGAAGGAGAACCTACTATGCCCAAGCTAAAAACCCATAGCGGTGCCAAGAAGAGATTCAACCTGACCAAGTCCGGTAAGGTTAAAAGAGCCCACGCTTACAAAAGCCACATCCTCACCAAGAAAACCACCAAGCGTACCCGTCATCTGCGTGCTACCGCTTATGCCGACATGACCAATGTCGACACCATCAAGAAGATGATTCCGTACAAATAAGGCGAATAGGAGGATACTGAAATGGCAAGAGTTAAAGGCGCGATGATGACGCGCAAGAGAAGAAATGCAACCCTGAAGCTGGCAAAGGGCTACTGGGGCTCTAAGTCCAAGCACTTTAAGATGGCCAAGCAGCAGGTTATGAAGTCCGGCAACTATGCTTTCGCTGGCCGTAAGCAGAAGAAGCGTGACTACCGCCGTCTGTGGATCACCCGTATCAGCGCTGCTGTCGCTCCCTACGGCTTGAACTACTCCAAGTTCATGAATGGCGTGAAGAAGGCTGGCATCGAGCTCAACCGCAAGAGCCTGTCCGAAATGGCTATTCAGGATAGCACAGCTTTCGCCGCATTGGTAGAGAAGGCTAAAGCTGCATTGAACTAATTGGCAAATAAAGGCCCTGCTGAAGCAGGGTCTTTTGCTATCTATGCGTAAGGAGGTATACTGTGCAGCTAACACATATTGCAACCAGGGATGGGCAATTATCCTCTTTTTTGCAGGGAGAATTGCGTATGTCCGCCGGATTGATCAATCGCCTCAAGTGGCAGCAAAAGCTTTTGGTCAATGGGCAACCGCAATTTACGAATTTTCCTGTAAGCTGTGGGGATGTAATTACCGTGTCTTTAGAAGAGGCAGCACCTGATTATCCGGCCGAGGACGGCAATTTGGCAATTTTATACGAGGATGATTTTCTCTTAGCCGTGGACAAGCCCGCCGGTATGCTGATTCACCCCTCCCACAGTCAATATACAGGTACATTGGCGAATTTTATGGCCGGCTATTTTCGCCGCACCAACCAAAGCTGCGCCTTTCACCCTATCACACGACTGGACAGAGACACCTTTGGTATTGTGCTGCTGGCCAAAAATGCCCACGCCCATGGCGCTATGCAGCATACGGAATTTCAAAAAACCTATCACGCTCTCGTCCATGGCTGTCCACCTCAACGACAAGGCATTATCGATGCCCCCATCGCCCGCAAGCCCCTGCCAAGCCTGCTGCGCTATGTGCATCCCAGTGGCAAACCATCCCAAACAGAGTATACTGTTTTGCAGTTTTATAACGGTATTTGCAAACTGGCGCTCACACCAATCACCGGAAGAACCCATCAGCTGCGTGTGCATTGTGCTCATATGGGTTTCCCCATTGTAGGCGACCCCCAATACGGTAGTTCAACAGACAATGGTAAGGGACAACAGCTCTGTGCTAAGCGGCTGGAATTTATTCACCCCATTACTGCCATGCCTTTGGTTTTGGAAAGCCAAATGGACGTGCAAATATCCCCACCTCCCTATTGACAAATTGGGGGAATGGGGATATACTAATAACATACATATGAACACTTGCTCAATTGTCAAATCATTTGGAGGGTCTTCTTGGAAAAAATCTATTCTATCGAAAATCTAGACTGCGCCAACTGCGCCGCAAAGGCAGAGGCTAAAATCCGTCAAATTCCCGGCATAGAAGCTGCCACCATTACATTTGCCACAATGCAGTTGCGCTTAACCGCAGAAAACCCGGATGCATTATTGCCCCTGGTAGAAGCTACCGCGCGACAAATTGAACCGGAAATTCACTTTTTTATCCCTACACAGAAAGCTGACCAGCCGCATCGCCACGTGCACAACGACCTGCCTTTTATTTTACTGGGTGCAGGATTATTTGCACTGGGCTTAGTGCTCAGCGCCTTCTCCGTACCGATTGCCCCGGCTATGTTATTTATCAGTGCCTACATATTGC
>JAZSAK010000137.1:0-3681 GCA_045601865.1 Faecousia sp. | reverse complement strand
TACTGTGTTTGGCGCGGTGATTATGATGAGAATACGAACATATGCTCCTATGGAATGGACTTATTTCAGCGTATAGGAAATACTTGGAAGCGCAGCTTTGAGGAACACCAAGAATACGCTTATTCGCAGGACATGCTCATCGATTTTTTGAAACAGGCCGGCTTTAGTGGTATTCGTGTTTATGGCGATCAGAGGCTGAAACCGCCGAATGAACACGACCAGCGTATATATTTCAAAGCGAGAAAGGGTAAAATTAGATGAAGGATTATTTGGTTCGCGGTATGACCATGGATGGATTTGTGAAGGTGGTTGCAATTCGTTCAACACAAATGGTGCAGCGCGCTAGGGATATTCACAATACCACACCGAATGCAACTGCAGCACTGGGGCGTGCGCTAACAGCGGCGTCCATGATGGGGAATATGCAGAAGGTGGAGAAAGGCTCCATGACCTTGCAAATTAAGGGCGGTGGACCAATTGGAACCATTACTTGCGTTTCGGATGCCATTGGAAATGTACGCGGATGTGTTACAAATGCCAACGTTCCCTTAGTGGAAAAATACCCAGGCAAGCTGGATGTTGGCGCTACGGTTGGTGTGGATGGAACAATAACGGTTATTCGGGATTTGCAAATGAAGGAACCCTATATCGGTTCTGTAGAACTGGTTTCCGGTGAAATTGGTGATGATGTTACGGCTTACTTTGCCCAAAGTGAACAGACACCTACGGCTTGCGCATTGGGCGTCTTGGTAGATAAAGATTACAGCGTGAAGGTGGCCGGAGGATATATTTTACAGCTTTTACCCGGTGCTCCGGAGGATGTTATTGATAAATTGGAAGCGGGCATCCAGCGGTCGGGTGCAGTGACCGCCATGTTGGAGCAGGGGATGACACCTGAAGACATTTTAGGGGCAGTTGCAGGCGATTTGGGCGTTGTTTTTATGCAAACAGAGGAAGTTGGCTATTGCTGCTATTGCTCTCGCCAGCGCGTATCCAGAGCCCTAATAAGCTTAGGAAAGAAGGAGCTGGAGGAGATTGCAGCTGAGGGAAAGGAATTCCCTGTGGAATGCCAATTTTGCGATACAGTTTATCGTTTCACACCGCAGGATATTGAGTCGCTGTTAAGTCGGTTATAAAAAGAATCATTGACAAACATACTGGGCTGTATTAAAATATTACGGAAGTAATCCAAACTCGTATGGAGGATATATATATGTACGAAAAATTGGTATCTTATGCTGTAAAGCAGTTAGAATTAGACCCCTCAGAGATTACCCCTGAGTCTACCTTTGAAAGCTTAGGCATTGACTCTTTAGACATTGTAGAAATGATTATGGACCTGGAAACGGAATTGGGAATTGAACTGGATTTGGAAGGTCAAAAGATTACAACATTCCGAGAACTGGCTGATTTTATTGATGCCAGAGTTGGCTAATACAATCCAATACCCTTGTTGCGGCAACCGGCTTGTAGCAAGGTCGCACTAGTCGGGGAGTTAGCGGTGTCCTAAACCTGCAATCCGCTATAGCAGGGATGAATTCCCACACCCGGGCAGATTTGAGTACTGTCAGGTTATCGTAAGCGGTGTTGATGAACCGGTCTTGCGCAACGAGAAGCCGTGAACCATGTCAGGTGGGGAACCAAGCAGCATTAAACGGATTTTCCCGTGTGCCGCGAGGCTGCCGGTTTTGAGCTGGCTGCGATGCTATCGGGTATTCTTTCTGTTCAAATGTGGGTGTGCGATCTTGTTATGAGCCGGTTTTATTTACAAAGCATACCAATGAGAAAGGATGAGGACTATGTCAGAATATCAGGCCTTATATCGGAAATATCGTCCTCAGACTTTTGACGATGTTTCTGGTCAGTTAGCTATAACGCAAACACTGAAGACGCAACTGATTTCTGGAAAAATGAGCCATGCATATTTGTTTACCGGCTCTCGCGGAACCGGAAAAACCAGTTGTGCAAAAATATTGGCAAAGGCAGTGAACTGTCTTAATCCGCAAGAAGGAAATCCTTGTAACTGCTGCAGTGCTTGCAAGGCAATTGATAGCGGCGCGTGTATGGATGTTTTAGAAATCGATGCAGCATCCAACAATGGCGTGGATAATGTCCGCGATTTACGGGATGACGCTGTATATACACCTTCCCAAGTGAAAATGCGGGTATATATTATTGATGAGGTGCATATGCTGTCGATTGCGGCGTTTAATGCACTGCTGAAGATTATTGAGGAACCGCCTGAACATTTGCTGTTTATTTTGGCAACGACGGAGCTTCACAAAGTGCCTGCAACAATTCTTTCCCGCTGTCAGCGGTTTGCCTTCCGTAGATTAAGCCAAGAGGACATTGCGGCTCGATTACAATATGTGGCGTATCAAGAAAATATTGACTTGGATGACAGTGCCGCCCGTGTGTTAGCAAGAATGGCGGACGGCGGTATGCGTGACGGACTGAGCCTGTTAGACCAGTGTGCGTCCGCTACTGTTGGCGAATTGAATGCGGAACGGGTATATCAATGCCTCGGCATCGCCGGCGAGCAAAGAAGCAGTGAGCTGATGGGCTATATTGCAGAAAAAGACACGCGCAAGGCGCTGGCGCTATTTAATCAGTTATACGCAGACGGTAAGGATTTAGGCGCATTGCTTGATGAAATGGCTTGTTTAACACGGGATCTTTTGGTACTGAAAACAGCACCGGACTGTGGAATTTCCATGCTTTCCGGGGTGGCATCAGATAAAGATGCAATGGGTTTGGCAACGCGTTTTGCCACGGGTGAGCTTGTTTGGATGATGGAGCAGATTGAAACGACCTTAGCTGGCTTTACAAGAAACTCCAGTCGGCGCATGGATGCGGAGCTTTGCTTGATAAGTCTTTGTCAACCACAGCTGCAATTAGATGCACAGGCAATCAATGCCCGCTTGTCTCGCTTGGAAGAAAAAATGAGTACCGGCACTTTTACGCATGTATCTGAAGCTGTGAAACCAACACAATCGCACGCGTTGACGGAAGCACAAGAACCCATTGTTGCAGAAACATTGCCAATTCCTATGGAACCGGAAAAAGAAAATATAGTACAGGACGAAACCCCGGTAGGTTTCTGGCCGGACTTGGTTGCGGCTGTTAAGCCTGAGCTATTACCTGCGGTTTCTGGATTTTTTACCACCGGAACGTACGCCAACATTGTAGGCGTTGTGTATGGTAGCCGTGTTGTTTTGCAATGCTCTAACCTTTTTATTTTGGAAATGGTCAACAACCCTGCGATTCTGGAATTGGTTGCAAGAAAGGCATCCGCTATTTTAGGCAGACCAATGAAGGCTGTTGCGGTTGATAAAAGTGCGAAACAAGAAAGTAATTCTGCTATGGAGCGCCTAATCGACTTCGGCAGAAATCATGCAAATGTAAATATCAAAGATTAAGTGTCAGGAGAAGAAATATGGCTAAGAATAACTTTCGCGGTATGCCCGGCGGTATGAATCAAGCCGCTATGATGAAGCAAGCACAAAAGTTGCAACAGGAAATGATTCGCATGCAGCAGGAGCAGGAGACAAAAACGTATTCCTGTGCAGCCGGCGGTGGCATGGTAAATGCAACTGTAAATGGCAAGCATGAGCTGGTGGGGCTGGAAATTAACCCAGAGGCAGTAGATCCGGATGATGTGGAAATGCTGCAGGATATGGT
>JAZSAK010000136.1:0-6136 GCA_045601865.1 Faecousia sp. | reverse complement strand
CTGTTGCTTTTGCAGTTTTTCTGCGGCGGACAGCAGATTTAGAGATAGAACGGTATCAAAGTCAGCCAACGCTGCCAGCTTGGTAGCATCATTGCACTTTGCTTTCAGTACATCATAAACAGCGGTCACCGCCAAAGAAGTATTCAAATCGCCGTTTAGGGCAGTTAGGAAACGCTCTTTCAGCTGTGCAAGCACCGTAGCATCCACTTCCCCATCCTGCTTTAAGGCGGCAATCTTGGCAATCAGTTTTTCATAGGCAACGGTTGCATTATCCAAGTTCTCCCAAGAGAACACCAAATTGCGGCGGTAATGGCTTTGCAAGCAGAAAAAGCGATAGGCCATAGGGTCATAGCCCTTTTCTTCCAGCAGAGAAACTGTCAAAAATTCTCCCTTAGATTTGCTCATTTTGCCAGTATCTGTGTTCAAATGATGGACATGGAACCAGTAATTGCACCACTTGTGCCCCAAATAGCTTTCACTTTGGGCAATCTCGTTGGTATGGTGCGGGAAAGCATTATCAATGCCTCCGGCGTGGATATCCAAATCCTCGCCTAAATGCTTCATAGAAATGCAGGAACACTCAATGTGCCAACCGGGATAACCAACACCCCAAGGGGAGTCCCATTTCAGCGCTTGGTCCTCAAATTTACTTTTGGTAAACCACAGCACAAAATCATTCTTATTTTTCTTGTTGCTGTCCTCTTCTACACCTTCCCGGACTCCGATTGCCAAATCCTCTTCATCGTGGTCGTTAAAGACATAGTATTTCCCCAGCGTGGAGGTGTCAAAGTACACATTGCCGCCAGCAAGGTAAGCACTGCCCTTTTCCAGTAAGGTCTTCACCATATGGATATACTCGTCAATACAGTTGGTTGCCGGCTCTACCACATCCGGGCGCTTAATGTTTAGCTTATCACAGTCTGCAAAGAAAGCATCGGTATAGAATTTTGCAATGTCCATAACCGACTTATTTTCCCTTTTTGCGCCTTTGACCATCTTGTCTTCACCGGTGTCGGCATCGGACGCCAAATGGCCCACATCGGTGATGTTCATAACACGGCGCACAGGATATCCTGCATAGCGCAGTGCCTTTTCCAGTACATCCTCCATAATATAGGTGCGCAGATTGCCGATATGGGCATAGTGATACACCGTCGGTCCACACGTATACATCTTCACCAAATTGGGGTCATTGGGGGTAAAAAGCTCCTTTTTATGGGTTGCAGAATTATATAAATACATATTGGTATTCCTCCAATTCTTAGTTATAAACAAAAAACGCCTCTTATACCCTTGGTACAAGAGGCGGCATTACCGCGGTTCCACTCTCATTTATTGCTTTCTATTCACTTCTTGCTCCCGGACGCACCTTCACACACTCTAACGGTTCGAACTTTCAGCCAATGGTTCAAACTCTCTGACATCAGAAAACGTGCTACTCTTTCCGTTCATCACAAGCATAAACATTCTATCATTTTCACGTCAAGTTTGTCAAGGTATAAAGCGCTTTTCCACAGGCTAATCCTATCAGCCTGGTAACACCGCGGGCAGCCTGCCTACACCGCTACCGGTGCGCTCCTCGGGCACGACCGCCCCTTTTCACCCTATTCCGTTTGAAAAAATTGGCAGAAAGGCGCAGAAATCCGAAAGGAAACCATGGAAAAAAGCATCTGAGATTTGTAACTTTCTGTTTACATGCTCCTATACGTTATGATATGATATAGAGCAGCACAATGAACAGAGGTTATTACAATGGATTATATTGTATTGGATATGGAATGGAATCAGCCGTGGCCCGGCTCACCCTCTGCCAAAAAGGTCTTGCCGGTGCACATACGCGGTGAGATTATCCAAATCGGAGCAGTGCGCATCACCCAACAGCAGGAAGTGGTGGATGAATTCCAAATTCTGGTTAAGCCTAAGTACTATCGCCATCTAAATCGTCGCGTAATGAAGCTGACTGGTATCAAAGAGGGGCAGCTAAATGCCCTTGGTGTTCCCTTCCCTGACGCAATTCGGCAATTTCGGGCTTGGTGCGGAACGGATGTCACATTCCTTACTTGGGGCTTCGATGATATTGGCATTTTGCAGGAAAATCTTCGGCTTTTTGGACTTCCCACGGATTGGACAGACCGCTGGTATAATGCACAAATGATTTTTAATGCCCAGACAGACGGCTCAAATGCGCAAAAATCTCTAAAATCTGCACTGGAGATTTTTGGTATCACCCCCAGCAGGCCAGCCCATGACGCTTTGGGAGATGCCTATCACACAGCGCTGATTTGCGCACGGCTGAATCTGTCTAAGGGCATTCAAGAATATGCCCACGCACTAAAAAACCACGAAAATGGGTTTCATGGTGCACAGCTTCCCGGCTGTATTGCCAGAAAGGTTTTTTACGACTATGCTGACCGCCACGCCGCACTTTCCGCCATGTCCGGCAGTGAAAACAAA
This sequence comes from Faecousia sp., assembly GCA_045601865.1. Classification (GTDB taxonomy): domain Bacteria; phylum Bacillota; class Clostridia; order Oscillospirales; family Oscillospiraceae; genus Faecousia. The sequence goes on along the minus strand of JAZSAK010000136.1, from coordinate 3,682 downwards.
TGTCCGGTTTGCGGCAAGCAAATGCAGGGAACGCGCTGGTTTTCCCAACCGGGTCACCGCTATATGGATCTTGCAAATTGTCCGGTAGACGGAAAGTTCTTGATTCGCGTACGACTTTCCGAACAACCGGATGGCTTGGTGCGTGTCAGTCGGCTAACCTATGAGGCAACCTCTGAGGCAGCCTCCGCCTATGCCCGCAGGGCAGAAAAGGCTGACCCTGAAGAACGCACCCCTAAGCGTCATCGCAGGCGGAATAATGCTCCGACAAAAAATGCATAAAAAGTCCACCGCCAAATGGCGGTGGACTTAATTTTACAATCAAACGCCGGAGTATGCGGCAAAGCCAGCGTCCACAGGCAACACCACGCCGGTAATTGCAGATGCAGACTTGTCATCGCATAGGAACAGCGTTGCGCCCAACAGTTCTTCCGCGTCTACAAAGCGACCGGTAGGTGTACCGTTCAAAATCTTTGCGCTTCGAGCAGTGGGTGTGCCATCCTCGTTAAACAGCAGTGCCTTATTCTGGGCAGATACCAAGAAACCGGGAGCAATGGCATTGCAACGAATGCCGGTGCCTGCAAAGTGGGTAGCCAACCACTGTGTAAAGTTGGAGATACCAGCCTTAGCAGCAGAGTAGGCAGGAATCTTCGTCAAGGGGGTGTAGGCATTCATGGAGGAAATGTTCAAAATGCAGCCATGCTTCTTAGCAACCATATCCTTTGCAAACGCCTGTGTGGGCAGCAGTGTGCCCTGAAAGTTCAGTTTGAACACAAAGTCCACGCCGCCTGCATCCAAGTCGAAGAAAGACTTGCCGCCTTCCTTTGCCTCGTGCTGATACTCATTATCGGTGGTTGCGCGGGGGTTATTACCACCTGCACCATTTACCAAAATGTCGCAGAGGCCCAAGTCAGACAAAACAGCCTGATGAACAGCTTCCAGTGCCTCGGGATCCAACACGTTTGCCTTGTAACCCTCGCAGATGTAGCCTTCCGCCTTCAAATCATCAGCCAAAGCCTTAACCGCATCTTCATTCAAGTCCAAAGCGGCAACCTTAGCGCCACACTGCGCAAATGCGCGTGCCATTGCGCCGCAGATTAATCCGCCGGCACCAGTCACGACAACAACCTTACCGGTGTAGTCAATGTTCAAGGGAATGTTCATAACGTTTTACCTCCTAAATTATTTATTATCCAGTTTATCCAGCAAATCCCAAGCGCCGAGCATATACATAATGCCCATTGCTCTATCATACAAACCATAGCCAGGCCGGACTGTTCCGGGACCCTCACCCCACAGATGACGACCATGGTCTGGACGAATATAACCTTCATACCCGCAATCGTGGTATGCCTTCAAGATTTCCAAAATACCGGTTTCACCGTCGCAATCACGGTGAGATGCCTCCGAGAAGTCTCCATTCTCAAAATGCTTAATATTGCGCACGTGCGCGAAGGCAATCCGCTTATGATGCTTGCGCACAATATCCGCCACATTATTATTGGGGTCTGCATTCAAGCTGCCGGAGCAAAGCGTCAAGCAGTTATGCGGGTTGTCCACCATCTTCAGGAGACGGTCGATGTTCTGCTCGTTTACCATCAAGCGAGGCAGTCCAAAAATGTCCCATGGTGGGTCGTCCATATGGATTGCCATTTTGATGTTACATTCTTCACAGGTAGGCATGATTGCCTCTAAGAAATACTTCAGATTCGCCCACAGCTTTTCATGGTCAACGTCCTTATAAGCCTTAAACAAATCGTCCAGCCTTGCCATGCGCTCAGGCTCCCAGCCTGGGAAGGACATATTATATCTTTCAGTAAAGTCCATGATGTATCTTGCCATGGCGTTATAGTCATCCTGGATCATGTTCTTTTCATAGAACAAGGCAGTAGAACCATCACCAACTTCATGGAACAGATTAGACCGCGTCCAGTCAAAAACAGGCATAAAATTATAGCAGATAACCTTAACACCGTGCTTTGCCAGGTTGCGTATGCTTTTCTTATAATTTTCAATGTATTTATCACGAGTAGGAAGTCCGATTTTAATATCATCGTGCACATTTAACGACTCTACAACATCAATGTTGAAGCCATGTTCCTCACACTGACGCTTTACTTCGGCAATTTCCGCATCCTCCCAGATTTCACCGCAGGGCTTTTGGTGTAGTGCCCAGACGATGCTGGTGACACCGGGAATCTGCTTAATATCAGAAAGGCTGATATTATCGTTTCCCTCACCATACCAGCGAAATCCCATTTGCATAGGCATATGTTTTCCTCCAAAAAGATTATTCACGCTTTAAAATAACGCACTCGAGTATTATATCCTGTAATGCCTTTTTTCGCAATAGAAAGTTGCAAAAAAAGATAAAATTCGCCATTATAAGCAAAGCTCCTGCCATTTTCGCAGGAGCTTTTTTGCATTTTGTTTTATAGTTTACCCTGCCAGCGCGGATTGTATGTACCGGAAATGTCCTCAATTTTAGAATGGAAGCTGACATTCTTTTTCTCAGAAGCCTGAATACGCTCTTGCAGCAGTTGGTAAAACAGGTCTTCATCTATGGGCAACGTCACTTCCTTACCCAGCCACTGAGACAAAAATGCCGCGTTGGAAATGGTCAGCGCATTGATGCCCTCCTCGCCCCTGCTCAGCAATTCTTCGCCATGCAAAATGCAGTTGGCAAAGTTCTGCAGGATGCCTGCATGGGCAGGGCCACTATCCTCGACCACAAATTCTTCTGTTGTGTACGGAATCATCTCAAAGCCCTTTTGGCTGGTGAAGCAAACCTCACGCTCCGGTGTTTGTAACCGGTTGAAGGTCAGTTTATTCCCCTCAACCACAATTTTACCACGATCTCCGGAAATTTCCAACCGGTTTGTACCGGGGTATTCGCCTGTAGTGGAAATAAAGCAGGCTGTGGCAGAATTTTCATACTCCGCAAGGATAGTAATGTCATCCTCAACCTCAATATTGTGGTATTTACCAATGGCGCACTTTGCATAAATGCTCTTTGGCATACCAAATATCCATTGCCATAAATCCAACTGGTGGGGACACTGGTTCAGCAACACACCGCCACCTTCGCCTGCCCAGCTGGCACGCCAAGAGCCGCTGTCATAATATGCCTGTGTGCGATACCAGTTGGTAATGATCCAAATCAAGCGCTTGGGTTCACCAATAGCACCGCTTTTTACCAACTCCCGTACTCTTTGATACAGAGGATTCGTTCTTTGATTGAACATCAAGGCAAATACCTTGCCGCTTTTCTTTGCCGCCTCGTTCATTTCCCGAACCTTTTTTGTATAAACACCGGCCGGCTTTTCGCTAAGTACATGGTAACCCTTTTCAAATGCATCAATTGCAATAATCGGGTGCCAATAGTGGGGCGTTGCAATGATCACTGCATCGCAAATGTGGTCATCTAACAGCTTCTGATAATCACTATACAATGCCACACCGCAAAGCTGCTCCCGTGCCAAGTCCAGCTTTGCGCTGTCAATATCGCATATGGCAGCCAAGATCATACCTTTGATTTTACCAGCATAAATGTGTTTGGCATGGGCGTAGCCCATGTTACCCAATCCAATTAGTGCAACCTTTAATTCAGACATAGCTCAAACCTTCTTGCTCTCATACTTTTCAGCACCTTTGCAGCAGTGCATTGTTGATGAAAAATGCTTCG
>JAZSAK010000135.1:0-9539 GCA_045601865.1 Faecousia sp. | reverse complement strand
GCAGGAGACAAAAACGTATTCCTGTGCAGCCGGCGGTGGCATGGTAAATGCAACTGTAAATGGCAAGCATGAGCTGGTGGGGCTGGAAATTAACCCAGAGGCAGTAGATCCGGATGATGTGGAAATGCTGCAGGATATGGTCATCGCTGCTGTGAACGAAGCTATGCGTGCAGCGGATGCCGACGCAGCCAGCAACATGTCCCGTCTGACCGGCGGATTGAACCTTGGTGGTTTATTCTAAGGAGGCATTATGCAGTATTTTCCCGCAGCCTTGCAGGAGCTGGCCGACCATTTTGCGCGGCTTCCCGGTATAGGCGGTAAAACGGCACAGAGGTTGGCGTTTCATGTTCTTAGTTTGCCTCTCCAGGATGCACAGGGCTTTGCAGATGCTATTTTGGCTGCGAAAAAACAGGTGCATACCTGCCCTGTATGTCAAAATCTAACAGATCGGGAATTGTGCCCAATTTGCGATAATGATTCCAGAGACACAGGTGTTATTTGCGTTGTAGCCGAGCCACGGGATGTTATTGCAATGGAACGCAGCCGCGAATTTGATGGCGTTTATCATGTGCTGCATGGCGTCATTTCTCCTTTAAACCATGTCACCCAGGAAGATATTCGCATTAAGGAGCTTTTGTATCGCGTGGGTAGCGGTCAGGTGCGTGAAGTAATCATGGCTACTAATCCGGATACAGAAGGCGAGGCTACGGCTATGTATATCTCTCGTTTGCTACGTCCTATGGGCGTAAAGGTGACACGACTTGCCTATGGCGTTCCCGTGGGCAGCCAATTGGAATATGCAGATGAAGTAACCCTTTCCAGAGCCTTGGAGGGACGTCAAGAAATGTAAAAAACCACGGGTGATAAACCCGTGGTTTTCATTATAATTTTCCGTAGGTCTTGTCCAAAAAGCGCTGTGAATTGACCAAAAAGCGCTTATGGGTGGCATTGCCGATTTCACCAGATTCATCATAGGCGTGGATTACAAAGCTGATAGACTTGCCCTCGACGGCGATTACTTCCGCTTCGGCATGAACCGACATACCGACGGGGGTAGCACTAATATGGTTCAAATTTAATTCCGTTCCAACAGTTGTTTCGCCATCATCCAAACCGCAGGCAATTGCTTCACAGGCAGCGCCCTCCATTAAAGCAGCCATACAGGGCGTTGCATATACCAATAAGGAACCGGAGCCCACCTCGGAGGCGGTGTCCTCGCGCTCTACGAAGGAGGATACAGTTGCCTTCATACCAACATCAATATTCATTTTATGCACATCCTTTCCAGCACAATATATCCCAAAAGTTTGAATATGTCAATAAAAAAACGGTTGCTATTTGTTGCTTTAACTCGTATAATAATGGCATAATTATGAAATCGGAGGTGTCCATTATGGCTATCAATGACAAACTGAACCTGACCATGCTTTGCGATTTCTATGAATTGACCATGGCCAATGGATATTTTGAAAATGGCTATGCCGATCGCATTGCCTATTTTGATCTTTTTTTCCGGAAATGTCCCGATGGCGGTGGTTTTGCGATTGCTGCCGGTTTGGAGCAGATTGTTGAGTACATTCAAAATCTACATTTTAGTGCAGAGGATATTGCATATCTTCGGGGTAGAAAGCTGTTTAGTGAGCAGTTTTTGAAGTATTTGGAGGATTTTCGGTTTACCGGTGATATTTGGGCAGTTCCTGAGGGTACACCAATTTTTCCGCAAGAGCCGATTATTACGGTACGCGCACCCGCCATTCAGGCGCAGCTGATTGAAACATTTTTACTGCTGTCTGTGAATCACCAAAGCCTGATCGCCACGAAAGCCAATCGCGTTGTACGAGCGGCACAGGGCAGAACGGTGCTGGAGTTTGGCTCTCGCCGCGCACAGGGAGCAGATGCTGCCATTTTGGGCGCCAGAGCTGCGTATATCGGCGGCTGTAATGGTACGGCCTGTACCATTTCGGATCAGCTTTACGGCGTATATGCCGGCGGTACGATGGCCCACGCGTGGGTGCAGATGTTTGACACAGAGTATGATGCGTTTAAGGCGTATTGTGAGATTTATCCGGATAATGCAACCTTGCTGGTGGATACCTACAATACCTTAAAATCCGGCGTACCCAATGCCATTCGCGTGTTTAATGAAGTGCTAAAGCCCAAGGGCATTACCAAGTGCGGCATTCGGTTAGATTCCGGCGATATGGCATATTTGACGCAAAAGGCTCGCAAAATGCTGGATGATGCCGGTTGGACAGAGTGTAAAATTTCTGTTTCCAATTCCTTGGATGAGTATATTATTCAGGATTTGCTGCGACAGGGTGCCAAAATCGATATGTTTGGCGTAGGTGAGCGGCTGATTACCGCGAGGAGTGAACCCGTATTTGGCGGTGTCTACAAGCTTGCTGCAGTAGAACAGGAAGATGGCTCTGTGCAGCCTAAAATTAAGATTTCGGAAAATGTCGGTAAAATTACCAATCCGCATTTTAAGAAATTGTATCGTTTCTATGGCAATGACACCGGAAAAGCCATTGCGGACTATCTTTGTGTGTATGATGAAACAGTGGATGACAGTAAAGATATGGAGATTTTTGACCCAGAAGCCACTTGGAAAACAAAGACGGTTTACAACTTTACTGCCAAGGAGTTGCAAGTTCCCATTTTCAAAAATGGTGAGCTGGTTTATAAATGTCCGGATTTGCAGCAGGTGCGTGCGTACTGCATGGAGCAGGTGGATAAGCTGTGGGACGAGGTTAAGCGTTTTGACAATCCCCATACCTATTACGTTGACTTGTCTCAAAAGCTTTGGGATATCAAGTATGGTCTGCTAAAGCACAATGGAAAAAAGTGATGCGTGGTATGTTTATATTCTGCGCTGTGGCGATGGCAGCTTCTATACCGGAATCACAATAGATGTTGAAAAACGATTGAAAATGCATCGCAGCGGTAAGGGGGCAAAGTATACCCGTGGTAGAGGGCCACTGGAATTGGCATACACGGAAAATTGTGAAAGCAAGTCCCATGCCCTAAAACGTGAGTTTGCCATTAAGTCGCTTAGCCGGGCGGAAAAAGAAAGCTTAATAAAATAAACTGGGTGTACCAATCGGTACACCCAGTTTTTTATACCTTTTGTTCGCAGTAAATGCAGCGATAAATGTTGTTTTTTTGGTCTGTCAGCCTTGCAAGATGGGGAAGCTCCTGCTCAATCTGGCAGATGCACTTTGGGTTGGTACATAGCTTATCCCTTACCAACGCTTCGGTATCCAAAGTTGTTTTTTCGCTATGCTTAGCTTCTTCCAGAAGCTTCAAAATCAGTGCCATGCGCATGTACTTTCCGTTTAAAGCTTGGCGGAAATAGGCGGCTCTGGGGTCATTATCCACAGCAACGCTGATTTCATTTACCCGGGGCAGAGGGTGCAGAACACACATTTCCTTTTTGGCAAGCGCCATTTTCTCAACATCCAGAATATAGCTATTTTTCAGGCGCTCATAGGTTTCCAAATTGTCAAAACGCTCCCGTTGAATCCGTGTCATGTAAAGCACATCCAGTTGGGGCATAGCCTCTTCCAAGGATGTAATTTCCGCATATGGTATTTTGTGACGCTCCAAAACATTGGCGCGGATATAACCAGGCAGCTTTAGTTCCTCGGGGGAAATCAACACAAAACGGATACCCTCATAGCGGCTCATTGCCTCAATGAGAGAATGGACTGTTCTGCCATACTTTAAATCTCCGCACAGACCGATGGTCAGGTTGTCCAAACGCCCCATTTCCCGGGAAATGGTCAGCAGGTCTGCAAGGGTCTGGGTGGGGTGGTTATGACCGCCATCACCGGCATTGATTACGGGAATGGTTGCCGCTTGGGACGCAACAAAGGGCGCACCTTCTCGCGGGTGGCGAATTGCCATGATGTCTGCATAGCAGCTTAAAATTTTGGCTGTGTCCGCCATGCTCTCACCCTTAGCTGCAGAAGAGGAAGACGCTTCGCTAAAGCCGATAACACTGCCACCTAATTCCAGCATGGCGGCTTCAAAACTCAGCCGTGTCCGAGTGGAAGGTTCAAAGAATAGGGTAGCCAATTTTTTGTGTGCGCATTTGTCCCAATAATTTTCCGGATGGGCAATAATGTCTTTAGCTGTGGCAATCAGTTCATCCAACTCTGTAACGGATAAATCTAAAATACTAATGAGACTTCTCATATTATTTCGCTCCGTTCACGGCAAGATAGTTCTTAATACGGGTGACATTTTCTTCATTCTTGGGGTCTTCTTCCAGATACTCAATGATGTCGTAAACATCTACAACCGAGTAAACGGGGAAACCAAATTGCTCCTCGATTTCCTGCATTGCGCCCTTTTCGCCTTGTCCCTTTTCCTTGCGGTCTACCATTACAAAGGTGGCAGCAACTTTAACATTTTCAAGGCCACTCAAAATTGCCATACTTTCCCGAATAGCAGTGCCAGCGGTGATGACATCCTCTACAATTACCACTTCTTCGCCGGACTGGGGAACATAGCCGACGAATACGCCGCCCTCGCCATGGTCCTTGACTTCCTTGCGGTTAAAGAAGAAGGGAACATCCAGACCGTTTTTAGAAAGGGCAACTGCAGCAGAAACCGCGATGGAAATGCCCTTATAGGCAGGTCCATAGAGAACGGTTTTTTTGCTGCCTATCTTGTCAAAATAGGCTTTTGCATAGAATTCGCCCAGCTTGGCAATCTCGTCACCGGTTTTAATCATGCCGGCGTTGATAAAGTAGGGGATTTTGCGACCGGATTTGGCAGTAAAGTCGCCGAATTTCAGCACGCCCGCATTTTGCAGGAATTGAATAAACTCTCTCTTGTAGCTTTCCATGGTCAATCTCCTTAATCTACGAATTCAGCAATGCAGCGCTCGTAAGCGGCAACAGGGTCAGTAGCGGCAGTGATGGGGCGACCCACAACGATATAGTCCGACCCAATTTCTTTCGCCGCGGCAGGGGTCATAACCCGCTTTTGGTCGCCTACGTCGCCATCTGCAAAGCGTACGCCAGGGGTGATGGTGAGGAAGTTCTTACCACAGCGGTCATGGACCTTGCCTGCCTCCAAGGGAGAGCAGACAATACCGTCTAGACCGGCATTTTTGGCAGTTTCGGCATAGTGCATGACTACTTCATCAATGGGTGCATGAATCATCAAATCCCGTTCCATAGCCTCCTGGTCAGTGGATGTCAGCTGTGTCACGGCAATCAGCAGGGGACGGGTGCCATCCTCACGGGTCAGACCCTCCAATGCGCCTTGCATCATAGCAGTAGTACCGGCAGCGTGGAGATTGGTGATGTCCACATCCAGATTGCGCAGCACAGCCATTGCTTTTTTTACGGTATTGGGAATATCGTGCAGCTTCAAATCCAAGAAAATCTTATGGCCTCTTGCCTTGATTTCTTTTACAATACTAGGACCTTCTGCATAGTAAAGCTCCATGCCGATTTTCACAAATGGCTTTTTACCGGTGAATTTATCCAAGAAAGCAAAGGTTGCCTCCGCAGAGGAAAAATCACACGCTACAATTACATCTTTACCCATTATTGAACGCCTCCTATAATCTCTTTCAAATCATTGATGCGATATTTTGCCATGACTTCCGGCAAATCCCGAATAATGTCACGACAGATATATGGATTGACAAGGTTTGCAGCACCTACTTCCACAGCGGTAGCGCCTGCCAGCATCATTTCAATAACATCTTCGGCACTGGAAACACCGCCCATGCCCACAACGGGAATCTTAACAGCATGTGCAACCTGATAAACCATGCGTACAGCTACTGGGAAAATAGCACTGCCGGAGAAACCGCCCATTGTGTTGGCGATGACGGGCTTGCGGGTATTGAGGTTGATGCGCATACCTAGCAAGGTGTTAATTAAGCTGATGCCGTCAGCACCGGCATCCTCGCATGCCTTGGCAATGGAAACAATGTCGGTGACGTTGGGGGAAAGCTTGATTATCACCGGCTTAGTAGTAACGGCCTTGACAGCTTTTGTCACTTCAGCGGCAGCTTCCGGCTGTGTGCCAAAGCTCATGCCGCCGCCATGAACATTGGGACAACTTACATTCACTTCCAGCCAGCCAACCTGCTCCTGCTTGTCCAATTTTTCGCAGGTGTAAGCATAATCCTCCACGGAAAAACCGGAAATATTGGCCATTACCGGCTTGTGGAAGCACTGCTTTAATTTGGGCAATTCCTCGGAAATGACCTTATCTACACCGGGGTTTTGCAAGCCAACAGCGTTAATCATGCCGGCGGGGCACTCGGCAATACGGGGTGTGGGGTTGCCGAAACGCGGCTCCTTTGTGGTGCCCTTAAAGGAGAAGGTGCCCAGCTCGTTAATGTCATAAAGCTCAGCAAATTCATAGCCGTAGCCAAATGTGCCAGAGGCAGGGATTACGGGATTGCTTAGTTCAATGCCACACAAATTAACGCTCAATCCCATAGAATCTCCTCCTTTTTCATAACCGGTCCTTCTTTACAAATACGCTTATAGCCGGTGAGTGTCTTGCAGGAACAACCCATGCAAGCGCCAAACCCACAGCCCATGCGTTCCTCAAAGCTCATTTGTCCCGAGGTTTTGCTGGCTTTATAAACTGCCTTTAGCATGGGCTCCGGTCCGCAAGTGTAAAAATAGGAATAGTCCATAGCCTCCAGTGCGGTAGTGACAAAGCCTTTGGTGCCATAGCTGCCGTCTACTGTTGTGACGGTTACATCACAGCCTAAGTCTTTGAATTCCTGCTCATAGAAAATCTCAGACTTGGTATTAAAGCCAAGGATGACAGAAACGGATTTTCCTTGTGCAATCAGTTTTTTGGCAAGGTTATACATAGGGGGAACACCGACACCACCGCCCAAAAGCACCGGCTTTTCACCACTAAGGGTTAAATCGTAGCCGTTACCCAGTCCGGTAAGAATATCCAGTTGCCCATGCGTCATTTTGCTCATAGCAGCAGTGCCTTTTCCCACAACCTTATATACGATTGTTAATGTCTTATCATTGTAATCGCACACAGAGATGGGACGGCGCAGGAACATTCCTTCCAATAGGATATTGACAAACTGACCGGGCGCGGTGATGGCAGAGGTGTCACCGCCAAGTACCATTTTATAAACGTTGTCCGTTAACGCTTCGTTGCTGAGAATTTCAAATAGACTCTGTTTCATGTTATCACCTTATGCATCGATGGTGGAGATGGTCAGGGTAGTTTCCTCCAGAACATCCAGCAAAACCCGCACAGTGTCCAGTGCTGTAAACATGGTTACGTTGTATTCTGTTGCCATTTGGCGAATTTGGATGCCATCTTCCTGATTAGAGCCGGGATCACGGGTATTAATCACGTAGGCAATGTGGCCCTGACGCAAGGCGTTGGGGATTTCGTCGCTGCCGTCGCTGATTTTCTTCAGCATATGGGTACGAATGCCGTTTTCTCTCAAGAACGTGGCTGTACCTTTTGTTGCCTCAATATTAAAGCCAAGATTGTAGAATCGGCGAATCAGGGGCAGTGCCTCTTCCTTGTCTTTCTCGGCAATTGTGGCAAGGACAGTGCCGTAATTCTGCATATGCATACCGGATGCTTGCAGTGCTTTATAAAGTGCGCGGTTAAGCTTTGCATCATAGCCGATGGCTTCGCCGGTGGACTTCATTTCCGGAGACAGGTAGGCATCCAGACCGCGAATCTTATTGAAAGAGAACACAGGCGCTTTGACATACCAGCGCTGTTTTTCTTCCGGATAGATGTCAAACAGACCCAGTTCTTTTAAGGACTTGCCAAGAATGACTTCCGTTGCAATATCAGCCAAGGAATAGCCGGTTGCCTTGCTTAGGAAAGGAACAGTACGGGAAGAACGGGGGTTGACTTCGATGATAAACACATTATCGTCATTATCCACGATAAACTGGATATTAAACAGACCCACAATACCGACACCCAAGCCCAGCTTTTTGGCATACTGTAGGATAATGCCCTTGACCTTGTTGGAAATAGAGAAGGACGGGTAAACCGAGATGGAGTCACCGGAGTGGACACCGGTACGCTCTACCAGCTCCATAATGCCGGGAACAAACACATTGTGTCCGTCGCAGATGGCATCAATTTCCACCTCGCGGCCTTCGATATACTTGTCCACCAAAACGGGCTTATCTTCATCAATTTCAACTGCAGTTTTCAGATAATGACGCAGTTGGCTCTCGTTGGCAACGATTTGCATGGCACGACCGCCCAGAACAAAAGAGGGGCGCACCAATACGGGGTAACCGATGCGGTTTGCCGCGGCGATGCCGTCTTCAATTTTGGTAACGGCTTTGCCGGTGGGCTGGGGAATGTTCAGCTCGCTGAGCAGCTTTTCAAAAGCGTCACGATTTTCTGCCTTATCAATGGCGGCACAATCAGTACCGATGATTTTTACGCCACGGTCAGTCAATGGCTGTGCCAGGTTAATGGCGGTTTGGCCGCCCAAGGAGGCGATAACACCTTCTGGCTTCTCAAAGTCGATGATATTCATAACATCTTCCGGCGTCAGGGGTTCAAAATACAGCTTGTCTGCGGTGGTGTAGTCGGTAGAGACGGTTTCGGGGTTGTTATTGATGATGATAGCCTCATAGCCGGATTTGCGAATTGTCATTACTGCATGGACAGTGGAGTAGTCGAATTCCACGCCCTGACCGATACGGATAGGACCGGCACCCAGCACAACAATTTTCTTTTTGTTTGTTACCACGGATGCATTTTCACCTGTATAAGAGGAGTAGAAATAGGGAATATAGGCGCCAGTGTGGCAGGTGTCCACCATTTTGAATACAGGCAGCAGATTGTTTTCCTTGCGGAAATGATACACATCCAGCTCCTTGCAGTTCCAAAGCTTAGCGATATACTTATCACTGAAGCCCATTTTCTTGGCGGCTCTCAGAACTTCCAGGTCACGGATATTGGCTTTCAAATTGTTCTCCATGTCCACAATGTTTTTAATGGCATTCAAGAAGAAAACGGTAATCTGTGTGATTTCATGAATCTTTTCTACACCAATGCCACGGCGAAGCAATTCGGCAATGGCATAAAGATTATCATCGCGGAAGGTTGCGATGTACTCCAGCATTTCCTCAGTGGCCATAGCATTGAATTTTGCCATGTGGGCATGATAAACGCCGATTTCACAGGAGCGGATACCCTTTAGCAGACACTCTTCCAAATTAGAACCAATACCCATAATTTCGCCGGTTGCTTTCATCTGCGTGCCCAGCACATTGGTGGCAGATGCAAACTTATCAAAGGGGAATCGGGGAAGTTTTGCAATCACATAATCCAACGACGGCTCAAAGGCGGCATTGGTATTAGCAATCTTGATTTCCTCCAAGGTCATACCTACGGCAATCTTGGCAGTCACCCTTGCAATGGGATAGCCGGATGCCTTGGATGCCAATGCGGAAGAGCGGGAAACACGGGGGTTGACCTCAATTAGGTAATATTCGGAGGTGACAGGGTTCAACGCATACTGTACGTTACAGCCACCCTCG
>JAZSAK010000134.1:0-4261 GCA_045601865.1 Faecousia sp. | reverse complement strand
CTTGTTGACCAAATATTCAATGGTAGGCATAGCAGCGACAATGCGCTTGTCGGAAGTAATCTTGCCTTCCTTGGTGGGCACATTGAAGTCACAACGGCAAAGAACGCGCTTGCCGGCTACTTCAATATCTTCAATAGACTTTTTGTTGTAGTTCATTATGTATTCCTCCATTTACCGTGGGGTTAGCCACGCATTTTTCCAAAATTCTGCAAACCGGAAAAGTCCAGCTGCCGCAATGCTTCGAACACCGTAATGGCCACTGCGTTGCTTAAATTCAAGCTCCGAGCATCCGCGCGCATGGGAATGCGGATACAATGCTCGTAATGCTGTTCTAAGAAATCCTCCGGCAGACCCTTGGTTTCCTTGCCGAACAGCAGGTAGCAGTCCTCTTGAAATGCTGCTTCCGTGTAACAGCGGGGCGCTTTTGTGGAAAGACACCACATTTGCTTGACTTCATTTCTTGCAAAAAAGTCGGCCAGATTGTCATAAACCCGCACATCCACCATGTTCCAGTAGTCCAATCCGGCACGGCGAACTGCTTTTTCCGAGATGTCAAACCCCAGAGGCCGAATCAGATGCAGTGTACAACCGGTAGCGGCGCAGGTGCGCGCAATATTGCCGCAGTTTTGAGGGATTTCTGGTTCCACCAGAACAATATTCAGCATTTTTATCACCTCAAATTTGCGTTTTTGTGTTTGCCTTTTTATTGTATGCGAAAGTTGTTGCAAAATCAATGAGAAAATTAGAAAATTTACAACTTTTCATAGTATTCACATAAAATAAGGCTATAAAAGGATAAATTTGTGAATTTTGCGGAAATCTCTCCCTTAGATACTTTCACCCCCTTTTCCTCTGTGACTTATTGCAATTAGGGACAAAGCATGGTATACTTTTTCCAAAGCTCTATACGAATGAAGGAAGTGCTGTTATGTCTATAAAAAAACCGATTCCTGCACTGATAACCGGAAATATGCCGGAGCATCTTTTACAAAACCTACAAATGCCAGGCTATGATTTTCGCCACATTGAGGAACCTACCGACGAAATTCTGGCATGGGCCGAGGTGATTGTGGGATTTCCACCCATTGCGCGCCTGTCGGCAGCCACCAACCTAAAGTGGCTGCAAATCCCGTGGTCCGGTGCGGATGGCTATGCAGATCATCCCGATTTCCCCCAAAATGTAATCCTGACCAACGCCACCGGTGCCTTTGGCCGCCCTATTGCAGAGTATGCCTTTGCGGCTGTATTTTCTCTTATGCGTCGATTTCACCAATACCGGGATCGCCAGAACGAGGCACAATGGCTGTGGCAGGGTGATGAAATGACTCCCACGGGCAAGCACGTGCTGATTTTGGGTGCAGGCGATATTGGAACCAATGTGGCGGCGCTGTTCCGACCCTTTGCCGGACGCATTACCGGTGTGCGCCGCGTGGTTCGGGATTGTCCGGAAGATTTTGATGACATGGTGACGCTAGAGCAGGCGCAGGATATCCTGCCACAGGCAGACATTGTGGTTTGTGCCATGCCCGATACGCCCTTGACCCGTGGCTATCTAAACCGTCAGCGGTTAGCGCTGCTAAAATCCACGGCTATTTTGGTAAATGTGGGTCGTGGCAGTCTTATCGACCATGATGCGCTTGCGGAGCTTTTGAAAGAAGGCAAGCTTTATGGTGCTGCGTTGGATGTCACGGATCCGGAGCCACTGCCTGAGAAGCATCCTTTGTGGAAATGCCGCAATGTGATGATCACACCCCATGTCAGTGGCAGAACCTTCAACGGTCTGAAGGACAAAGAGGATTTCTTCTTCCGGCTGTGCCGTGAGAACCTGGCGCGCTATCGTGATGGCCAGGTGCTGAAAAATAGGGTGGATTTAACTACCGGCTACCGAGAGACAACTGGCTAATGCGGATATTGACTTTTTTGGGATTTTATGCGAAAATAGATCGATAAATTTTTGTAAGGGGATATGTTTTATGTTCCAATCTAGAACCCATAATTGCGGTGAATTGCGCCTAAGCGATGCCGGCAAAAAGGTAACCATTGTTGGCTGGCTGGAAAATATTCGTGAGGTTGGCGCGAATTTTGCCTTCCTGGTACTGCGGGATTACTATGGTACAACCCAAGTGGTGGTGCAGACGGAAGAAATGATGAACATCATTAAGGGTGTGAACAAAGAATCCACCATTTCCGTTACCGGCATTGTGCAGGAGCGGGAAAGCAAAAACAGCAAGCTGCCCACCGGCGAAATTGAAGTGATTCCTGAGGCTATTGAGATTTTGGGCAAATGCCGTTATAATCAGCTGCCGTTTGAAATCAATAAGAGCAAGGATGCAGACGAGAATACCAGACTGAAGTATCGCTTTTTGGATTTGCGCAATCCTGCCGTTAAGCAAAATATTATTCTTCGGTGCAATGTGGTGGCAGAAATTCGTCGGCTGATGACACAAAAGGGCTTTCTGGAAATTACCACGCCCATTTTGACAGCGTCTTCCCCTGAGGGTGCCCGCGATTACTTGGTGCCTGCCCGCAATCATCCCGGTAAGTTTTACGCTTTGCCCCAGGCTCCCCAGCAGTTTAAGCAGCTGCTGATGACCTCTGGTTTTGATAAGTATTTCCAAATTGCGCCCTGCTTCCGTGATGAGGATGCCCGTGCAGACCGCACTCCCGGCGAGTTCTATCAATTGGATATGGAAATGGCATTTGCATCCCAAGAGGATGTGCTATCCACGTTGGAAGATGTGTTGCGCCCCATTTTCTGCCAATTCGGCAAATATCAACGGGTTTCCGAAGCGCCGTTCCGCCATATTTCCTTTAACGATGCCATGGAGCGATATGGCTCTGATAAGCCGGACCTGCGTATCGATTTGGAAGTGCAGGATGTATCCGAAGTGGTGCAGGGCTGTGGCTTTGGCCCATTCGAGGGTGCAACGGTCAAGGCGGTTGCAGTGGATAATTTTGCTGAGGCACGTAAGTGGATTGATAAGCTCCTTGCGGATGTGGAAGTGCAAACCGGCAATAAGGCGTGCTGGGTGAAGGTGGACGAAAACGGCGAGCTAACCGGCGGTGTTTCCAAGTTCTTGGTAGACTGCAAGGATGCCTTCGTAGAAAAACTGAATCTAAAGCCCGGTTCCTTCGTGTGTATGGCAGCCGGTAAGAAGGCAGCTGCACAGAAAACCGCCGGCGTAATCCGCACCTTGCTTGGCAAGCGGGTGCCCGGTCACTTTGATGAAGAGCAATACGCTATTTGCTGGATTGTGGACTTCCCCATGTATGAAATGGGCGAGGAATCCGGTCAGCTGGAATTCTGCCACAATCCCTTCTCCATGCCGCAGGGTGGCATGCAGACACTTTTGGATGCAGAAGGCGATATAGAGAAGCTGCTGGCAATCAATGCCAATCAGTATGACTTGGTGGTCAACGGTTATGAATCCGCCTCCGGTGCGGTGCGTAACCATGACCCCGAAATCATGGTCAAAGCATTCCAAATGGTCGGCCTAGGTGAAGAAGATGTGAAGGCCAAGTTCCCGGCTATGTATAATGCATTCTGCTACGGTGCACCTCCTCATGCAGGCGCTGCCCCCGGCATTGACCGCATTGTGATGCTGCTGTGCGGCGAGGAGTCCATTCGTGAGGTTATCACGTTCCCCATGAATAAGAATGCACAGGATTTGATGATGGGCGCACCCACAGCGGTTGACCAAAGCCAACTGGATACGGTGCATATTGCCATCGTGGAAGAATAAGAGGATGTTGCCGGGTGTCGAAAAGACACCCGGCAGTATTATTTGAGAACAGTGTGAAAAATTTTCTGGTTGAAGAGGGAAAACCAATTGACAATAGCGAAATTTGCGATATAGTTATACATGTCAAAAACTGACGAAAATACCTGATAGAAACGGGGGAGGATAATGGCCAAGGAACTCATCAGGCTCCGGGATCTTACCATGGAGTTCGACGGGGAGCGTATACTCGACGGTATTAATCTTTATATCAATGATCATGAATTTTTAACCTTGCTGGGACCATCCGGCTGCGGCAAGACCACTACCTTGCGGATCATCGGCGGTTTCTTAACGCCTACCGCCGGCACAGTAACATTTGATGGCAAGTGCATTAACGATGTGCCGCCTTATGAGCGACAGATTAACACGGTTTTTCAGCGTTATGCATTGTTCCCGCATTTGAATGTGTTTGACAATATCGCCTTTGGACTTCGGGTTGCAAAGCTGCCCAAGGAGGAAATTAATGAGCGAGTCAATCA
>JAZSAK010000133.1:0-4906 GCA_045601865.1 Faecousia sp. | reverse complement strand
GCTCGCCGCGGTAACATCCTGGGTCAGATCACCCGTACCGGTGCTGTTCAGGTTGACGCCAATGTGCCTTTGGCTGAAATGTTTGGCTATGCTACCGACCTGCGTTCCAAGACTCAGGGTCGTGGCAACTACGCCATGGAGCCCAGCCACAATGCTGAGCTGCCCAAGTCTAAGACTGACGAAATCGTTAAGGCTCGCAGCAAGGACTAATTTGCAAAAATTTTGCTTGTGTTTCCGCCGGTATTGTAGTATAATGCCGGTAGGAACGCGCAAAGATGTTCAAAAAAACAAAAATTATATTTTACTTTAACAAACAGGAGGAAAATTCCAATGGCAAAGCAGAAGTTTATTAAGAACAAGCCCCACGTTAACATTGGCACCATCGGCCACGTTGACCACGGCAAGACCACTCTGACCGCTGCTATCACCAAGTTCCTGGCTATGCAGGGCAAGGCTGAGATGCAGGACTACTCCGCTATCGACAAGGCTCCCGAGGAGCGCGAGCGTGGTATCACCATTAACACCGCTCACGTTGAGTATGAGACTGACGCTCGTCACTATGCTCACGTTGACTGCCCGGGCCACGCCGACTATATCAAGAACATGATCACCGGTGCTGCTCAGATGGACGGTGCTATTCTGGTTATCGCTTCCACCGACGGCCCCATGGCTCAGACCAAGGAGCACTTGCTGCTGGCCCGTCAGGTTGGCGTGCCCTCCATCGTTGTGTTCATGAACAAGGCTGACCTGGTTGACGACGAAGAGCTGCTGGAGCTGGTTGAGATGGAAATCCGTGAGACTCTGTCCTTCTACGATTTCCCCGGCGACGACACCCCCGTTATCAAAGGTTCCGCACTGAACGCTCTGATTTCCGAGTCCAATGACCCCAGCGCTCCTGAGTATGCTTGCATCAAGGAGCTGATGGATGCTGTTGACTCCTTCATCCCCACTCCTGACCGTAAGGCTGACCAGCCCTTCCTGATGCCCGTTGAGGACGTCTTTACCATCTCCGGCCGTGGCACCGTTGCTACCGGTCGTGTTGAGCGTGGCATTATTAAGAAGAATGAGCCTGTTGAAATCGTTGGTCTGCGTGATGACAACCAGAACACTGTTGTTACCGACATCGAAATGTTCCACAAGTTGATGGACTACGCAGAAGCTGGCGATAACATCGGCGCTCTGCTGCGTGGTATTGATAAGAAGAACATCGTGCGTGGTCAGGTTCTGTGTAAGCCCGGCTCCATTAAGCCCTTGACCAAGTTTGCAGGTCAGGTTTACGTCCTGTCCAAGGAAGAAGGCGGCCGTCATACTCCTTTCTTTAACAACTATCGTCCTCAGTTCTACTTCCGTACTACTGACGTTACCGGTATTATTTCTCTGCCCGAGGGCGTTGAGATGTGCATGCCTGGCGATAACGTTGTTATGAACGTTGAGTTGATTACCCCCATCGCTATTGAAAAGGGCCTGCGTTTCGCTATCCGTGAGGGTGGCCGTACTGTTGGCTCCGGCGTTGTTACCGAAATTTTCGAGTAAGAATCGCACTTAAGCAGATTGAAATCCCCCAGGCTTTTGCTTGGGGGATTTTTCAAAAGGTGAGCAAATATGATTATTATAGGAAATTTGGTGTCGCTGATTGGCTGTATTCTTATGGTTGCGGTTGGCTTTGTCCGAAAAAAGGAGCATATGCTGCTTGTGCAATGTGTGCAGTTTGGCTTTATGGGCGCGGGACACTTGCTTTTGGGTGCTGTTTCCGGAATGCTTTCGTGTGTAATCAGTGTTATACGAAATGTTGTTTTTTCAAAAACCCAAGGTACTGTTTGGCTGAAGCTCGTATTTATTGGTGTGCAGATTGTGCTGACACTATGCTTTGGCGCAGATAGTTGGATTCATTGGCTGCCGGTGATTGCCTGTGCAGTTTTTGTTTGGTATTTGGATGTAAAGGATGCCGCATTATTTAAGGTGGTTATCATCGTCACGCAGATTTTTTGGTGTGTATATGATTTCTATTTTCTAAACTATGTTGCATTTACCTTTGATGTACTGACAATTGCTTCCAACGCCATCGGCATCTACATGATTACAAGACGTGTTTAAGTCCCGACTGCTTAGCCGGGGCTTTTTGTTATATTGAACGAAATAGAAAAGAGCACCGCTGATATTTCAGCGGTGCTTTCTTATGCGACACGGGTCTATAAGCCGGGTTCTGTCTTGACAGCCATCTATCTAGTTCCGCAATTACTCACGGAATCCAGCCACCTCCCTGAAGCGGTCGGGCAAACCATATGCTTCTCCACGGCGTTGCTCCGGATAGAGTTTACAGCACCCCAATGTTCCCATGAGGCGGGTGCGCTCTTACCACACCTTTTCACTATGACCGGCATAAAGCCGGCTACATCTCTCTGTTGCACTTGTCCTGAGGTCACCCTCGGCGGGCGTTACCCGTTATCCTTGCCCTTTGGAGCCCGGACTTTCCTCACCTGCAGCTTTTCAGCTTGCAGCCGCGGCTGTCCAACCCGGTCGCTGCATTATTGTACCGCAGGAATGGCATATTGTCAAATGTCTTGCAAATTCCTTGGGAAAAGGATATACTATACCAAGAACATATTACTCGAATGTGAGGCTGGTTATATGGCAAATGCATTTGAAAACTATTTTACTTCGCTAAAAGGCAAGCGCATTGCTGTTTTGGGGTTGGGTGTCAGCAATCGTCCGTTGGTGCGGCTGTTGCTGAGATTTGGCTGTGAGGTTGTGGGCTGTGACAGAACAGCGAGAGAAAAAGTAGACGCAGAAGTGCTGGAATTAGAGCAAATGGGTTGCCAATTGCGTCTAGGTGAGCAGTATCTGGAGGGGATGCAGGCAGATATCGTATTTCGCACGCCGGGTATGCACCCGGACAATCCAGCCATCCGTGCTTTGGCCGATAAGGGTGCATTGGTCACCAGTGAGATGGAAGTGTTTTTTGAGGTTTGCCCCTGCAATATTATTGCTGTTACCGGCTCTGACGGAAAAACCACAACTACCACATTGGTTTATGAAATGCTGAAAGCAGAGGGGAAAACCGTTTGGCTGGGGGGAAATATCGGCACACCACTGCTGTCCAAAGTTCCCCAAATGAAGGATACTGACTTTGCAGTGGTGGAGTTAAGCTCCTTCCAGTTGATGGATATGCGCCGGAGCCCTTGCCGCGCAGTGATTACCAATCTAGCGCCTAACCACCTGGATGTCCATAAGGATATGGATGAGTATGTGGAGGCTAAGAAGAATATTTATCGTTTCCAAGGAAAGGACGATTTGCTGGTTGTCAACGCAGACAACGATTTGACAAAGAACCTGATTGGCGCTGGGCAAACCCGTAGCTTTTCCCGTTTAGGCACTGCGCATATACATCTAAAAGATGGTGTCATTTACCGAGATGATAAGGCGGTTATGCAGACAGGGGACATTTTACTGCCGGGTGTTCACAATATAGAGAATTATATGGCGGCTATTGCTGTTACCGAGGGCTTGGTTCGCGATGAGACCGTTCGCCATGTGGCGAAAACCTTTGGCGGCGTGGAGCACCGCATTGAATTGGTGCGCATCAAAGACGGTGTGCGGTATTATAACGATTCTATTGCATCTTCACCCAGTCGTACCATCGCCGGCTTGCGCAGCTTCTCAGAAAAGGTAATCCTCATTGCCGGTGGCTATGATAAAAATATACCTTATGATGTTCTGGGGCCGGAAATCTGCCGCCATGTAAAAACGTTGGTTTTGGGCGGTGCTACCGGCGGGAAAATTCGTGCGGCCGTGGAAGCAGCACCGGAATTTGCAACCAATTCTCTCACCATAATCGATTGCCGAGATTTTACGGAGGCGGTCATGGCAGCCGTTCGGACTGCACAAGAGGGGGATGTGGTGCTGATGAGCCCAGCCAGTGCTGCTTTTGACCAATTTAAGAACTTCATGGTTCGGGGAGACTATTTCAAAAAACTGATTATGGAGCTGTAATATGGATATTTCCAAGGCTACAAAGGTGGCAAGAAAGGTGTTGCCGCTGAAATACTGCGGCGCAGTAATTGTTGCAGCAGGCAACGCATCCCGCATGGGTGGAATTGACAAGGTGATGGCAAGCATTGGCGGCGAACCAATGATTGTGCGCACAGTGCGCACCTTTCAGCAATGCGATGCCATTCAGGAAATTGTGATTGTCACACGGCAGGATTTGGTGGGCAAGATTTCCGATTTGTGCCACGATTTTAACAAAGTGCGTGCTGTGACTGTGGGAGGAAGTTCCCGTCAGGAATCGGTGTGCAACGGGTTGCAGGCATTGTCTGGCAAGGTGAAGCTGGCTGCCATTCATGACGGTGCAAGACCGATGGTCACCATGGAGGTCATTGACCGCAGCGTTCGCGCAGCCCATACCTATGGTGCGGCAGCACCGGCGGTTCCCGTGAAGGATACCATTAAGGTGGCGCAGGGGGGCATTATTCAAACCACACCGGATAGAAGCACGCTGTATGCAGGGCAGACGCCTCAGGTGTTTGATATTGATTTGTTAAAAGGGGCGCTGGCGAAAGTAAAAAAAGACAATGTAGAGGTTACCGATGATTGTGCCGCAGTGGAGCGAATGGGAATGTCTGTGCGATTGGTACAGGGCGATGAGCGCAATATCAAGGTTACCACACCCTTAGACCTGAAAATTGCGGAGCTGTTTATGGAGGAAGTGCCATGAGGATTGGACACGGATATGATGTGCATCGCTTGGTCGCAGATCGGGATTTGATTTTGGGCGGTGTAAAAATCGAGTATGAAAAGGGGTTGCTGGGTCACTCTGATGCAGATGTATTGCTCCATGCGGTTTCCGATTCCCTATTGGGAGCGGCGGGACTGGGGGACATTGGCAGGCATTTTCCGGACACCGACC
>JAZSAK010000132.1:0-6249 GCA_045601865.1 Faecousia sp. | reverse complement strand
CTGGATGACCTTGCCACAAAGCGTCCCTGGACAGACATTCACAATTTTGGCGATGTGGACCTTAGCGGTGCTCCTGCCTATGGTACATATGACATTATCAATGCTGCAGACGGTTATGAGACCTTCTCCCGCTATAAGTATCTGATTTTCACAGGCTGGAACACCATGACTGAGGAAATTTACGATAATCTGGTGAAATTTGTTCGCGGTGGGGGTCGCTTGTTTATGACCGCAGCCCATCTGAACACGTCTGACAAGCGCAATGGCGAGATGAAGCTGATTCACGATGGCGATGTGTCTGAATTGTTTGGCTGTAAGCTGGACGCCAGCAATCCGCTGTATGTGAACCATGGCTACAAGTTTGTTAACAGCATTGTTCCGGAGTTCATGTACCCCCGTGACCTGGCCTTTGACCCCTTATTTGCCGAGGGTTATATCCACTATCCTCAGGTTACCATGTGCGGTGGTTATGTGGCAGGCTTTATCAGCGACCGCTTCCACGGGGAAACCAGCACAGAGGGCAAGCCCGTCTGGCTGGCAGAGAACAAGATTGGTGACGGCTATGCTGTGCTGATGACGAATCTGGATTACCCCGGATCTCAGGGTTATTTGGCATATCGTAACATGGTTCGCGAGATCGTAACCGCCAGCCACCGTCAGGCAGACATTAAGGTATATGGCAGTGGCAGACTGCTCTTTACTGTCTACGAGGGCGGTAAGGTTTATCTGCTGAATACTGACTATGACTGCAAGACCCATGCTGTAATTGACTATGGTGACGAAAAGCGGGAATTCATGCTTGAGCCTTGCGAATTCCGTGCTGTAGAACGGTAAGAATATATGAAAAGCTCCTACCCAAAAGGGTAGGAGCTTTTTGCAGGTGAATTATAGGTGTACTTTAACCTTTTGCGGTTTCTCGATTTCTTCAATATTTACACTGTTGGAATGATAGATAGGTTTCCATTCAACCTTCTTAAACAGTGCGGTAACAGAGATTGGCAGGTAGGTGAACATGAACAGCGGGAAGGTGAAAATATACAATATCTTTTTCCCATTTGTGCAATAAATCTTGTCCCATTCTGTTATAACGACCAAGGTTGCAATGAAAGCCATAAGACCATAGAACATTACAATATAGCCGGACAGGGATTGCAGTGCAAATAGGCAATTGGCATAGTCACCATTGATGGCGGTTACGGCGGCAGTTACAGGGAGTGTAATGAAAAGGGACAGGGTAATCATTAAAGCGGGGAAGATAGTTGTCAGCACATCGAAGCAGGCAAAACACTTAAAACAACCCAGGAAAAGAGATTTTCCGTATTTTCCAAACACTTGATAAAATCCTTTGGCCCAACGTTCACGTTGACGCCAGGATTGAGCAACAGTTTCCGGTTGTTCGTCATACAGCTCAGCAGAGGCACAGTAGCCCACATGTCTGCCGGAAAGGGCATATTCCGTGGAGCATTGGATATCCTCAGTTAAGGTGTAGAAGTTCCAGTTGCCAAATTCTTTCACCAGATTGGCACTAATCAAGAAACCGGTTCCGGAAATGGCACAAGAGGTGTGCAACATCATACGGGAATTATTCAGGTGTCTCGCCTCGTGCATGAACCAGTAGCCATAGCCGGCAGAAATCCAGTTCTTGCCGATATTTTTAGAGTTGCGATAGGAGGTTACCATTTCGTAGCCCTTATCAAATACACGGTTCATTTCTGTAATATAATTAGGCTTAATCACATTGTCTGCGTCCAAAACAATGTACGCATCCGGAACGTAGGCTTGCCATGCAGGGTCTGTATGCAGTGTTTCAAACAGATAGTGCAACGCGTAGCCTTTTCCAACCAATCGGGTATCATTGCGCTCAAAGACAAAGCAACCCAAATCCCGGCACAACTGTGCGGTGTTATCCGTACAGTTATCGGCAATAACAAAAATGTGGTAAAGTTCTTGTGGATAGTCACTATTGCGAATACTTTGGATAAGATTTTCGATGACAGTACTTTCATTGCGTGCGGAGACTACAATACCGATTTTGGCCTGCCGTTTCGGCGTGTGCTCAATAGGAGTGTGCGTAAAGGTGCCCAGAAATAGATAGACAACCTGATGAAGATAGACCAAAAAGAATAACAGGCCAATGGAATTGGAAAAATAATATATAAATGCATGCAGCCCGCTTCCGGCATTTGCTTGCATATTTCCGCTAAACAAATCTAGCAGCAGATTCACAGTACATTCCTCCTTGTTACATCATAGGATATAGCCAGCATATTATATATCAAACCGCAAAATATGACAATGTTTCTAGGCAAAAATTAAAGCATATTTAATAATTATAATTTGCATAAATCGATGCATGAAATTCCTGCAGAAAGAGGTTGCGTAAGTGGGCGAAATCGATTAAAATAAGCGGTAGGAGGCGATATATATGAACGCTAAGGAAATTATGAAAATTTTTCAAGAAACTGCCTATGTGCGCATGGGTGGCAGTGCCGAAGAAAAGGCTGCAGCCGAGTACATACAAAATAAATGCCAGCAAATGGATCTGCAGGCGCAGATTGTGCCTTTTGAGGTGGATATGGCCAATATGCAAATGGCTTGCTTTTATGCAGATGGTGTGGAAATTCCCTGCAAAGGCTACCTCTGCGCCGGAAGCGGCGAGGTGGAAGCTCCGCTTTACTACCTGCGCAACACAGATGCTTACAGCTTGTCACAGTGCAAGGGTAAGATTGTTATGATTGACGGCTATTTGGGTTATTGGATGTATCAGGACTTGCTAGAAAATGGTGCTGTTGGCTTTGTAACCTATGACGGCAATGCCAACTATTCTGACCGCGATATCGACCAGCGGGAGCTTCGTAGCTACGTCAGCAAGGGGAATAAAATTCTGGGTGTTAATATTAATGCAAAGGATGCTATCAGACTGATAAAAAAGGGCGTTTCCACGGCGAAAATTGTGCTTTCGCAGGAAGAATATAAGGGTAAATCCCACAATGTGGTACTGGACATGCCCGGAACATTGCCGGAATACATTGTGCTGACAGCCCATTATGATTCAACCTCCCTGTCGCAGGGTGCTTATGATAATATGTCCGGTGCTGTGGGGTTATTGGGTATTGCACAGCATTTTGCCAAGCATCCGCACCGTTATGGCTTGCGTTTTATTTGGTGCGGCAGTGAGGAACGGGGACTGCTCGGCTCTAAGGCATATTGTGCCGAGAATGAGGAGTCTGTGAAAAATACGGTATTGAACATTAACTTAGACATGATTGGCTGTATTATGGGCAAATGGATTGCTTGTTGCACATCCGAGGAGGCGTTGGTATCATACATTCAATATTTTTCTGCGGAGTGTGGCGTTGGTGTAAAAGCGTATCAGGATGTTTATTCCAGTGATTCCACACCCTTTGCGGACAAGGGTGTGCCGGCGGTTTCCTTTGCACGGATTGC
Source organism: Faecousia sp. (assembly GCA_045601865.1). GTDB lineage: Bacteria > Bacillota > Clostridia > Oscillospirales > Oscillospiraceae > Faecousia. The sequence continues at coordinate 2,802 of JAZSAK010000132.1, read as the reverse complement.
GCCGAACAACACGGCGACCATTCACAACAGCTATGATACCCTGACGGTGATGTCCGCAAAGCAAATGGTGCAGGATATTGGGTATGTTATCGCATTCACAGACCGTATGGCCAATGCGCAGCGTTGTCCTATTTCCCGGGAAATTCCCGACAATATGAAAGAAAAACTGGACATTTACTTAACACGGAAACGGGACAAAAAGTAAGAGGTACACATTATGCCAAATGTTTGTGTGACCTTAAGTGCAAATGCAGGAGTGTCCGTAGCGATAAATGACTATAAGGTTTGGGTGGACGCGCTATATGGCAACGCGGAAAAGCCCTTTTCATCGATGGATGAAACACTTGCACAGCGCGTTTTACATAGCGAGGAATTTGCAAACCCCGGCTATATTTGCTACACGCATTGCCATGCAGACCATTTTTGCAAGGATTTGACGGAGGAGGCAATGCGTATTTGGCCGGAGGCGAAGGTGTTCCTGCCACAACAAGAACTGAAAAAACAGACACTTGTGCAGGGAGAAGTTTATCAGTTTTCAGATAAAGCACTTACAATTCAATTTTTAAAATTGCCTCATGAGGGGAGACAATATCAAACAGTAAAGCACTATGGCTTACTGCTTCAATTGCCCGGTTGTAACATTCTGCTGCCCGGAGACTGTGAAATTGCAGCACCTGCATTGGAACACGCTATCAAGGACATGAAAATCCATGTAGCAGTTTTGGATTTTCCCTGGATTACCTTGAAGAAGGGGCAGGCCTTCATAAAAGATGTAATAAAGGCGGAGCATATCTTAGCGTATCATCTGCCATTTGAGGAAGATGACACCAACCATTATAGAGATTCTGCAAGAAAAGCGGCTGCAATACTGGCGCAAACAACAGATGTTAGGCTTTTGCAGCATCCCATGCAAACGGAGCAGATAATAATTTAGGAGGCAAGCCTAGCTTGCCTCCTCTTTGTCAAACAGGGTTGTAATAAATTCAGTAGCAGTAATGCTGCCTAAGTATTCCGATATGGGTAGCGCCTGCAGCACTTTTTTAATGGCATCTTCGCGATAGAGCTGGCCCAACAAGGCGTTTTCCAGAGGCGCAACATCTGTCAAAGCAAGGAAATCTCCGAAAATTTGTAATGCGGAAATGTTGCCGTTGGAAACGGATAGCTGCAACTCCAATAATCCACCACTCCAACACCGCTTATAGCAGGTTTGGTATTGTGGCGACTTGCCGTAATTCCATTCCCATGTATCATACTTATTTGCCTTTAATGCGAGAATCTCGCCCTGTGCATCTGCTGGAAGCTGATAAGGAACACAGCCATCTTCTGAAAGCTCCCTTTTAATTTGTGACCAAAAATCCATCAGTGTCATGTCTGCAGGCAATGCATTGCGAATACTACCAACGCGACTGCGCACAGATTGTACGCCTTTAAATTGGAATTTCGTAGGGTCAGGATTTAAGGAACCGGAAAGCATATCTACATTGGTGTCAAATAATAAGGTTCCATGGTGAAGAATACGCCCGTTTTTTAACTGCTGTGCAGTTCCGGATACCTTGCGACCGGAAACCAGGATGTCGTTTCTGCCGGATGCCTCAGCATCTAACCCCATACTGCGTAATGCGCGAACAACGGGCGTTGTAAAGGCGCTTACATTGCGCTGTGCCGGGTCTGTTGCGTCTGCAATGAACGAATAGTTGAGATTTCCCAAATCATGGTACACAGCTCCGCCACCGGTGTTCCTGCGGATAACTTGGATGCCGTTTTGGGACACAAAAGCGTTGTTGATTTCTGCAGCGGCATTTTGGTTTCGACCGATGATAACACTGTTTGCATTTTGCCAAAGAATTAAAAAGCTGCCTTTGAGACAATGCGTTAAAACGTACTCCTCAAATGCCAAATTATAGGCAGGGTCGTGAGAACCTGTCTCTAAATAGTACATATTTCGGCATCCTCCTCTCTAGGCGATTTGTGTTCATAATTTTAGCAAAAACAGCATTCAAAGTCAAGAAAACAGTCGTGGGATTTTCTGCACAAATGACTTGACAGAACGCGCGAGGAATGGTACAATACACCTCGTGATGGTGCTTAGTTGCCTATGACATATGGGCCCTTAGCTCAGTTGGTCAGAGCCTCCGGCTCATAACCGGATAGTCCCGGGTTCGAATCCCTGAGGGCCCACCAAGCGTTTTATGGCAGTAGCCTTTTATATATAGGGGTATAGCTCAATTGGTAGAGCGGCGGTCTCCAAAACCGTAGGCTCAGGGTTCAAGTCCTTGTGCCCCTGCCAGATTAACACCTTAAAACATGGCTTTTCAGTCAGTTTTAGGGTGTTTTTCTTATGTTCTGCACAACTTAATTTTTGCTGAATATTTGCATCTAACGAATATCTAATAATTCTGTGTCAAGTCGCCCCTGTACAGCGTTAGATATATGTCCTATGGTTACATATATTGGTGTGGCAGGCGCTGCATGTATTTTGACATGCCTCAACTGCTGCTTTCTGCAATGATTATGCTGTGATAAAGCATTTTTTGGGAAAGTGCTATTTACAATGCCAATGATATATGATATAATACAAATGTGATTTGTTATAAGCAATAACAATGATACATGCGCATTGAAAGAGGTTTTATTATGAAAAGAACATTCATTTACTTAACGGTTTTCCTGCTTGCAATGAGCTTATTGGCTGGCTGCAACAATTCTAATATTCAGGATGACCCGTTCCCCAGCGCGTCAGAAGAAAAACAAGAACCGACTTATGATACAGTTCGGTGGGAAAGCATTCTGACCTATAAAGAA
>JAZSAK010000131.1:0-21210 GCA_045601865.1 Faecousia sp. | reverse complement strand
ATGATGGTTAAGACCCACCTGTCCCTGTCCGATGACCCCACTAAGAAGGGCGTTCCCACCGGCTGGAGACTGGCTATCCGCGACATTTTGGAGTACGGCGGCGCAAAGTTCCTGTGCCCCATGGCTGGTACCATTTCCATGATGCCCGGCACTGCAGCTGACCCGGCTTATCGCCGCGTGGATGTGGACACAGAGACCGGCAAGGTTTCCGGCTTGTTCTAATCTCAAATTCCATAAAAAATCACCCGGCTCGGAAGAGTCGGGTGATTTTTTATTCTTTTATGCACCGTTTATGCGATAGGAGATGCCGTCCTTCTGATATAATCCTGTCAGCTTAATTACCTCGTCAGAGGCATAAATGACATAGTCGCTGCAATATACCGTTTCCATATCAAGCGCTTGTAACGCCTCTGTGTCCAGCGTATCGGCAACATATAGCGGATACATCTGCAATAAAATTTCAGCACAGCCTGCGGTCTTAGAATAGCCCAGCAGGTCATTTACCGCCGTTTTGCTGCGGCCGTCTGCTCCGTCAATATGGCAGGAAGTATAGCTGCCATCCGACCATTGGTAATACTGTTGCACCGCCAAGGCACTGGTAGGGTAATTGCGAAGGGAAACCAACGCAGGCACGCCGGAATACTCCAAAACTGCTGCCTGATATACATCCTGTCCAACTCTGTCCAACAGGTTCAGGCTATAACCGCGGTTAGATGTGTCCAGATTCCGCTGAAAACCGTCAAAGCTGGAAATTACACCGTTGTTATATCCGGCAGCTGTCATCTCCTGCGCCAAATAGTCTGCAATAAAGGCATTTTTCAGCCAGTAAAAATCGATAAATGTGGTAATCCCCTTTTCCTGTGCATACTGCAAATACGCTTCTGCTACATTTAGTTTTACCGTATTATCCCCCAGCAGCTCAAGCTGAATCATATCTTCGTCATTTATAAATACCAGCACTTCACTGAAATACGCCTGCGCATCCGCATTCTTTCTAGGATCATACATTTGCGCCACATGGTCTGCATCGCTTAAAAACATACCGATATATTCCCGATACAGCGGTGCCAAATAAAGGGCGCGATTTTCATATCTTTCCAGCAACGTAAATGCTTCATACAGCGCCTTCGGCACCTGCACAGCCTCATTGACATGGGTATTGAGGTAGCACACATTGTTGACGCCCGTAAAGCATTCGCTTTCATGGAATATTTGATATGCGCTCTTTGCTGCTTGGTTGTAGCGTTGCGTTACATCACGCTGCTCTAAATTGGCCGCCTTGCCAGACGCTCCCAGTAAATACTGAAAAACAAAATCTCCGCTACAGGAATCCTGCACATTCCCCTCAATCGTCGCCCAGCCGGGAGGGGTCACCAACGCACGGGTTAAGGACACGGCAATCAATGTTACACCCAACGCAAGCAGCAGAACAACCAGCCAAATGCGAAGTTTGCTGTATTTAGGAGAAACAAAAATCTCCCGAATGGGTTTATTGTTTGAATTTTTCATAATCTCTCCAAAAAGTAGCAGCCTCTAAAAGCCTTGCGGTTTTTAGAGGCGCTATTATAATCCACTTACAGAACAGATGCCAATAACAGCAGCCCAAACAGCACTATGAAGGCACCAAGCGTAATCAGACCGGCAATGGCGCTTCTCTTGCAGGCTTTATAGTTACGATAGTAGTGTTTACGCTTAAAGATTGCGCCCACAATTAAGCCAAGGATGGGCAGCAAGAAGGAAAGCAACTTCAACCAAAAGCTACCGGTATCATGCAGCGGTGCTTCCAGAATGGTTTCTGTGGCTACATTTTCTTCCTGCGCAGCCTGCTCCTCCGATTCGTTGCTGCTGCGGATTGTAACGGATTTTAAGGGGATATTCTTTTCGCGAATGGCCTTATATTCCTCAATTTCCTTCTGATTGCCAAATACCCAGTGGTCGTGGCCGATGCAGGTTAGCTCCGGCTTGTCCTCGCTGTAATCATGCACAGAGGGGTCATAGGTGAACAGCACCTTGTTCTTTTCCAGCTGGGGATCCGGAATCGGGATGGCAGAAATCAAGGAATGGGTATATGGATGCAGGGGGAAGTCAAACAACTCCTCAGCATTGGCAATTTCCACAATGTCACCCTTATAAATAACTGCAATCCGGTCAGAAATAAATCGGACAATAGACAGGTCATGGGCAATAAACAGATAGGTCGTCCCTCGCTCTTGCTGGAACTTCTTCAATAGGTTTAACACCTGCGCACGAATAGAAACGTCCAAAGCAGAAATCGGCTCATCGGCTACCACCAGTTCCGGCTCCATAACCATAGCACGGGCCAAACCGATTCTCTGGCGCTGTCCGCCGGAGAATTCGTGAGGATAACGGGTCAGATGCTCCGGCAGCAAACCAACTTCCTCAATCATGTTCTCTACCTTGGCGATGCGATCCGCCTCATCCTTATACAGATGGAAGTTGTAAAGGCCCTCAGAAATGATATATTCCACCGTTGCACGTTCATTCAAGGATGCGGCAGGATCTTGGAATACCATTTGAATATTACGAATCACTTCTCTATCCAGCTTCTTGGAGATCTTACCGGAAATCGGCACACCCTTATACTGAATTTCACCGGCAGCGCAAGGATTGACACGAATAACGGCACGGCCAATCGTGGTCTTACCGGAGCCGGATTCGCCAACGAGGGAGAATGTCTCTCCCTTGTAAATATCAAAGGTGGCATTTTTAACAGCGCGCACAGCATTGTCGCCCTTGCCAAAGGTGATATCAACATTTTTAAGACTCAGCAAGATCTCTCTGCCATTCTCGTCCACAGGGCCATGCTCCGGCAAATAGGACTGCTTATTTACTTTTTGTTCTTTTTTACTCACAGTCATTGCCTCCTCATATATTAAATGCACGCATGAGTTTCCCGTGGATATCTTGGATAATCTCAGGCTTTTCAATCTTAGGTGCTCTGGGGTCCAGCATCCATGTCTTTGCAAAATGGGTTTCGGACACCTGGAACATGGGAGAATCCTTCAATGTGTCTATTTTTAAGCAGTAAGGATTCCGAGGTGCAAAGGGATCACCCACAATCTCATTATACAGTGAGGGGGGTGTACCGGTAATGGAATACAACTTGGTGTTTCTCTGCGCAAGCTGGGGCAAAGAGGACAACAGCGCCCATGTGTATGGGTGACGGGGGTCATAAAATACCTCCTCTACATTGCCCAACTCCACAATCTGGCCCGCATACATAACTGCAACACGGTCTGCAATGTTGGCAACCACACCCAAGTCGTGGGTAATAAACACAATCGTAAAGCCAAATTCCTTCTGCAAATCCTTCAGCAAACGCAAAATCTGAGCTTGAATGGTTACGTCCAACGCCGTAGTCGGCTCGTCGCAAATCAAAATCTTAGGCTGGCAAGACAGTGCAATGGCAATAACAATTCTCTGTCTCATACCGCCGGAATATTGGAAGGGATAATCATCAAAGCGGTTTTCCGCATTGGGAATACCAACCTTCTTCATCAGCACCAAGGCACGCTCACGAGCTTCCAACTCGCTGCAATTTTGGTGCTTCAGAATAACCGAGGTAATCTGCTTGCCGATTGTAATAATGGGGTTCAGAGATGTCATGGGATCCTGGAAAACCGTAGCAATCTTGCCGCCGCGGATTTGTGTCCAGTCCTTAGAATACTGAATCTTCGCCAAGTTCAAAATGCATGTGCCATGCAGTTTATCAGGAGTCTCGTCCAAATAGCGAACACGGAATACAACGCTATCAAACACGGCATTACGTTCTGTTTCATCATTCAAATCAATGCCCAACTGCATCGCCTTCTTGAAGGCTTCCAACAGCTTGCGCATGGTGCGCATACGGGCAACATAACCGAATCTTCCAACAGACAAATAGATCTCTTTTGCCAGAATCAGATTGCGCGTGTCGGTCTGCGCAGAGATTTCGCCGCGGATGGCGGTTGCATATTCACTCTTCAGCGCAGCCTTCTTTGCATTATATTCAGCCGTAAATGCGGTGTCCTTCTGTACAGCAGCCTTATGCTCCTTCGCCAGCTTCTCTGCGTTGTCCTGCAATGCCTTAATTTGCTTTTCATAGGCATCAATCTGGGCAGAAAGCTCCTTAATGCGCGCCTTTTCCTTGGGATCAATGGTCAGCTTGAGATTGGAAAGTTCAACCTTTTTAAAGGTCAAGTCGGAAATTTGCTCCTTGACCGCTTCTTTTTCTTCATCGCTTAGGCTCATTTTGGCATTCTTCTCAGATTCCAAGTCCAGCAATTGTCTATAAATGCCGGCACCCAATTCCAACTTAGCGTAGCGATTAAGCTCGTTGTGGGCATTGCGTACTACCTGCCAGTCAGATTTCTTCATCATAACAGAGGTATCTGCCAAATCATCATCATTAAAAATGATGTTGCCGTTGTTGATAAAGCCGTTGGAGTCCAGCATGCCGGCAAAGGTTTTGGTAAAAACAGACTTGCCGGAACCGGATTCGCCCACGATGGCGATGGACTCATTTTCATAAATGTCCAAAGAGACGCCGCGAATGGCTGTCAAAATTCTACCACGGACACGGAATTTTACTTCCAAATCGTGAATGGATAATAATGTTTTTTTCTTTTCCATGGTGCTACCCCCTTACATATGGGTTCTGGGGTCAGATGCATCGCCCAGATTTTGGCCGACTACATACAGCACCACAGCGATAATGGATGCAATTGCAACAGGACTCCAGAACTCAAAGCCCCAACCGGGAGTTACCATGGCGCTCTGTGCAGCCTCAATCAGCTTACCTAAGGACATATCCTTCAGGCCCATCCCGATATAAGACAAGAACACCTCATAGGAGATATAGGAAGGAATCTCCGTTGCTGCCAAAGTCACAATAACAGATGTCATGAACGGCAGGATGTTTTTCATAGCAATGCGGGTGATGGGAGTGCCCAAGCAGCGAGATGCCAAATTGTACTCCCGGTCACGAATAATAATAACCTGGGTTCGAATAAAGTAGGCAATTGCAAGCCAGCCGGTAACCGTTAGTGCAAATACCATCGCCCAAAAGCTGGCAGACATAATCAGCACAACCACGGAAATCAGCAAAATATACGGCACATTGGCAACGATATTGTAAACTTCCGTCATGAAAATATCAATTTTCTTGGAGAAGCCCCAAATTGCACCTACCACAACACCGACAGTCATGTTAATAAGCGCACACACCAGTGCCAAGGTCACAGAGATACGAGAACCATACCAAACAGCATCAAAGGTAGACTCACCTGCTGCACCTGAGCCCAAAATCCACTTCAGCTCAAAGCCAAACTTTTCGATGGCGGCGCTGGGAGACAAGTGCATCGTGCTGGAATCCATAAGATTGATATAGGGGTCAACATCTGCATCGTAACCGATAATTGTGGGATACACATAGGTAAACACCAGCATAACTGCCAACAGGCCCAACGCAATGATGTTGATTTTTTTCTTAAAGAACACACGAAAAACCGACTGCCAATAGGAATAACGAGGTGCAGTAATGCGCTCGGAGGCAAGCTCATCCCGGTCAGCCATGGAAAAAAGCTCTTCAACCGGCATGTTCAAATCGTCAAGATTATGCAATTTTTCCATATCTGCTTACCTCGCTTTCGTAGTAAAGGATATTCTCGGGTCAATTAAAGACATTAAAATGTCACCAAGAATGATGGATGTCACAGACAGCAACGCATAGAACAGCGTTACACCAACAATGACGCCGTTATCGTAGGTGTTGATAGCGGTAGTCAGCAAGTTACCAACACCGGGCACAACATAAACACGTTCTGTAATAATCGCACCGGTCAAAGCGCCCAAAACGCTGGCAGGGATGCCATGAACGATGGGGATAATGGCATTTTTCAAAATGTGCTTGGAGAAGATTTCACCTTCAGACAAACCGCCGCTGCGGGCAAACTTCACATAGTCGGAGTTCATCTGGTCAATCATATACCGCCGCAACCACTTCATCAGGTTTGCAATGGAGGGCAAAGCCAGGGAAATGATAGGCAAAACATACATAATCCATGTGGGATTCTGCATATCAAAGGTGGTGGGCATACCCAACGATGCGCCAATGGACTTAAACATGAAAATGTAGCCCAGGCTGGGAACTGCCATGATAAAGATAATATAGAAGGTACCCAGCTTATCGATAAACTTATCCTTTTTCAGCGCCATAGCAATGCCCATAGGAATAGCCAGCAAATATGCCATAATCACAGACAGAATACCAATCACAAAGGAATAGCCCATTTTGGACATGCCGGCCTTCACGGTGCTAACACTGGTATAATCGTCCACATAATATTTGGCGTTTAAGCCGCCTTGCTCCAAAGAGCCTGCAGAATAAGTGGTGGTATGCAAATCATCCGCTGTAAAGTCTACCACACCGCTGGGATAGGTCACGGTGGATTTTACGAAAGAGCCTTGGGTATCCGTCATGGTGTTAAACACGTCAACGCCCTTATTGACAGAATAAGAAAGTCCCAAATTGATGGTTGCCAAATTTTGATGAACAAAGGGGAAGCTGTCATCACAGTAAACCAAATACTTATGCAGTGTTCCGTTACCCATGATCGCCGGTGAGAATTTTTCTCCGCCATAAGCAGGGTCATACAAAGTAAAGGTTAAACCGCGCTCGCCAATATCCTCTTGCACCATGTGGATATTATCAATTTGAATCAGACCGGTGATATAGTTCCACAAGCGCACAATAATGGGAATATTCTTATATGCATACAGTCTGGGTGCACCGCCATCTTTATACTTAACCGTACCGGGCAACATCAGAGCAGGCAAACGCTCCACCTCGTACCCCTGGCTTTCATAATAGGCAGTAAACTCCGCAATATACTTTGCAACCTCAGGACTATCATCAGAGGCTTTGTTGCCGATTTGGGCATAGGTGTCCCGTTCCGCTTGCGTCAGCTTGCCCTCACGAACAAGAGACTGCAAATAATCGGCATAGGGTACGTAGTCAAGATAGCCATAACGCTCCCATTCCTGCATCATATACGTCTGCTTTTGGTTGTTCTTCTGCTTGGTAAACACAGGGTCATTGGCAAAGATGGACTGCTTATCCAAAGCGGAATAAATCAGCACCATAACAACGCCGACCACAATAATCACAGAAAGAACAGCGCGCAGGATTCTGTTAATCAAATATTTTGTCATATTATCTCATCTCATTTCTCGGTAAACCAAATTGTTGCCGTTCCGTCAATGGGCAGTAGAGAATACTGCCCTCAGTATTCTATTTTCTCCAAAAGTGTTCATTTTATAGAACATTGAGGGCAGCATTTCCTACAAAAAAAGAAGCTTTCAAAACAGCAGAACCGAGAGGATGGACTTGCGTCCACCCTCCCGCTTCATTTACGTCACATTAGGCTTGTGTTCTTGTTTTATTAGAACAGACCCAAGCTCTTCAACATGTAGCCACTGGGGGAGAGCATGGTATCCAGATAGGTCTGAGGATCACCATAGTCAGGGCCCCAACCGGAACCGTCGTTCAGGTCGAAGTTAGCTTCGGAGCCTGCACCGTACCAGTAGGTAGCATCCAAATAGGTATCGCGAGTTGCGTACTCAATCAGATTAATCTTGATCATGCCGTTGGAAGCTGCCTCGATAGACTGCTTCATAGCGTTCTTCATCTTGGTATTGGTCTGGCTATCGGTACGAACAGGGATATCCAGGTAGATGGGCTTCTCAGCGGAAATCTCGATACCCTTTGCCTTCAGCTCGTCAGCAGCTTTCTTCAGCAGCTTTGCAGCTTCCTCAGGCTTATACCAGCCGTCGAAGCCGGCGGAAGAAGTGCCGTTCCAAACAGTCAGAGCAATGCCGTCAGCATTCAGCTGATCCTGCATAATCTGACCGTACATGGTGCCCTTAGCATAGGTCTTGTCAGTGCCGTTGATGGACACAGTGACTTCCTCAGCCAGGTTCACGAAAGTACCGGGAGTGTAGGAGTTTGCCAGAGAGGTCAGCTTCAGATCTTCGCCGACAGACTGTGCATTGTAGGTGCCACGGTCAATGGACATAGCCAAAGCCAGACGGAAGTTCTGGTTCAGCATAGCAGCGCCGGTGCGAACCTTCTCAGCATCATTCTTGGGGCTGACGCCAACAGTAGCGTCATTGTAGTTGGCAAATGCGGAGCGGCGAACGTTGAAGAAGCCGCAGTAAGTGGTAGCGTCGGTTTCGGCAATGTAAGCATACTTGTCGAAGTTGCCGTCAGTCTTAGCCATTTCCATACGGGAAGCGGTCAAGCCTTGACCGTCAACAACACCGGTGAAGAAGTCATTGTAGATCTTCTGCTCATCGGAGCCATCGGTGTACAGGTAGGTCAGCTTAGAGATGTTGTTGCCATCCTTGTTCCAGTAAGCCTCGTTCGCCTCGCAAACGATGGTGTTATTGGAAGTGAAGTTGGTGATCACGTAAGGACCGCAGTAAGCGATGGAGTCGGGGCCCTTGCCGTACTTGTAGGTATCAGCAGAGGAGTCAAACTCAGCACCGAACTTACCGCCCATGGACTGGTAGTAAGCGCGGCTCATAGGAGCAAACACGCCGTAGCCCAGCATGGTCATGAAGTAGGAAGCTTCCTTCTCCAGAGTGTAAACCAAAGTGGTGTCGTCAACAGCCTTAACGCCAACGGTGGAGAAGTCAGTGGTCTCACCGGCGATGTAAGCGCTAGCGCCAACGATCAAACCGTCAACCAGGTACTCCAGGCCGCCCAGAGTATCCATCATGTGCTGCATACCGGCGACAAAGTCGTCAGCCTTAACAGGAGCAACAACACGGCCCTGGTTGTCAACCCAGTTCAAGCCGGATCTCAGCTTGAAGGTGTAAGTCTTGCCATCATCGGAAACAGTGTAGCTTTCAGCCAGAGCAGGCTTCAGCTGGTTTTCCATATCGTACTCGTACAGGCCGTCATAGGTCTGAACAAGAATCTCAGAGTCAGCAGCATTGGAAGTTGCCAGAACGTCCCAGGATTCGGGGTCAGCATCAAAATAGACATTCAGTTTGTCCTTAATGGTGTAGCCCTTGTCAGCCAGGAACTGCTTAACATAAGCTTCGTAGGTGCCGGTACCAACCTTCTTGCCCCACTCAGCCTTCATCTCCAGGTAGTCAGCAGCCTTAATGGGCTCGGTGACAACAATGCGGTCATGGAAACGATAAGTATCGTTGCCCCACAGAACAGGAGTGTTGGTGTAAGGAGCAATGCGGGTCATGGCGTAGTTACCGCCCTGAGATGTGGTGGGCAGGAAAATACCTGCAGCCAGCATCTTAGCCTCAGCAATAGCCATCAAAGCATGCTTCTTAGCGACGTTTTCTTCTGCCAACGCGGTCTCGTAAGCAGTCTGGAAATCACCCAGAATGTCATCATAAACCGCCTGAGACAGTGCATCGTAGTCGTCAGCGTACTGTGCGTAAGGATCGACATACTCAACATTGTCATCATTACCTGCCGGATTACATGCAGCCAGAGAAGCAAACATGCAAACAGCAAGCAGAAGAGCGATGAGTTTCTTCATTTTCATTGTTTTTCCCTCCAAAATTTTTATATTCCTCCGTCGAACAACGGCAAGAACCAAGATAACGGAATCCATTGAGGAAATTCTTGTAATAAATTCCTACGTGCGTGGATTTTTGTTCGCCCACTGTGGATTCCTGGAATTATGATGTAGGAATTATATCACACATTTTCCATAGAATCAACTAAAAAAATTAAAAAAACCACCACATTTTTCCGTGATTATCCTTAATTTTTTTTGCTCCTTTATTCCCCATTTTGGTTACTATGTATAATTTTTGCGGATTGTCCGCAACTAAAGAACACTCTTGCAATCATCGTCTTTTATGCGTAGACTTTTGTATTTTGCCTCTTCGTGCACACTGATTACCTATTTTATAATGTAAGGCGCAATTTTATTCTTATGACTTTCTTTGACCACATTTTTCCCGGAATCGTACACAGGACAAAAAGGAGCGCACTTTCGTGCGCTCCTGATGATGCTTCATTCATCTCTTAACTCTCGCGTTGCCGCCCCAGACGCTCCAAACCACGTCTTCATCAGCAGGTTGTGCATAGTCGGTCAGGAAGGTGGTTGCCAGTGCGCCGGATGCCCAGCCAAACTGAATCCACTTCTCAGGCTCCCAACCCTTTAGGATACCATACAGCATACCGCCGACAAAGCCGTCGCCGCCGCCGATGCGGTCCAGCACATGAATCCGGCGAGGCTCTACCACCTGCCACTCATCCCCTGCCAGCATAATGGCACCCCACAGGTGAGAGTTGACATTCTCAACCTGACGCAAGGTTGTGGCAAAAACGGAGGCATTGGAGAACTGGGCCTTCACCCGTTTAATCATCTCCTTAAAGGACTCTATCTTGGATGCGATGTCCTTACCGCCTGCCTCGGGTCCTTGCACACCCAGGCACAGCTGGAAATCTTCCTCGTTGCCAATCAAAATATCCGCAACGGAAGCAATCTCCGTGAAGATATCGTGCAGCTCCTGCTCGCGGCCCTTCCAGAAGGATGCGCGGTAGTTCAGGTCGAAGGAAATCAGCGTGCCGTATTTCTTGGCGGCTCTTGCCAGCTCCAGACAGAAAATACTGGTCTCATGGGACAGTGCGCCAATCAGGCCGGACAAATGGAGAATACCTACGCCTTCCTCGCCAAAGATTCGGTCCAAATCGAAGTCTTTAATATTTAATGTGCGGCCAACCTCACCGGCACGGTCATTGCACACGCGGGGACCGCGGGAGCCATAGCCGGAATCGGCGATGTTGAACTGATGGCGGTAGCCCCAAGGATCACCCTGCTCCACTTCTTTGCCTTCATAATCCATTCCACGAGAACGCAGGTCACGCTTGATGAAGTCGGCAATGGGGCTGTCCTTCACAAAGGTGGTCAGCACCTTGGTAGGCAATCCCAAATAGGCGGACACGGATGCAACATTGGTCTCAGCAGAGGTAGCCTGCATCATAAACATATTGGAGGAGGCAACCGGTTGACCGTTGGGAGGGGTAATGCGCACACCCATACTGGTGGGGACAACCAAAGCATATTTGCAATTTTCACGAATTTTCATACTAGAACCCCTCTCTTTCATTATACAACATACTGGGTAGCCGCAGTGTTGCCGCCGTGACCGGTCCAGTTGGTGTGGAAGAACTCGCCTCTGGGTGCATCTACGCGTTCATAGGTATGTGCACCGAAGAAGTCACGCTGTGCCTGCAGCAGGTTGGCAGGCAGGCGGTCGCAACGATAGCCGTCGTAATATGCCAATGCAGAGGAGAATGCAGGTGTGGGCATACCGCAAAGCGCACCCTGAGCAACCACCTGACGCCAGCCGGGCAGCAGCTGGGCAATTTTATCTGTAAAGTAAGGATCCAACAGCAGGTTGGTCAAACCGGGGTTGGCATCGAATGCCTCCTTGATCTTGCCCAGGAATACCGAACGGATGATACAGCCGCCACGCCACATGAGTGCGATACCGCCGTAGTTCAGGTTCCAGCCGTAGGTCTTCGCCGCAGCACGCATCAGGGTGTAGCCCTGTGCATAAGACACGATCTTGGAAGCCAGCAGTGCGCAACGGATATTCTCAATCCACTGAGCCTTTTCTTCCGCGGACAGCTGAGGTTTGTTTTCAGCCGCATCGGGCAGAATCTTTGCCGCCACAACGCGCTCTTCCTTCATGGCAGACAGGCAGCGTGCAAACACAGCCTCGCCAATCAGCGTCAGAGGCACGCCCTCATCCAATGCGGCGATACCGGTCCACTTGCCGGTGCCCTTCTGACCTGCAGTGTCGAGAATCTTCTCCACAATGGGTTCACCGTCGGTGTCCTTATAAGCGAGGATATCTCTGGTAATTTCCACAAGGTAGCTGTCCAAATCGCCCTTCATCCACTCAGCAAACACCTCATGCATTTCGTCATCGGACATGCCCAACATATTCTTCATCAGGTGGTAAGCCTCGCAAATCAGTTGCATGTCGCCGTACTCAATGCCGTTGTGAACCATCTTTACAAAGTGACCGGCGCCGTTCTCGCCAACCCAGTCACAGCAAGGAGAGCCATCCTCCACCTTGGCGCAGATAGCTTGCAAAACATCCTTTACATGAGGCCATGCGGCAGGAGAACCGCCGGGCATTAAGGACGGGCCATTGAGCGCACCCTCTTCACCGCCGGAAACACCGGTGCCGATGTAAAGCTTACCCTTGGATTCCACATAAGCGGTACGGCGAACAGTGTCGGGGAAATGAGAGTTGCCGCCGTCGATGATAATATCACCGTCGTCCAGCAAGGGAAGCAATGCATCGATGGTGGCATCCACAGCAGAGCCTGCCTTAATCATCATCATGATCTTACGAGGCTTTTCAATGTTTGCAACCAGCTCTTCCATAGAATAAGTGCCAATGATGTTCTTGCCTGCGCCACGGCCTTCCACGAAGTCCTTAACCTTCTGGGTGGTACGGTTGTAAACCGCAACGGTGAAACCCTTGGACTCCATGTTGAGAACCAGGTTCTCGCCCATAACGGCTAGGCCGATCAGGCCAATGTCAGCTTTTTTCATAGATATGTTCTCCTTTTATTGAAATTTAAAATCATTTACAGTTTAACGGAACACTTCCTCATGTCTGGCCCGCAGACCATCCAGTACGCAATAGGGAATTTCCAGTTCTCCCCTACCCTTACCGATCGAAATATGGGGTTTGTTGGCGCCATGATAATCCGTTCCTCCGGAAATAACCAATCCCAGCTCCTTCGCCATCGTGCGATAGCGCTGCTCCATATCCGGCGTATAATCTGTGTAATAGCCCTCCACGCCATCCAAGCCATAAGGAATCAGGCTGCGCAGATACTCCCGCAGTTGGTCATCCGGCATTTTAATAAGGTGCAGATGTGCGGCCACAGCAATGCCACCTGCCTCCCGAATCAAGGAAACAGCCTCCGGACCGGTGAGTGCCTGACGGTTGGAATAGGCATAGCAGCCAACAGATAAATACTTGGAGAATGCCTCCTTAACCGATGGGGCGTAGCCCTTACGCACCATAATCTGAGCGAAGTGGGCGCGGCACAGCACGGGATTTCCGTGTGCCTCTGCCCTCGCCTCCTCCATAGTAATGGAAAAGCCCTGCTCGTTAAGCTTGCGGCAAGTTTCCTCCTGCCGCTCATCCCGAACCTTTAGTGCGTAAGCCATTGCCTCCTGCAGCTTTTTATTATGAATATCAATGAAATAACCAAGAATGTGCAGCTCCGTTTCCGACTGGGCAGACAACTCTACCGCCGGAATCACCTCCACACCCATAGACCTTCCTGCATCCATCGCCTCTTGCACGCCCTCGATAGTATCGTGATCAGAAAGGGCAATAGCTGCCAGCCCTGCCTGCGCCGCGGTGCGAACCACGTCCGTAGGCGTTTGGGCGCCATCACTGCAAATAGAGTGGGTATGTAAATCGATTCTCTTCACAAAAATGCTCCTTATTCGTCACAAACCCACAGGCCCAATGCCGGGTTGGAAATGTAGAAAATTTCTTCGCCGTCCACAGTATTAAATCCATCCACCAGTTTGGCAGGGTCATACTTGGCAGCAGCCTGTTCATAGGGCATGTAATTGAAGGCAGCGCCGCGCACCTCTTCCTCTGTCAGCTTTCCTGC
This sequence comes from Faecousia sp., assembly GCA_045601865.1. Taxonomy (GTDB): domain Bacteria; phylum Bacillota; class Clostridia; order Oscillospirales; family Oscillospiraceae; genus Faecousia. Next base: position 7,514 of record JAZSAK010000131.1, on the reverse strand, counting down.
GCAGTAGGTAATGCGGAAACGACCGTCAGAGGAGCCATGAATCAAGTGGGCAGCCACAGACAGATTCTGGCGCAAATCCTCGTTTTCGGGAGCTGCCACCAGCTTTAATACGTTTTCACGGCCCACATAGCCATACTTGCGAATCAAACGGTCATTCTCATCATCCTCGCCAAAGCGGCCCACGGCAGGTGCCAAAACAATCAGCTCACCGCCGTCGGCAATGGCCATACGGGTGCGATAAATGGACTTATTGCCCAGCCATGTACTCTTGAACTCTCGGGGATCCAGATACACAACCACTTTCTTCAAGCGTTGTTTCATATGGGTCAGGTTGATTTCCTGACTCTTTTTTACAGCCGCTTCAAAATTGGAGCGCTCTCTGCCAATATATAAGCCGTGAATGGTGACCTCATCGCCCTTATTTGTGGTAGTCGTCAGCACATACAGCAGCGGAATGTGCATTAAGAAATTCTGCTCGGCATAGTCAAAAACCTTACGCACAGGAGAAAAATCTCTGCCCATAATCCGCTCCATGCCGTAGAATGCGCCCAGCATATGGGAGGAGTTAATCATAGACGAGCCGCCGCAGCCCACAAACAGATTTTTTCCATAGTTCGCCATGCCCACAACCTCATGGGGCACAACCTGTCCAATGGAAAGAATCAAATCATAGGACGGGTCTACCAAGCGCCGATTTACTTCCACATCAATGCTGTTGTTTACCAGGCCCTCGGAAACCTCAGAAACAAAAGAGGCAGGAACTTCGCCAACCTTCACAACATCGTTGCGCCAATTATGCACAATCATGTTTTCAAAGGGAACATCCTCACCAAAGAACGCCACCCACTCCTCTTTGGTCATAGGTGCGTGGGTGCCCAGTGCAGGCATGATGTCCACCTGACACTTGTCCTTCAGCAATTCGTAATAAATGGCAGTGATTTTGCCTGCGCCGGAATACATTCTGGTGAAATCCGGGGGCAAAATCAACACTTTCTTCAATTCCCGGCCTTCCAGTGATTTTTTTAGCGCCTCTGTCAGCACATCGGACGGAATACCATTGTCGTATTCGTAAATCATACAAGCCTCATTTCTCCCCCAAATATGGGGACAATTTTATGCACTGTTAGCGTATCACAAAACGTTACGAATTGCAAGATTCTTATTGAAATTGCCCTAATTTTTTCTTTGCAGCCCATGTATTCCGTGCTATTTCACCAATTTTTTTGCAAAACGAACTGAAATCGCTACCATTCTGCGAAATCCACGCCTCATACCCACTGCGCAGCGCAAAAAGGCATCCAGCATTTTTTATTTTGCCGTAAAAGTTTAAAAAACAGCCGTTTTATTAGAAAAACGGCTGTTTTATGACTATATATGCAGGTTATTTTTCTCGGATAAGCTCCAATACCTGTTGGATGTTCTTCTTGCCAAAGGATACCTTCTCGTGATTGATAACCATGCATGGCACGCTCATAACATTGTATTGATTTTTTAGATTCTCAAAATGGCGAATGTCATACACATGGGCAGTAACATTGGGATTCTCCGCAGCGATCCGTTGTGCCGCCACCACCAGATCCGGACACATGGTGCAGGAAAGCGTGACCAGAATCTTAACATCCGTAGGCTTTGTGATGGCTGCAATCTCCTTCTGTATATCTGCATCTATGGCTTGTCCCGGGCCTGCGGCGTTGTACAGTCCCAACACGAAGGAGGTAAATTCGTGACCGCTGGGGACACCGTGGAAGGCAAGACCGGTCCGCATGCCGTCGGATTTACATATGCAGACGCAGGGAGCATCCTGCGAGGATGCAGTCCTATCTTCAACAGTAACCGTTAGCTTATCGGAAAGCGCGGCCAGGGCAGTGATGAACTGTTCCAATTCTTCCGATACCAGGCGGTCATCCAGCCTTAATTTCAGCAGCAGAGGACTTTCCATCCGGGCAAATACCGTATCCAGCTGCTGCCGCATTTCGGCAGTAAAAAGCTCGCCGGATGCACTTGTTTCCTGTGTATCAGGCTCAGCAGCCGTTTGGCTTTTCTTTGGAGAAGGTTTGTCAGCACGCAGGCCAGTCTTTCTGTGAATGGCAGCCACATATTTCTCCAATTCTGTGGCCGCCAACGCGCCATCACTGGTGGCTGTCACAACCTGCCTCAAAGGCTTAATGCACACATCCCCTGCCGCATACACACCGTCTACACTGGTTTTTTGGGATTTATCCGTAACAATATAGCCCTGCTCGTTCAGCTCCACAATCCCTTCCAGCATTTTCGTAGCCGGTGCGTACCCGGCAAACACAAAAACGCCAAAGGTTTCCTCGCTCTTGTATTCCGTCACCTCGCCTGTGACGGTGTTTTTATACCGGGCATAGTTCAGTCCGTTTTCGCCGGACACTTCTTCCATAACGGTATTGGTCAGAACCGTGATTTTCTCGTGATTTTTTGCCTGATCCGCAACAGAAGCAGCGCAAGAAAAAGCGTCCTTGCGGATAAGAATGGTTACATGCCGGGCGAATTTGGTCAAAAATACACTTTCCTCTGCTGCGGCATAGCCGCCCCCAACCACAAATATCTCCTTGTCAGTAAAGAACTCTCCATCGCAGGTTGCGCAGTAGGCAACGCCCCGGCCCTTGTGTTCTTCCTCACCCTTGAAGCCAACCGTTCTGGGATGGGCACCAACGGCCAGAAGAACACCAAAACAGCGAAAATCCCCCCGATTGGTACGCACAGTCTTAATATAACCGGAAAGGTCGAGCCCTGTGGCCTCTGCCAACATAAATTCCGCACCGAAACTTTCCGCCTGCTTTTGTATTGTGTCGGTAAGGGCTTTACCGCTGGTTCTCTCGATACCGGGATAGTTCACCACCTCATGGGTGATGGAAATCTGCCCGCCAAACTGTTCCTTTTCCAGAATCAGTACCCGGTACTTCGCCCGAGACAGATACAGGGCGGCGGTCAGCCCCGCAGGGCCACCGCCAACTACGATAATATCATACAGGTTTTCCATCAGAGCTGACCAACCAGATCCAAGCTGGGCTTCAGTGTCTCTGCGCCGGGCTTCCAGTTGGCAGGACACACTTGATCGCCGTGGGCGTGGACAAACTGGCAAGCCTGCACCTTACGCAGCAGCTCCTCTGCGTTTCTGCCAACATTACCGGCGGTCACTTCGTAACCTACAATCTTGCCCTCCGGGTTAATAATGAAAGTGCCGCGCTCTGCAAGACCATCCGCCTCGATCAGCACTTCAAAATCTCTGGAAATGCTATGGGTGGGATCAGCCAGCATGGGATAGTTGATCTTTTTGATCCGATCGGATGCATCGTGCCAAGCCTTGTGGACAAAGTGGGTGTCGGTGGACACGGAGTAGACCTCACAGCCAATGGCTCTAAACTGCTCGTACTTGTCCGCCAAATCCTCCAGCTCCGTGGGGCAGACAAAGGTAAAGTCTGCCGGATAGAAGAAAAACACGCTCCACTTACCAAGGATGTCTTCCTTGCTTACAAACTTAAAGTCATTTTCGTGATAGGCGTAGGTGCGAAAATCGGAAATTTCCTTGTTGATCATTGACATACTTACTTCCTCCATAAATCGTGTTGATTACAAAATGCGTACACTGCCCGGACTTCATCCCCTTCGCAAAGGGCAAATTTCGCTCTCGGCTCGTCATCCGGGTCCAGATGGGCATATTGAATACCATGCTCAGATTCCAGACAGATCCATTCGATATAGTGCTCCCGGGTCATGGGATGCTCTATCGATCCGACTGTGACATGAACAGTGTTTCCGTTTATGTCATAGACAGGAATATGCTTCTCGCCGGAGGCTTCTGTGGTGCCGGGCTTGATCTCATGCATCTTTTCACCACAGCAGCGGATTGGAACGCCCTTGTCACGGATCATGGCGACGATATTGCCGCAATGCTTGCAGGCAAAAAACTTCTGTTGCATAAATTCCCTCCTTCTAAGGAAAGTGTGCCCTAAATAATGCAAATAATACACGAAATGCGGGGCATACTACCACAAAAGGAAGTGAAAAAATGAAGGAAAGCAACGCATATAAAAAGGGATTCCTTCCATACGCATTAGCCGCTTTTCTGATTGGTATTATTGGCGGCTTTTCCACAGTTCTTGGGCCGGCCTTTGTACAGGATATGGGCATAGCCTACAACAACACCACCTGGACCTCCCTGGCTCAGGCAATCTCCACTGCTGCCTGCGCCCCTATTTTGGGAAAGATCGGTGATGTCATCGGTCGCAAAACTACCCTGTTTCTTGGAATTGCCGTCTATACATTAGGGAATGTGCTGTCAGCACTGGCAAATTCCCTTGTTTTTATGATGGTGGCACGGTTCGTTGTGGGCATTGGTACTGCTGCTATGACCCCGGTGATCATGGCCTATATCGTCACGAATTTCCCCCAGAACCAGATAGCAAAGGGCTTTTCCTTATATATGCTCATTTCCAGCGCGTCGGTCATTTTTGGACCGACTCTGGGTGGTCTGATTATCTCTGCCTATGACTGGCGAGCTATGCTGTGGGTCTGTGTAGCAATCTGTGTCAGCATCTTCGCTGCCTGTGTATTGACTGCGGGAAAAGAGGACTCCCAGAGACGGCCGCTGCAAAACTTCGACGGGATCGGTGCTGTGCTGGTGCTGATTTTCTTTAGTCTAATGCTGTGCATTCCATCCTTTGGACAGAATTTTGGCTGGACATCAAAGGCATTTCTGGGCGTACTGATCGCCGCAGCCATTAGCCTGCTGGGGCTGATTGCTGCTGAGAGAAAAGCCGTGCATCCCATCCTGCCCGGCGGCTTCATGAAGCGAAGTGCCTTCATCCTCAGTGTCATCGCCCTGTTTCTGACTCACGGACTGATGCAGGCCAATATGACCAACACCATAGTCTTTGTGAATTACACCCAGCCGGATAATACCGCTATCTCCGGCTATGCCATCTCCGTAATGTATGTGGGCATGTCCTTGGGTGCGGTGCTCTTAGGCCCTTTGGCAGACCGGTTTGAACCCAAAGCTGTGCTGACGGGCTCTCTGCTGCTGACGGGTATCGGCTGTGGCATTCTATTTTTATTCTCCGTCTCCACCTCCATTGTGCTGCTAATGGCCTCTTTGGGTATTCTGGGGTTTGGCTTAGGCGGAAACGGCACGATTTTTATGAAGGTTGCACTGTCCGGACTATCATCGCAGGAAGCAGGAGCCGGCACCGGCACTTATGGCCTGTTCCGTGATCTTGCCGCGCCCTTCGGTGTAGCTGTATTTGTGCCCTTGTTTACCAATCAAATTACAGGCCTGATGGCAGGCGGAGCATCCGCAGCACAAGCTGCCGTCCAATCGGTACACTCGTTGGCAATTGCAGAGCTGCTGTGCATTGCCGCCGGTATCGCAGCTGTATTTTTTCTTCCCAGAATTCATAATAAAGGAGCATCAAGATGAGATTAAAAGATAAAGTCGTATTGATCACCGCCTCTACCCGGGGCATAGGCCTTGCATGCGTGAAAGCATGCGCCAAGGAAGGCGCTAGAGTCTATATGGCCGCCCGGAATGTGGAGCGAGCGCAGGAAATAGCAAATACTCTGAACGGTGTAAAATGCGTGTACAATGACGCCACGAAACCGGAAACCTTCACTTCAATGGTCGAAGATGTGGTGAAGGATGCCGGCCGTATCGATGTGCTGGTCAATAATTTCGGCACATCCAGTCCCGGCAAGGATCTGGACTTTGCCCGCACGGATCCCGTTGTATTTCTGGATACCGTTAATCTCAACTTACGAAGCGTTTTTATGGCAAGTCAGGCAGCCGCCAAGCATATGGCTCTGCACAAGGGCGGCAGTATCATAAATATCTCCTCAGTTGGCGGATCGGTACCGGATATCTCTCAGGTTGCTTACGGCACAAGCAAGGCAGCAATCAACTATTTGACCCAACTAATCGCGGTCCATGAAGCTAAGAACCACATTCGGTGCAACGCAGTACTGCCTGGGATGACTGCCACCGAAGCAGTGGAAAAGAACCTGTCGCAGGAATTCCGCAATCTATTTCTGCAGCATATTCCCCTCGGGCGGATGGGTCTTCCGGAGGAGATCGCCACAGCTGTGGTCTACTTTGCCAGCGATGAATCCGCATACACCACCGGTCAAATCCACACCGTATCCGGTGGCTTCGGTCTGGCCACCCCGGTTTACGCAGATCTGATAAACAAAGCAAACCGCCGATAGCCTGCACCATCCTAGTTTGGATGGTGCTTTCATTTATTCCTCCGCCGTTTGGGCAGTGCTGCACAACCATTACCAAACTTTACGAATCACACCGCAAGCAATCTTCTTTCCAGCGTTTCCGGCGGGCTGTGAGTGAAAGTCATCCGGCTCACTGTGTATGACCACAGTCCGCCCAATAACATCATTCACACAAAATCGATCCGTCTTTAGGGCCAAATATGCATTTCCCCCGCACTGCAACAATGGCGGCAGGTCGCCATTGTGTTTCGGATGCGTTTGGCCACTAGGATTATAGTGACTTCCTGTTGCGGAAAATTCGGTTCCGGCGCAGCTTTCCCCCTGATGGATGTGAAATCCGAAAAATCCGGTTTCGCTTTCGCAAGGCAGTCCAAAAATCCTCGCAACAATCAACACGCATCCCTTCTCCTGGAAAAACTGGACGCATCCGCATAACTGCGGCGCTTCCATCCCGCCGTGGACTCGTGCCACCGCATCCGGACGTTTTGTGCAGTATTGCATAGAATCACCTCATATCAGTATATTCCGGCAACTGTGTTTTGCAACAAGGGTTTTTGGTTTTGGGTGTCGGTAGATACCGCAAAAGAACATAAAGAAATAACCGGAAGGCAAAACACCTTCCGGTTACATACCACCCTCAAAAACTCTGCTAAGCACACATAGCAAAACAGCAGGGCATGTTTTTTTGTTCTTTTAACACAGCTTTGCGCCGGCAGGGATTTCGTCGCCAATCATAATCAGATTCAGCTTTTCCTCACCCTTTTCCGTGTGTACTGCACTTAGGAGCATACCGCAGGACTCTCTGCCCATCATCTTCCGGGGGGGCAGGTTGGTGATTGCCACCAAGGTCTTGCCAATCAAATCCTCCGGCTTATAATACTTGGCAATGCCGGAAAGAATCTGCCGGTCTGTGCCCGTGCCGTCATCCAGTGTAAACTGCAACAGCTTGTCACTCTTTTTCACCGGAACACAGTCCTTCACCTTTACCGCGCGGAAATCGCTCTTGCAGAAGGTGTCAAAATCCACATTTTCTTCGGCATAGGGTTCAATCTCCAGTGCCGGCAGCGCTTCCTTCGCTTTTGCCTCGTTGATTGCATTAATTTCTTCCATCTTCTTCTCCATATCCAATCGTGCAAACAGAATTTCGCCTGCGCCTACCTTGCCGCCGCTGGGCAGTGCGCCAAAAGTATTCAAGCTCTCCAGACCGCCGTTTTCGCAGTTGATTTGTGCCAAAATCCGTGCAGAAGTATCCGGCAGGAACGGCTCTAACG
>JAZSAK010000130.1:0-3782 GCA_045601865.1 Faecousia sp. | reverse complement strand
ACTTCTTTGGCGGTGACCGCTGTTTATGATGTACTGAAAGCAAAGTGCAATGATGCTACCAAGCTGGCAGCGTTGGCTGACTTTGATACCGTTCTATCTCTAAATCTGCTGTCCGCCGCAGAAAAACTGCAAAAGCAACAGGCGGAAGAAGAAACGGTCAATGCAGATCCGGAAATTGATGCAATGGTTGCTGCCCGTACGGAGGCAAAAAAGGCGAAAAACTGGGCAGAAGCCGACCGTATTCGTGATGAACTGAAGGCAAGGGGTATTGAAATAATCGATACGCCCCAAGGCGCAAAGTGGAGAAAGGTATGAAGCTTTTAATCCTGGACGGCAATTCCGTCATTAATCGGGCATTTTTCGGCGTACGCCCCCTGACCACCCGGGAGGGGCTTTATACACATGCCATTTACGGCTTTTTGAACATTCTGGAACGGATGGAAAAGGAAGAACAGCCGGATGCGGTGTGTGTATCCTTTGACTTACATGGCCCTACATTCCGCCATCTGCGCTATGAGGGCTACAAGGCAAACCGCCATGGTATGCCTGATGAGCTGGCACAGCAAATGCCGGTGATGAAGGATGTACTGCGAGCCATGAACATTCCCATTTATGAATGCCAAGGCTGGGAAGCCGATGATGTGATTGGCACTGTGGGCAAAATCTGCTCCAACAATGGCTGGGAGTGTGTGGTGGTCACCGGTGACCGGGATAGCTTGCAGTTGATTGACGAGAATGTCCATGTAAAGCTGGTGATTTCCAAGCCCGGTCAGACCACAGCTACACTCTATGATGAAGCCAAATTCCGAGAGGAATATGGCTTTGAACCGAAAAAAATGGTGGATTTGAAGGCGCTGATGGGAGATTCTTCCGACAATATCCCCGGTGTTGCCGGAGTGGGGCCAAAAACTGCTACGGAATTATTGCTGAAATTTGGCAGCTTAGATGGTGTTTATGAGAATTTGCAGGATGAATCCATTCGTCCCAAGTTACGGGAAAAGCTGGAAAACGGCAAGGAAAGCGCGTATCTATCTTATGAGCTTGCCACCATCGTAAAGGAAGCGCCCATCGATTTTGAACCCAAGGATGCCATTATTCAACCCTATAATCGTCCGCAACTGTATCAGCTGTTCCAAAAGCTGGAGTTTGTAAAGCTGATTGACCGATATGGTCTGCGAGGCGCGGAGGTAGAACTGCCTAAGCCGAAAGCGAAGGTAGAACAGCTGCCTCGGGTGGAGGCACTGCCGGAAAGCGGCACACCCTGCGCGGTGTATCTGGCGCAGGATGGCAGCTTGGGCGTTGCGTGGGAGAAGGGTGTCACCGTACTGACACCCATGGAAGCCCAAATGGGTGCGCATTTGTCAACGGAAGTTTTTCACGATGTTAAGGCAAACATGCACCGCCTGGATGAAATAGGCATCGGCTATACGGATGCCGTGTTTGATACCGCGCTGGCGGCGTATGACTTGAATCCGTCCCAGTCGGATTATTCGGTGTCTAAGCTGGCAACCAATTTTTTAGGAATCAGCGTAGAGGATGAGGATGCGGCCGCTTGCGCAGAAGCCATTTGGCATTTGCGTCCTGTGCTGGATGCCCAACTCAAAACCGAGGGCATGGAAAAGCTGTATTATGAAATAGAGCTGCCGCTGTGCTTTGTGCTCTACCGCATGGAAAATGAGGGCGTTGCCATTGACAAAAAACAGCTGGAGCAGTTTGGCACTGTGCTGTCTCAACGCATTGACGACTGCGAAAAGCTGATTTACAGTTACTCCGGTGAGCCATTTAACATCAACTCCACACGCCAGTTGGGTGAATTGCTGTTTGACAAGCTGAGATTGCCACCGGTGAAAAAGACCAAAACCGGTTATTCCACCAACGCAGATGTACTGGAAAAACTGAAAAACAAGCACGATATTATTCCTGCCATTATGGATTACCGGATGCTGACCAAGCTGAAGTCTACCTATGCTGATGGCTTGATGAAGGTAATTTGTGAGGATGGTCGTATTCGTTCCACATTCCAAAATTTGGTGACGGCAACGGGGCGGCTTTCTTCCACAGAACCCAATTTGCAGAATATTCCCGTGCGTACCGATATGGGTGCGGAAATTCGCAAAATGTTTGTACCGAAGCCCGGTTGTGTGCTTGTGGATGCGGATTACAGCCAAATTGAGCTGCGCGTGCTTGCCCATATTGCGCAGGACAGCGTTATGCAGGATGCGTTCAAAAGCGGTATGGACATCCATTCCGTGACGGCGTCTCAGGTGTTTGGGGTTGCGCCTACGGATGTAACGCCCTTACAGCGCCGTCATGCCAAGGCGGTCAACTTTGGCATTGTTTACGGAATTTCTGAATTTTCCTTGTCAGAGGACATCGGTGTCAGCCGATATGAAGCCAAAGCCTATATTGACAGCTACCTTGCCAATTACCAAGGTGTGCGCCGATATATGAAGCAGGTGGTGGACTCGGCAAGAGAATGTGGTTACACCACAACGCTGTATGGTCGGAAACGGCAAATACCGGAGCTTAAGAGCAGCAATTTTAACATTCGCAGCGGCGCAGAGCGCATTGCACTGAACACACCTATACAGGGCACAGCAGCGGATTTGATTAAAATTGCCATGATTCGTGTGGATGCAGCTCTGCGCAGGCAGTATCCTACGGCAAAGCTGATTTTGCAGGTGCACGATGAGCTGATTGTGGAATGTCCTGAAGAGATTGCTTCTCAGGTGGCGCAGCTGGTAAGCCGGGAAATGGAGCAGGTGGCGGATTTGGCAGTTCCGCTGAATGCAGAGGCGAAAATCGGAAAGAGTTGGTTTGAGGCAAAATGATTACCTTTGAAAAAATGACAGCAGACCATGTGAAACAGATTGCGGCGCTGGAAAAGCTTTGTTTTTCAGACCCGTGGAGCGAGGAAGCCATTGCACCGGAACTGGAAAATCGGCTGTCGCTGTGGATTGTTGCCATGGATGGAGATACCTTGGTGGGCTATGTGGGTTCTCAGTCTGTGCTGGGAGAATCGGATATGATGAATATTGCGGTTGCGCCGGAGTATCGCCGCCAAGGGATTGCGCAGGAGCTGGTTACCCATTTGGTGGAGGCGCTGTCTGCAAAAGGCAACCACAGCCTAAGCCTGGAGGTTCGCATTTCCAATGTACCTGCCATTGCGCTGTACAGCAAGATGGGCTTCGTGCAAGTAGGACGCAGACCCAATTATTATCATAATCCCAAGGAAGATGCCCTGATTCTGCGAAAGGAGTGGGAAAATTGAACATTCTGGCAGTAGAATCCTCCTGCGATGAAACGGCTGTTGCCATCGTGCGGGATGGACGGGAAGTGCTGTGTGACTGCATCGCTTCCCAAGTGGAGTTGCACAAAATTTATGGCGGCGTTGTGCCGGAAATTGCCTCACGAAAGCACATTGAGGCGATTTATACACTTGCAGACCAAGCTTTATCGGAAACGAAATTGACAAGGCAGGACATTGATGCTGTTGCCGTGACCTATGCACCGGGGCTGATTGGTGCAGTGCTTGTGGGCGTTAACTTCGCCAAGGCAGCAGCAATGGCGCTGGAAAAACCCTTGATTCCTGTGCACCATATTCGCGGACACATTGCCGCAAATTACATTGCGTATCCGGATTTAAAGCCGCCTTTTTTGTGCTTGGTGGTGTCCGGTGGGCATACCATGATTATAGAAGTTAAGGATTACACTGATATGCGGATTTTGGGCACAACGCTGGATGATGCAGCAGGTGAGTGCTTTGACAAGGTAGGCCGCGT
>JAZSAK010000129.1:0-10003 GCA_045601865.1 Faecousia sp. | reverse complement strand
ATGCTTTTATTGGACAGATGCAGAAAATGATGGAAATTTCCTATGCCGGACAGGAAAGCGCCATGCAGCAGCTTGTGCAGGAAGTGGTGCCTACCTATCACCATGCCGGTGCCCATGGCAGCGAGGAAAAGGGCGAGGCCTTTGACAGGCAGATGGAAAAAATACGCCAGCATGCTGGGGTATAAATGCCAGAGTCTACTACATAAAAAAATGAACACCCCGACTTGCGCACCAAAGGCAGGTCGGGGTGTTATACTGAGCTTGTTATTTGACAGACTGGGCGGTATTATGGTATGATAAATAAAATATACCGACAGCTTAAGAAAGGAGAAAGTGCTATGCTAAAATTAAAGGACGGTTTTATCCTGCGTGAAATTGGCGGAGACATAATGGCAATTCCATCCGGCGATGAGCTGGATCTGAATACGATGATTACGCTAAATGATACAGGCGCATTTCTGTGGAAACGCCTACAGGAGGGAACCACAGAGGAGGCTATGCTGGCAGACCTTTTGCAGGAGTATGATGTGCAGGAGGCGGATGCACGGCAATGCGTCACAGATTTTGTGGAGAAACTGAATGAATACGGCTTTCTTGCAGAATAAGGAAATACCTCTAAAGCTGCTCCTGCCTGTGATTCAAGAGCGCTTGGCAGAGGGCAAGTCGGTTCGGATTTCCCCCAAAGGAGCCAGCATGCTGCCAATGCTGCGACCAGAGAAGGACAGCGTAGTTTTATCTCCGCTGCCGGAGAAGCTGAAGAAATATGATTTGCCGTTGTATCGGCGCACAGATGGGCAATTTGTTTTGCACAGAATTGTAAGGGCGGGGGATACCTACACCTGCGTTGGTGACAATCAGTTTCAGCTTGAGTGTGATGTGCAGCCGGGGCAAATGATTGCATTGGTAACGGCATTTTACCGTGCGGGAAAGCGGTGCAGTGTAAAGTCTCCGGTATATTGGCTGTACTGCCGCTGCTGGTATTATAGCCGTGGGATACGGCGCTTTGTCCAGCGGGGTTGGGCATGGATTGGGAGAAAAATAAAATGAAAAAACAAAAAGCAGTTCGGTGGCTGATGCAACGAATGCGAAAACGAATTCCCGGCATTATTGGCATTACTGTTACTAGTATCGCAAGCACCCTGCTGAGTGTTGTGTTTGCACTTAGCACCAAGGATGTGATTAACAGCGCCACAAGCGGAACACGACAGGAATTCATGCAGGCGGTACTAAGCTTGGCCGGAATTATTGTGGGCATTTTACTTTGCGCAACATTGCAGCGTTACTTGCTATACCGACTAAGTGCCGAATTGGATCGGGACTGGAAGCAGGGCATGGTGCATCGCATTTTGCGCAGTGAATATGTACGCATTTCAGAATTTCACAGTGGCGAGCTTATCAACCGGTTGAACAATGACGTGCACACGGTTGATGATGGTGTGTTGACGATTCTTCCCGGTGCGGCGTCGCTGGCAACCAGGTTGATAGCGGTTGTGGCAGTATTGGTTGCCATGGCACCAATATTTACAATTGCTCTTTTGGCTGCTGGCGTGGTAGTGACGCTGTTTACAGCGCTTGTGCGTCGGCGTTTGCGAGATATGCACAAGGCGGTTAGCGCCTCGCAGGGGAAACTGTCCGGATTTTTGCAGGAGATATTTGAAAAGGTGCTGCTGGTGCAGGCTATGAACGTAGAACGCGAGGTGGAACGTCGTGGACAGGCTCTGATGGAAGAACGGTATAGTCTGCAGAAAAAACAGTGGATGATTTCCTTAACGGCCAATACCTGTGTGGGCGTTTTGGGATATACTTCCGCCTTTGCGGCATTGGTTTGGTGTGCCAACGGCATTGCCCATGGCGTTATGAGCTTTGGTGAGCTGACAGCAGTGACGCAATTGGTAGGACAGCTGCAAGGCCCGTTTGTAAATTTGAGCAGCATATTCCCCAAATATGTTGCAATGTCGGCGGCTGCCGAGCGATTAATGGAGCTGGAGGAGGCTTGCCAAACAGAGCGCAGTGACATTGCGGAAACAAAGGTGGATTATCGGGCGGTAACCGCAATCAATTGCGAAAATTTGACATTCTCTTACGATAGGGAGCAAATTTTTAGTCAATGTAGCTTCTCTTTGCCGAAGGGTGCGTTTGCAGCGATAATTGGGCCTTCCGGAATCGGAAAAAGCACACTGCTGAAGCTGCTTTTGGGAATTTTTCAGCCAACCGATGGGCAATTGTTTTTTAGCTGTAAAAATGGTGCTGTACCCATCGACAATCGTACCAGAAAGTTATTTGCCTATGTCCCCCAAGGCAATTTGCTGTTTAGTGGAACCTTGCGGGAAAACCTGCTCCTTACTTGTCCTGATGCTACCCAAGACGAAATTGAAAAGGCGATATATGTTAGCTATATGGATGAGTACTTACCACAGCTCCCCAACGGATTGGATACCATGCTGGGTGAAAACGCCCACGGCTTGTCAGAGGGGCAGGCACAGCGGCTGTCCATCGCTCGTGCGGTGTTGAGCCGCGCACCGATTTTGTTGCTGGACGAGGCAACCTCAGCGCTGGATGCCGAAGGCGAGGCGATTGTGTTGCAACGAATTCGGCAGCTGGAGGGAAAAACCTGCATTGCCGTTACACATCGTCCCAGTGCCATGAAGCTAGCTGACTGGCTGATGAAAGTTGACAATCAAACGATTACTTGCGAAAAGATTGCACAATAAGAAAACCGACATTCTCCTAAGAGAATGTCGGTTTTTATTATCCGTTAGATTAGATGCAAGCCAAGAGAACAAAGTTCAGAACGAACAGTGCGGTGCAAACCCACAGAATGGGGTGGATTTCCTTAATCTTGCCCTTGCATACCTTGATGATGCAGTAGAAGATGAAGCCGGCAGCAATACCATAAGAGATGCTGTAGCACAGGCCCATGAAGATACTTGCGAAGAAAGCAGGTACAGCCTCATCCAAATCAGACCACTCAACATCCTTAAAGGAGGACATCATCATAATGCCCACAACAACCAGCGCAGGAGCGGTGGCAGCAGAGGGAACAGCGGATACGAATGTGGCCAGGAAAGCGGACAGAGCGAAGCACAGAGCAACCACAACAGAGGTCAGACCAGTGCGGCCGCCTGCACCGATGCCGGCAGCGCTTTCTACGAAGGTGGTGGTGTTGGAGGTGCCGAACAGAGCACCGATGGAGGTGGCAGTTGCGTCAGCAAACAGAGCCTTGTCCAAACGGGACTTGAAGCCAGCGCTGGATTCCATAGCCTTCTCATCTTCCTCACTGAAGATACCGCTGCGACGACCGGTGCCAATGAAGGTGCCGATGGTGTCAAAGGTGTCTGTGATAGAGAAGGAGAAGATGGTAATCAGAACCAAAGGCAGCTTGCTCATATCTGTAAACAGGCTGGTAATGCCGCCTTCTTTGAAGATAGCCAGGAAGGTGGTGGGAAGAGACTGGCAAGCTTCTGTAAAGCTGATGGTGTCACTGGTTTGGGTAACGCCGAAGGGAATACCAATCAAGGTGGTGGCAATAATCGCAATTAGGATTGCACCCTTAACCTTTAATGTCAGCAAGACAACTGTGAGAGCTAAGCCAATAAGGAACACCCACAAAACAGGTTGATTCAAAGTGGTCAATGCAGGAACACCGGCGCCAAAGTTTACAAGTCCGATATTCAGCATGCCAATGTAAGCAACGAAAATACCGATGCCGCCGCCAATTGCATTTTGCAGGCCTAGAGGGATAGCCTTAATGATGAACTTACGCAGTTTTGTAACGGTAATAATGATGTTAATCAAGCCGCAGATAAAGACCATGGATAGAGCCTGCTGCCAGGTGAAGCCGAGAGTGAAGCAAACAGTATACACAAAGAATGCGTTCAGACCCATGCCGGGTGCTTGCGCATAAGGTACGTTTGCCACCAAACCCATAACCAAGGTGCCAACGATGGAGGAAATGATGGTAGCCAGGAAAACGGCACCCCATTCCATGCCGGATTGGGACAAAATATTCGGGTTGACGATGATGATGTAGGACATTGCGAAGAATGTGGTGAGACCGGCCATCACTTCTGTCAGAGCGGTGGTGCCGTTCTCTTTCAGGCGAAAGAGGTTTTTCATAGTCATACTCCTTTGCTTTTTTTGTGATTGGACCTCTAGCCCTCATGATACCACAGGAAAACGGAAATGTCACGTATTTTTAACAAAAAATTTGCCAATTCTTCAAATTTAACGCCTTGTGTTTCTTGCCTTCTGCTAGTATAAATCCCCGTATATTACAGAACCGTTTACCGGCATTTGTAATATACGGGGAATAAACTATGGAATTATAATAGGACGGAACTGCGTTTTTGATGAAGGAATTTCATCAGGAATTCCGGTCAGTCTGCGTGGACACAATTTCCAAAGACAGTAAAGCTAACCACACCCGGTTCGATTCCCGACGGAGCACCTAAGATTCGCAGTCTCACAGCATAGGCGTTTACGGGAGCGAATTGGCGGTAATCAATGCATAGGTCTTTGGTGTTTTGCGAGGCATCCACCAGTGTCTTCCAAGTTTTTGCGTCGGGATCTGGCGCGTATTCCACTATGTATTGGAAAGGCCCTGGGAAAATACCGTCCAGTGTTTCCATGCCGATATCTCTCCAGATAATTCGGCAGGACTGTAAGGAATAGGCTGTTTTTCGCCCCAGTGGGAAGGTGATGCATTTTTCTGTATCTTCCGGAAGCGGCTGCCACCAGGTCAGAACGCTGTCGTCAGAGGCATAAATCGCTTCCCGTCCGGGGACGGCGGTGGTGGCGGTGGGAATTTGCATAAATGTCAGGGGAAGCAGCCCTGCACAGTTGCCGTTTTCCGGATGCTCCAACACACCAGGTGCGAATTGCGGTGTCTCTGTGACACCGGGACAGAAAAGCTCTCCGTTTTCGTCAATTCCGATAGGGTCCATACCAATTCGGCGTTCATAGCGGTGATTAAAACAGAAAATGCTAGTGTAAAAGACCCAGTAGGTTTGGTTCGGTCCTTCTACGATACATCCGTGACCGGCGCCCCGGACAATCCCTGTGTGCTTTGCTGTCAGGGGTGTATGGTTCTTTTGAAAACGGAAACCGGAGAGGGGACCTTCATCAGACCAGGAAACACCGTTTGCATAACTGGAATATTGGGTGCCGCTACCGCTGTTCAAGAGATAGTAGCGATTGCCGATTTTGGTTACCCACTGCCCTTCAATCCAGCCCATTCGCTCGTTCTGGTTATGTTCTCCTGTATGCTGCCAATGCGCGGAAGGGTCAAATTCGTTAACCCATACCGGGTCATGGAGAAAACGCCAGGGGGCATCCGGATCAAGCTCTACACCTAATGTACCGGTGATATCCTCAGCGTCTACACCTTCCGGTGCCGGCTTGATACCGCACCAGTAGAAATACAGACGGTCACCGTCTGCAAGGTAGCAGCCGTCGAGTACGGATGTTGTGTTCCCTTGGGCGTCCGTCAGCATACCGGCAAGAGTGAATGGTCCAAGGGGGTTATCCGCCACATAGACCTCAGGCATACCGTGACCGCTGAGATACCATTTACCGCGGAACTGCACGACCGCAGGGCTATACCGCAACGTGGGAACACCGATATCTACATGCCTCCAATGGACAAAATCTTCACTTACGTAGGCAACGGAATAACTGGGATATAAAATCCACTTACCATCGTGGTAAACGACGCTGGGGTCAGAGATAGAACGATAGTCCTTAACATCCCTGGGGTTTAACTTCATAAGGTCTGTGTCCAGCCAACGGCCGCTTTGAACATCTTCGATAGAAAGGGGATTGCAATAAGTTAAAGGCATATGCATATAGTTGCCTCCATGGATTGTTATTGTGAGGAAATCCCGTAGAAAGAGAGCATAGGCAGGTGGGTGGCGTAATCAAAGGGAAGAACGCCAATTTTCTCCATTGTATATCCGCCGTGGAATACAACATCCTTGGACAGGGGCTCTGAGAAAACAAGCTTTAGCTTGTTCTGCTCAAGAATTTCATAGCTCTGGGCAGAGAGAATTTTGCCACCATCTTCTGCCTTTATGGCAAGACCTTCAGGGGAGATTCTGGTTTCCAAGTGGGAATAAACGTTGTCAAAACACAGCACAAAGGTTTTTTCATCCAGCCGCTGAATTTCGCGCAGATCCGGTGCTTCGCTCATGAAGTCCTTTCCAAAGAGATTGTGCAGAACGGATTTTGCCGCAAGCTCACCAAAGCGCAGAAGGGAGAGGGCGGAAACGTGGCCGTGGTCTGACATGGTGCAGTCAGTTGTGGGTATAATATACAAATTCTTGTATTTTTTTGTAAATTCCCGTTGTAATTGGCGGATTGTGCCCCACCTTTTATCCTGCTCGGCAGAGCCGTATTCATTGAAGTAGGAAATCTGGAAGGTAAACAGAGGAACATCTTCGCCGAAATCCTCTACCAGTGCACGGTGGAAATCGTCAAATTCAGAGATGTAGGCGGCAGTTCTGTCGTCGTACATAGCCTCAGATTCACCTTGGTACCAAATGATTGCTTTGAATTTACCGCCACATTCGGCAATACACTGCTTCATATTGCGATAAAGAACGCCCTCTTCCTTTGTGGGATTCCACCAAGTCATTCGGGAACCGCCCCTGGAGGTCTGAATCAGGCCGATAGGATAATGAAGTTCCCGCTTGAGCATTTTGGCAAAGGAAAGATACATAGAATGTCCGGTAGTGCCCTCCCGGTTAGGATTGTCATCGATGCCAGTGGAGTCTGAAAGAGGATGGGTCGCGATGTCCCAAATTTTAGCGTTTTTATACAGGTGAACGCCCAGCTCAGGAGGATCGTAGATGAAATCCTTTCCATAGCCGGCGGAGTTGCTTTGCCCTGCGATGACATACAGATCGCCTACACCAATATGGGGAATAATGTCTCCGTGCGGACTCCATTCGCACCATCCGGTGTTCTTTCTTGTTGTGAGGGAGGTGTAGATAGAATAAAGACCACCGGCAGGGACATCCAATGTGATCTCCCAAAGGCCATCGGCACAGTGACAGGCTGTCCACCATATGACGGGCTCACTGCTGTCCTCCCGGACGACAGAGACGTATACGGTGGGTGTGTCGGTGTGATCCTCTGTTCGCTCTTCAGGCGGAATATGGGTATAAGTTCCGGCAAGATAGATTTTTGCAAAACCATTTTCCTGCTGAATAATCTGATAGGGCTTAGGCCCGTGGGTAAATTTGACACCAGCTGTCATAATGCGTACTCCTTTAATTTCGACATGTCTTTCAGTTTAAGATAAGAAAATTGCTTTTTATTCCGGCTTGGTTTCCAGCTTCAAAGGATAGTCACCCAGATGCTCTACCTTAAAGCCATTTGCTTTGTATGTGTTATAGTCAAATGCTTCCAATTCGTCAATGGCAAGCTTGTGGAATTCATAAAAGTTATGCCACCATTCATAGCCGCTTCCAAGTGCTGCGCCCAGATAAGCATCGGCAATATCACAGCCCATCTGCGGAGCAACGTAAAAAGCGCCCATTGCTAAGACATTGACACCATTTCCGGTGATTGCGCGCAATGCGGCGGGGACGCTTTCTACCACGCCAGCGTGAACATGGGGGCATTTGCTTGCGGCGATATGAATACCCATACCGGTACCGCAGAACAGCAATGCTCGCTCAAACTCACCTTCAGAAATCTTGCTGCCGGCGCGCAGACCAACGCGATGGAACATGTTTTCGGTGTCATTGGGGTCGCTTTCAGCGGTAACGCCTACGTCCGTCACAGTCCAGCCCTTTGCTTTGAGATGTGCCACAACGGCTTCCTTTAAGGGGTAGCCTGCAAAATCTGCGCCTACTAGAATTTGTTTCTGTGCAACTGTTTTCATAGAATTACATATCCTTTCAAAAATAATAGGGATATTTGCTACATTAATTATACATACATCATTTTTGTGCTTCAATGGAAAAAACCGAGATATGGCAGCACAAAACCGGCGACTTATTTATTGACAGTTGACACATTTTTAGGGGGTCGATATAATTACAAAAAGGGGGTGCGTATATGCAGCAGGACACAGATGCGTTTTCTCAGCTTTATTTGGATATCCGGATGACAGGAAAAACCAGTGAAGACGCTTGGTGGTTGGATTGTAGCGGAAATAACTGGTGGAACCGGAGAGATTGCTATGATTTTGATGTGCTCTATTATGTAATACAGGGGAGCTTCCAACTGAAGGTAGATGGTGTCTGCTATCTTCTTAAACAGGGACAAATGATATACTTACCCGCTGGAACAGCGTTGGAATACGCAATTGTCGGAGAGGCTCCGTTGATAAAATATTATGTCCATTTTCAGGCACGACTGGGTTGCCACCGTTTGCTGACTGGGTTTAATTCGGAAAATATTTTGACGATTTCGAACAAGACACTGCTGAAAAGCTTGGAGCAACTTTGCTGCATACCACCTGAAAAAACTGGGGATTTATTTTTCTTACATAGCGCATTGCTACAGATATTGGGTGTGTTTTTTCAAAACTTTGGAACAAAAGAGCGGGTGAAGCACATTGCCAATGATGCGGTTGCAGAGTCCTATGCCTATATGACAGAGCATTACAGACAGAATATTCGGGTGGAGCAGTTAGCAAAGCAGTACGGCTTTAGCTGTGATTACTATAGCAAAAAATTCCGTGCCCGATATGGTTGCTCGCCGGTAAGCTGCCTAAATAATATTCGAATCCGCCAGGCAAGACGCTTACTGGCAGATACGGCACTTACGGTTTCACAGATAGCAGAGGCGGTGGGAATTGATGACAGCAATTATTTTTCCAGATTATTTAAGCGGTCTGTGGGCGTGAGCCCCAAAAAATATCGGATGATGTATCAACGGGGTGATTTGGTTGCGGATAGAGTGCGGGCAGAAGCATCTGTTCCTGCCAGTATAGCCCCTGATGCGAATGCCTGACGTTATGTTGCGGCTCGTGTAATAATAACACAAAAGTGCGATAGGGCCTTATGAACGCTGGGTTTTCGGGCGGTTTTATACATAGCAACAGCGGAGTGAAATTCACTCCGCTGTTGCTCTTTATTTTACCAAATACTCAAACCCCAAAATGATAACACCCAACAATACCAACACAGCGCCAACGGCTCGGTTCAATGTTTCGGGCTTTGCTTTGTTTGCAAATACTGCAGCGATCCGCGCCCACATAAAGGTAAACAGTATGCACAGCACCATAATCAGAAGATTGGGCCTGTCACCAAAGGAAAAATGGGAAATTGAGCCGGTCAGTGCAGTAAAGGTCATAATAAATACACTGGTGCCTACGGCAGTCTTTAGCTCATATCCCAGCACGGATGTAAGAATGAGGAGCATCATCATACCTCCGCCGGCGCCTACAAAGCCGCAGATGAAGCCGATAAAAATACCGCAAAGAATCGAACCTGCAATTTTCCTCTTTTTGCTGACGGCCTCCATTTCCTGCTTGGTGGTCATAACCGGCTTTGCAATAAACTTGATGCCCAAAATCAGCGTCATAATGGTGCTGAAGCCGCCCATAGTTTGGGCCGGGACAACACTGGAAACATAGCTTCCCACAATTGTGAACAACAAGACCATAGCCATCATAAGCAAGCCGTTTTTGATGTCCAGATTTTTGTTTTTCCCATAGGTGATGGCAGAAACTGCGCTCGCCAGTACATCAGAGGCAAGGGCAATACCCACCGCGGTGTAGGGTTCTATGTTAAGGAAAGTGATCAGCATTGGACTTATGACAGCGGCGGCGCTCATGCCCGCAAAACCGGTCCCCAGGCCTGCGCCCATACCTGCAAAAAAAGTTACGAGCAAAATGATCCAAATATTCAAAGTATCACCTCGCTTGATTTATTGAAAATTGTCGGAAATATCAATAAACGTAGAAAGTGCCTCATTAGGAAGATTATCTTCGTTTTCGTATATCTCAGAAGTATCTACAGTCTTAAGGAGGTAATTTCCTACAAATTCCTGC
>JAZSAK010000128.1:0-16980 GCA_045601865.1 Faecousia sp. | reverse complement strand
CCCGTTCTTATCAAGGGCAAACGTTGCGCATCTGTGTAAATTGCAGTGGCGAGAATTGGCAAATCCCCATAGGCAAATTGCTGTTTTCCCACGCTACTGACACCCACACTTTAACCCTTGCCCCTATGGGCTTTTGCGTGCTGGAGGAATCACATGTATAAAGAAGAATTTATCAGCGGCTACTGCCGCGCCCTAGACCAAAGCCGTATGGTTGCTGTGGAAATGGAGGATGGCAATGTGGATGTCGATTGTGGCTATGGTAATTGCCCCTATATTGACCGCTGTACCATTGCCCAGCGAATTGAAGAACTAAAAAAAGGGAGCGAATAATCGCTCCCTTTTTTATTTGACTACCGGTTCTGCCAAGGTTTCTACCTTGGAGTCTTTAATCAGCTTTTTGGGGCAAACCGTGGCGCACAAGCCACAGTTGTCACATTTGCTGTAATCAATCACCGCCAAATTATGTTCCACAGTAATGGCATCATTGGGGCAAATCTTTTTGCACAAGCCGCAGCCGATACAACCTGCGGTACAACCACGGGTGGTTACCGCACCCTTTGCCAGGGAAGCGCAGGCGATCACCACATTGCGGTGGGGCTCTACCGGAACAATCAGCTTTCTTGGACAAACAGACGCGCAGGTCATACAGCCCACACACTTATCCTCGTCCACCACGGCAACACCGTCAACCACATGAATGGCATCGTACGCACATGCCTTTACGCAAGTGCCGAAGCCCAAACAGCCAAACTTGCAGCTCAGCGGGCCATTTCCACCGACTTTGGTGGCAGATACGCAATCCTTGAAGCCTTCGTATTCTGCCTTGATTCGTGCGCCTGTTACCAGATTGCCATCCTTATCATAGGTCTTTGCGCCGGAACAGCGCACCAATGCCACCTTGCGTTTGACTTCCTCTGCCTGCACACCCATGATAGCAGCCATTGCCTGTGCACATTCATTGCCGCCGGAGGCACATTTTCCAATGGGTGCCTCCCCGCTTAAAACGGCTTCGGCATAACCACCACAGCCTGCATAGCCACAGCCGCCGCAGTTTGCACCGGGCAGACACTGGTTTAGCTGTTCCAGTCTTGGATCCTCCTCAACATAAAACACTTTGGAGGCAGCTGCCAAAACCAAACCAAATACCAGACCCAATCCGCCCAAAATCGCGATCGCGATGAGAATCTCCATATGCCGCCCTCCTTAGAAAATTTTCAAGCCGGAGAAGCCCATAAACGCCAGCGCCAGCAGGCCCGCTGTCACCAAAGCAATGGGATATCCGCGGAATGCTTGGGGACAATCGGCCTTATCCACCCGTTCCCGCACAGAGGCAAACAGCACAATGGATAAAGTAAAGCCCAGCCCGCCAGCCGCACCGTTGACCACACTCAGCAAAAAATCATACCCTGCCTGCACATTTACCAGCGCCACGCCCAGCACAGCGCAGTTGGTGGTAATTAACGGCAGAAATACGCCCAACGCTTTATACAGCACCGGCACAGACTTTTTCAGAAACATTTCCACAATCTGCACAATGGAGGCAATGACCAAAATGAACACCACTGTCTGCATGTATTCCAGCTCCAACGCCACCAGTGCCAGATTCACCCCATAGCAGGCAGCAGACGCCAGCGCCATGACAAAGGTAACTGCCATTCCCATGCCCAAGGCGGTATCAATTTTCTTGGAAACGCCCATAAAAGGGCAAATGCCGTAAAATTTTACCAAGATAAAGTTTTCCGTTAACATGGCGCTGAGAAGAATACCCAGCAGAGATTGTACATACATATTCATCTCACTGCCGCCTCCTTCTTAGCCTTTTTACTGTTTTGGCGTTTCATCAGCCATTGGAAAAACGCGATAACAAAGCCCAGTGTTAAGAATCCGCCTACGGGCATCACCATCTGCATAGCAGGATAACCCTCGGGAATAATGCGAATCCCTTCGCCGCCGTTTAACAGTCCGCCGCCAAAGGTGCCTGCACCCAAAAGCTCACGGATGACACACACTATCACCAGTGCCACTGTGTAGCCTATGCCTTGGCACAGTCCATCCACTGCAGATGCCAGCACGCCGTTTTTGGACGCAAAGGACTCTGCTCTGCCCAAAATAATGCAGTTGACCACTATCAGCGGAATGAACACGCCCAAGCTTTCACTTAGGTCAGGTAAAAACGCCTGCATAAGCAAATCCACAACCGTCACAAAGCCGGCAATAATGGTAATATATGCCGCGATGCGAATCTGCTGAGGAATCACCTTGCGCAACGCAGAAATCAGCATATTGGAGCAAATCAAAATAATCGTTACGCTAACGCCCATGCCAATGCCGTTAAACAGCGAGGTGGTAATAGCAAGGGTAGAGCACATACCCAAAAGCTGAACAAATACAGGGTTCTTGGTCAGAAGGCCCTCTTTGAATTGTTTTTTGAAATTCATAGCCATTCCTCCTTAGCCCACGCAAGCCAGCGCCGCGTTGACACCTGCGGTAACAGCACGGGAGGTAATGGTTGCACTGGTGATGGCATCAATTTCTCCGCCATCTTTGTCCACTGCCAAGCCACCGTGTTGCCCTATAAACTGCTCGCGGAAAGCAATACCTGCGGAAGTATCCGCTGCCGCAACGGAGCCCAGCCCCGCTGTTTCTGTATGAGAGACGATGCTGACACCATTGACGCTCCCATCCGGCAGAATTCCCACCATCATGGAAATCGCACCGCCAAAGCCATTGGGCGCAACCTCCACCACATAACCTGCGTCCGAGGCATACACCGTCCTGACTGTTCCCGTGGAATCTGCAAATGCAACACTTTGCAGATTTCCCGCATTGGGAAGCACCTGTTCCATAGCAGCCTGCATTTTCTGTTGGGCAATCGCTTCAATACGCTGGGCCGTTAACTGATTTACCCCAGCCAATGCCACCGCCACAACGGCTGTAATAACAAGCAAGGTCACAGAAAGACGTAAAACATATTTTGCGGTTTTCATTTCTTTGCCCCCCTCTTTTTCGGCGCGCCGAATTTCGTGGGCCTGCCGATACGGTCAAGCAATACCACACAGCAGTTCATAATTAAGATTGCGTAAGATACGCCCTCGTTGTAACCGCCAAAATAGCGAATCATAATGGTCAGCACACCGCAACCGATACCGTAAATAATCTGCCCCAGCTTGGTAATGGGACTGGTAACATAGTCCGTTGCCATAAAAATTGCGCCCAGCATTAGTCCACCGCCAAATACCTGTGCCCCCATCCATACGATTGGGTCATTGCCCATGGGGAACAGCAGCGCCAGCACCGCCACTGTGCCGATGTAGGCAACGGGAATCCGCAATGTCAGCACATTGCGCGCCAGCAAATACACAAAGCCAATCAGCAAAAGCAGCGCGGATGTCTCACCCAGGCTGCCGCCCACATTGCCAAGAAACATATCCAGCACCGATTCTGCCGGCAGCTGTCCTTGATGCAGCGAAGCCATGGGAGTGGCTGCTGTAACCGCATCTACCGTGGAAAAAATACCTGCTGCATTTTCAAAGCCCACCTTGACCCAGTGGTTCATCAGCACAGGCCAGCTAAACAGGAAGGCTCTGCCTGCCAGCGCTGGGTTTACAACATTACGGCCAATGCCGCCGAAAAGCATCTTCACCACAATGATGGCAAAGAAATCGCCTAAAATCAGTGTCCAATAGGGAATGGTCACAGGGCATACAAACGCCAGCAGCACACCTGTCACCATAGCAGACATATCGTAAACCTTATTGTCTTTTTTCAGGATGAAACACCATGCCCACTCAAAAAACACGCAGGCTGCAACGCTAACCAGCGTCACCATCAGTGCCCGAAAGCCAAAAAAGTAAACACTTCCCGCCAACGCAGGGGCCAACGCAATGAGAACATCCCGCATGATGGTCTGTGTGGTCACGGGAGAGTGAACATGGGGAGAACTGGAAATCGTCAGCTCATAAAAATATTTCATTTGTGCCATTTTTCCGCCTCCTTATCTGTGTACTGCCGTTGCCGCTTCCCGAATTCTGTGCTTCGCGGCGCGGAAGCCCAGTACCAACGGCAAACAGGCAGGACAAGCAAATGCACAGCAGCCACACTCAATGCAGTCCATCATGTTGATTGCCTTCATCTCCTCCACATTTTCGGAGAGTATGGATTTATACATCAGCACCGGCATTAAATGCATCGGACAGGCATCCACGCACCTGCCGCAGCGAATACACTGGGCGTGCTCAACATTATATTTGTTCTGCTTGCCTAAGATGGTAACGGCGTTGGTTCCCTTCATAACAGGCACGCTCAAGTCATACTGAGTAAAGCCCATCATAGGCCCGCCGGAAAGCACTTTATAGGGATTCTCGCTGTGGCCAACCGCTTCCAGCAAATCGTTAAAGCTGGTGCCAATGGAAACCATCAGATTCTTCGGCGCCATGACAATGTCACCACTGACTGTGACAATTCTGGAAATTAGTGGCATGCCTAAGCATACCGCATCGTGCACTGCCTTGCAGGTTGCCGCATTGAATACTGCACAGCCCACTGCCGCAGGCAATCCGCCAGAGGGAATCTCCCTGCCCGTAACAGCCTTTATCAGTTGCTTTTCTGCACCTTGGGGATACTTGGTGGGTAAGCGGTGCACTTCGATTCCCGATTTTGGATCAATGGCTGCATTCAGCGCCTTTGCCGCTGCCGGCTTATTATCCTCCACTGCAATCACTGCATGATTAAGCCCCAATATTCGCATAATAATTTGCAAGCCGGACAGCAGCTCTCCGGGATATTGCCGACAGAGTCTGTCGTCCGCTGTTATGTAAGGCTCACATTCCGAGGCATTGACAATAATGCTATCCACCTTGCCCAGCGCCGAAGACAGTTTCACATGGGTGGGGAAGGTTGCGCCGCCCATGCCCACGATTCCTGCTTCTCGGATAATGTCCATTAGCGCTTGGGTGCTAAGCTCCGCCACTTGGGCAGGGGTGCGGGGTTTTATGTCGGGATGCTTTTCATATAGATGGTCGTTTTCTATCACAATAGCCATTTGGGTCGTGCCATTGGTATGCGCCCGCATTTCCACAGCCTTTACGGTTCCGGAAGCCGATGCGTGTACCGGCACACAAAGGCCCTCATTGTCGCCGATTTTCTGCCCCATCAAAACCCGCTCGCCTTTTTTTACCAAAGGCTTGCAGGGAGCGCCAATGTGCTGGCTGAGGGGGATTACCAAAATGTCCGGCACAGGAAAGTTTTGAATTGTCACTTCTTCTGTAAATTCCTTATTTTCTTTGGGGTGAACACCGCCAAAAAAGGAAAGTGCCATTGCCATCACCTCTTGTTTTGATTCCTTGGACGATTATCTTTTTTTATGATAGCGCAATTTGGTGTATTTGTCTATCTATTTGTGCGCAAAGCAACGGTTTTTTTGTTAAAAAAGTATGTTTTTATCGATACAAAAAATTGTATATCTTCTATGTTTGTGTATGTGCGCCATGGTTTCTCATGTTTTGCATATAATCGATTCATTTCTACTGATTTGTCAAGATATACAGCCAAACAGGCAATAAAAATGTAATAAATTGTCTTTTCGACAAGTTGACTATTTACCGGTGCTCATGTTATAATAATTTCGAAACGGAAACCACCCTTATTACTGACGGATAAGTGGAGCACCACATGGAGTAAGGGCATAACACAGCCGACCGTCTGGGCACGCTTCTCCCTTTTCGGGATAAGTGCGCCCTTTTTTGATTTTGGAGGTAACACTATGAAAAAAGTCGCCATCATTATGGGCAGCGACAGCGATTTGCCTGTGGTACAAAAAGCCGCCGACACCCTCGCCTCTTTTTCCGTACCCTATGAAATGCACGTTTATTCTGCTCACCGCACCCCCGTGCAAGCCCATGACTTTTCCGCAAACGCCCGTAATAACGGCTTCGGCGTAATCATCGCCGCGGCGGGTATGGCTGCACACTTGGCAGGCTCTCTTGCCGCCACCACCACCCTGCCCGTTATCGGTATTCCTATGAAGTCTACCGCCTTTTCCAACGGCATTGATGCGCTTCTATCCACTGTACAGATGCCCTCCGGTATCCCTGTAGCCACCGTGGCTGTGGATGGAGCTGTCAATGCCGCTTTGCTTGCCATTCAAATTCTGGCAGTCACCGATGCTGACCTTGCCGCCAAGCTGGATGCCAAGCGCAAGGCAGATGCCGAAAAGGTTTTGGCAAAGGATGCCGCACTGCAATAAGTAAGTCCACAAATTCACATTTGTTATTTTTTAGAAAGAAGGATATTTTTATGGAAAACTTGACTCTGCTTTACACCGGTAAAACCAAAAACGTTTATGCCCTGCCCAATGGCAACTGCCTGCTGAAGTTTAAGGACGACTGCACCGGCAAGGACGGCGTGTTCGACCCCGGCGAAAACGCCGTTGGCCTGACCATCGAGGGCGTTGGCGATGTGAACCTGCGCATGAGCATTTATTTCTTTGAAAAAATCAATGCCGCCGGCATCAATACTCACTATGTTTCCGCTAACCTGGACGACACCACCATGGAAGTCAAGGCCGCCAAAGTGTTTGGCAAGGGTTTGGAAGTTATTTGCCGTTACAAGGCTGTTGGCTCCTTCTTCCGCCGCTACTCTGACTACTGCACAGAGGGTCAGGATTTGCCCGCCTATGTGGAGACTACCTTTAAGAATGACGAAAAGGGCGATCCTCTGGTCACCAAGGACGGCTTGGTAGACCTGGGCGTGATGACCGCCCAGCAGTACGACGACCTGAAGGATATGACCCAGAAGATTACCAAGATTGTTGCTGACGATTTAAAGGAAAAGGGTTTGGATCTGTATGACATCAAGTTTGAGTTCGGCTATGACCAGAACGGCAACGTCATGCTCATCGACGAAATCGCATCCGGCAATATGCGCGTTTATAAGGACGGTGCGTATGTTGACCCCATGACCCTGAACGGTCTGTTTTTCGCTTAATCATCAACTACCAAAAGGAGCATTACCATGGGAGGATTTTTTGGAATCGCATCCAAGCAGGACTGTATGATGGATGTGTTCTTTGGTGTGGACTATCACTCTCACCTTGGCACACGCCGGGGCGGCATGGCTGCATGGGACAAAGAGATTGGCCTGCAGCGAAAAATCCACAGCATAGAAAACGCCCCGTTCCGCACCAAATTTGAGCATATTTTCGATGAAATGCATGGCACCTCCGTCATCGGCTGTATCAGCGATTCTGACCCCCAGCCCATGCTGATTCGTTCTCACTTGGGAACCTACGCCATTACCACCGTAGGTGTGGTGAATAACGCAGACGAGCTCATCCAGTTGATTATGGACGATCATGGCGGCTATTTTGACGCCATGACCGGTGGCAAGGTCAATTCCACCGAATTGGTCGCCGCCTTAATCAACCACAAAAAGAATTTTGTAGAGGGTATTCAATATGCCCAATCCGTCATCGAGGGCACTGCCAATATTCTGATTTTGACAGACAAGGGCACGCTCATTGCCGCCCGTGACCGCATGGGCAGAATTCCCGTGCAAATCGGCAAAAACGAAGACGGCTACTGCGCCTCTTTTGAGGAATTTGCTTTCACCAAGCTGGGCTTTGAAAAGGTTTGTGAGCTGGGGTCTGCGGAAATCGTAGAGTTGACCTGCGACAGCATGACCCAGCTTTCCCCTCCCAGAGAGGAAATGAAGATGTGCGCTTTTTTGTGGAGCTACTACGGCTATCCCACCTCCACCTACGAGGGTGTCAATGTGGAAGCCATGCGCTACCGCAACGGTGCCGCAATCGCCGAGCGTGATATGGCACAAGGCCGCACAATGGACATTGACTATGTGGGCGGTGTCCCCGATTCCGGCACGCCCCACGCCATCGGCTACGCCAATCGCACCGGCAAGCCCTTTGCCCGTGCCTTTATCAAGTACACACCCACATGGTCCCGTTCTTTCACCCCTGCGCGGCAATCTGACCGAAAGAAAATTGCCAAAATGAAACAAATTCCCGTTCACGAATTGATTCAAGGCATGCACCTGCTGTTTGTTGACGATTCCATCGTCCGTGGTACACAGTTGCAGGAGACTGTGGATTTCCTCTACGAAAACGGCGCAAAGAGCGTACATATGCGTTCTGCCTGCCCGCCCATCATGTACGGCTGTAAATACCTCAACTTCTCCCGTTCTACTTCTGATATGGATTTAATTTCCCGTCGCGTAATTGTGGAGCTGGAAGGGGAAGAAGGCTTAAAGCATATCGACGAATATGCCGACGGCGACACAGCGCGGGGCAAAGCCATGCGCAAAGCCATTTGCGATAAATTCCACTTCGCCTCTCTGGGCTTCCAAACCATTGATGGTGTACTCGGTGCCATTGGTATTGACAAATGTAAGCTTTGTACCTACTGCTGGAACGGCAAAGAATAAAAAGGAGCGAAAATTATGGAACATAAAAACTCCCAGTCTGCAAGCTATGCCGCTGCCGGCGTAGACATCACCGCAGGTTATAAGGCAGTGGAATTGATGAAAAAGCACGTCGCCCGCACCCGAAACGCCGGTTGCCTGGACGATGTTGGCGGCTTTGGCGGCTGCTTTGGCCTGCCCATCGCCGGCATGGAAGAGCCGGTTCTGGTTTCCGGCACTGACGGCTGCGGCACAAAGGTAAAGCTGGCTATTTTAATGGATAAACACGACACCATCGGCATTGACGCCGTGGCTATGTGCGTCAACGACATTATCTGCGTGGGTGCCAAGCCTCTGTTTTTCTTAGATTATATTGCCTGCGGCAAGAATGTCCCTGAAAAAATTGCGCAGATTGTCAGCGGTGTGGCAGAGGGCTGTGTCCAGTCCGGCGCCGCGCTTATCGGCGGCGAAACCGCTGAGCACCCCGGCTTAATGCCCGTAGAAGACTACGATTTGGCAGGCTTCGCCGTGGGCATCGTGGACAAGAAGAAAATCATCGACAAAGAGCGTATGGCAGCAGGCGATGTGGTGATTGCACTGGCTTCCACCGGCATTCACTCCAATGGCTTCAGCCTTTGCCGTAAGGCCTTCGATATTGATAACAATAACCCTGAGCTGTATATCCCCCGTGATGAGCTGGGTGGAAAGACCATTGCCGAGGCACTGCTGGTGCCCACCCGCATTTATGTAAAATCCATCCTCGCCCTGCTGGAAAAGGTGGATGTCAAGGGTATTTCCCACATCACCGGCGGCGGTTTCTACGAGAACATCCCCCGCTCCATCCCCGACGGTCTGTGCGCCGACATTGACAAGTCTGCGGTTAAGGTACTGCCCATTTTCGACCTCATCGCCAAATGGGGCAATGTGCCTGAACGGGACATGTTCAACACCTACAACATGGGCGTTGGCATGAGCGTTGTGGTACCTGCTGACCAGGTGGATACCGCACTGGAAATTCTAAAGGCCAACGGTGAGGACGCCTATGTCATCGGCAAAATCATCCCAGGTGAAGAAAAGGTGATTTTGAAGTGAAAAACATCGCAGTTCTGGTCTCCGGCGGCGGCACAAATCTGCAAGCGCTGATAGATGCCCAAGGCGGCGTGCTGAAAAGCGGCAAAATCTCCTTGGTCATCAGCAACAATGCCGATGCTTATGCACTGGAGCGCGCTAAAAAAGCAGGCATTGCCACCGCTGTGGTGCTGAAAAAGGAATGTGGCAGTCAGGCCGCATTTGAAGAAAAGCTGAAACAAATCCTGACAGAGCATGCTATTGACATCATCGTTCTGGCTGGATTTATGACCATTCTCACGGCGAATTTCACATCCTGCTACCCCAAGCGAATTCTCAATGTCCACCCCAGTCTGATTCCCAGCTTTTGCGGCGAGGGCTTTTACGGACTGCGGGTGCACCAAGCCGCATTGGACTATGGTGTCAAAGTCACCGGTGCTACGGTGCACTTTGTCAACGAAATTCCCGATGGCGGCGAAATCATCGCGCAAAAGGCGGTGGAAATTCTCCCGGGAGATACCCCGGAGGTTCTGCAAAAACGGGTTATGGAGCAAGCTGAGTGGATTCTCCTGCCCCAAGCCGCCGAAACTGTTTGTTCCCGCTTATAATCTGTCATTGGAGGTTTTCAAATGAACGTTTATGAAGTTAAATCCATGGGTGAGCGCCTGAATGGCAACACCTATCCCGGTCGTGGCATCGTGCTGGGTGTTACCCCCGACGGCAAGACCGCCGTTGCCGCCTATTTCATCA
Source organism: Faecousia sp. (assembly GCA_045601865.1). Classification (GTDB taxonomy): domain Bacteria; phylum Bacillota; class Clostridia; order Oscillospirales; family Oscillospiraceae; genus Faecousia. Next base: position 6,750 of record JAZSAK010000128.1, on the reverse strand, counting down.
TGGGCCGCAGTGTCAACAGCCGCAATCGCGTCTTTGTGCAAGAGCCCGACGGCATCCGTACCCAAGCCCATGACCCTGCGCTGATGAAGGACCCTCACCTGATTATCTACCATCCCGTTCGGGAAATCGGCAGAGGCTTGATTGTCACCAATGGCGACCAAACCGACACCATTTGGGAGTATTTGTCCCGTGGCGAAAGCTGGGAAGCCGCTCTGCGCACCCGCCAATTTGAGGATGATGGCCCCAACTGGACACCTCGTATTTCCGGTTTAACCGCTATGGATGGCAGTTACAAAATGTCTATTTTGAAAGCCGCTGATGCCGAGGGAACTGCCTGTGCCCGTTTCTTCTATGAGTATCCCGCCACTGCCGGTGTCGGTCACTTTATTCACACCTATGTTTGCGACGGTAATCCCGTAATCCCCACCTTCCAGGGAGAGCCCGAGCGCACCACCATCCCTGCTGATACCGACGCATTTACCGCCGAGCTGTGGGAGAATCTGGACGAAAATAACAAAATTTCTCTCTTCGTGCGCTACACCGATTTGGAAACCGGTACATACACCCAAAGAATTCTCAACAAACATTCTTAACTAAGGAAGGACTTAACCATGAAAACATTTGAATTAAAATATGGCTGTAATCCCAACCAGAAGCCTTCTGCTATCTATATGCGTGATGGCAGCGACCTTCCCATTACCATTTTGAACGGCCGTCCCGGCTACATAAATTTCCTGGACGCATTAAACTCCTGGCAGTTGGTAAAGGAACTGAAAGAAGCAACCGGCATGGTAGCTGTTACTTCCTTTAAGCATGTTTCCCCCACCTCCGCCGCCGTGGGCAAGCCCTTAAGCGACGATTTGAAGAAGGCTTGCTTTGTGGATGACATTGAGGGTCTGGATGAAAACCCCCTCGCCTGCGCCTACGCTCGTGCCCGTGGCACCGACCGTATGTGCTCCTTTGGCGACTGGGTTGCCCTGTCCGATGTCTGCGATGCCATGACCGCAAAGCTGATTGCCCGTGAGGTGTCCGACGGCGTTATCGCCCCCGGCTACACTGACGAGGCACTGGAGATTTTGAAAACCAAGCGCAAGGGCAGCTACAATGTGGTTGCCATTGACCCCGACTATATTCCCGAAGCGCAGGAGACCAAGCAGGTATTCGGCATCACCTTTGAGCAGGGCAGAAACAACTTTAAAATTGACGCAAATCTGCTTTCCAACATCGTTACCGAAAACAAAGACCTGCCTGAGAGCGCAAAAATCGACCTGATTGTTTCCCTCATCACCTTGAAATACACTCAGTCTAACTCCGTCTGCTTTGCTGTGGACGGTCAGGCAATCGGTGTCGGTGCCGGCCAGCAGAGCCGTATTCACTGCACCCGTCTGGCAGGCACCAAGGCAGATACCTGGTTCCTGCGTCAGCACCCCAAGACCTTGAACCTGCCCTTCCGTGCGGATTTAGGCCGCCCCAATCGGGACAACGTCATTGACGGCTACATCAACGGCAACGAGGAGGACGTCTGTGCTGAGGGCATTTGGCAGAACTACTTCACCGCTCGCCCCGAGCCCTTAACCGAGGAAGATAAAAAGGCATTCCTCGCTACCCGCAAGGGCGTGGCACTGGGCAGTGACGCTTTCTTCCCCTTCTCTGACAACATCAAGCGTGCATCCGCTTCCGGCGTCAGCTACATTGCCGAGCCCGGCGGTTCTATCCGCGATGATTTGGTCATTGACGAATGCAACAAGCGTGGCATTGTCATGGCATTCACCGGCATGCGCCTTTTCCACCATTAATTTTCTGTCATCATTTGCTTCGGAGGTAATCCATGAACATTCTCGTCGTTGGCGGTGGCGGTCGTGAACACGCCATCATCCGCGCTTTGAAGAAGAATCCCGATGTGCAGACCATCTACGCCCTGCCCGGCAATGGCGGCATGGCAAAGGATGCGGTTTGTACCGGCATTTCCGCCACAGATTTGGAGCAAATCGTGGCATTTGCCAAGGATAATGCCATTGATTATGCCGTTGTAGCACCGGACGACCCACTGGTTTTGGGCTGTGTGGACCGGCTGACAGAAATTGGCATCCCCTGCTTTGGTCCCAGAGCAAATGCCGCCATCATTGAGGGCAGCAAGGCTTTTTCCAAGGACTTGATGAAAAAATACAACATCCCCACCGCTTCCTATGAAATTTTCACGCAGCTGGACAAAGCACTTGCCTATTTGGAACCCGCTCCCATCCCCACCGTTGTCAAAGCCGACGGCCTGGCATTGGGCAAGGGCGTTATCATCGCCCAAACCCGAGAAGAAGCCAAGGCAGCGGTTACCGATATGATGGCCAATGCCAAATTTGGCAAGTCCGGTACCACTGTGGTCATTGAGGAGTTTCTTACCGGTCCGGAAGTCAGCGTGCTGGCATTTACGGATGGCAAGTGCGTTAAGCCCATGGTTTCCTCTATGGATCACAAGCGCGCCGGCGATAACGATACCGGCCTCAATACCGGCGGCATGGGTACCATCGCCCCCAACCCTTACTACACCGAGGAAATTGCGGCACAGTGTATGGAAGAAATCTTCCTGCCCACCATTGCCGCTATGAATGCCGAGGGCAGAACCTTCCAGGGCTGTCTGTACTTCGGCTTAATGCTCACCCCCAACGGCCCTAAGGTCATTGAATACAACTGCCGTTTCGGTGTCCCCGAAACGCAGGTGGTACTTCCCCTGCTGGAAAGCGATTTGCTCACCATTATGCAGGCAACCACCAACGGCACTTTGGCGCAAACCGAAGTAAAATTTGCCGACAAGCACGCCTGCTGTGTCATTACTGCCTCTGCCGGTTATCCGGAAAGCTATCAAAAGGGTTTCCCCATCACCATGACACCGGAGGCAGAATATGCCACCTATGTTGCCGGCGCAAAGCTGGAAAACGGCAAGCTGCTGACTTCCGGCGGCCGTGTCACCGGTACTACCGCCATTGCTGACACCTTGGCAGACGCCATCGGTGAGGCATACCGACTCGCTGACGGCGTGCAGTTCGAAAGAGCCTATCGCCGTAGCGATATTGGGCAGCGCGGTCTGGCCGCATACAAATAAGGAGGATTTCCTGCATGGTTTATCGCGTATATGTAGAAAAGAAAAAAGGGCAAACCCACGAGGCGGACAGCCTGCTTCGGGAAGCCCAAGAATTCCTGCAAATTAAAGGTCTGACCGGCGTTCGCGTTATCAACCGCTATGATGCGGAGAAGCTGGAGAAAAGTCTGTTTGATTACGCTGTAACTACGGTTTTCTCCGAGCCTCAGGTAGATACCGTTTCTTATGACCTGCCCCAGGGGCAAGTTATCTTTGCCGTAGAGCCTCTGCCCGGTCAGTATGACCAGCGTGCCGACTCTGCTGCACAGTGTATCCAAATCCTGTCCCAAGGCGAACGCCCCTTGGTGCGTACCGCGAAGGTTTATGTGCTGGAAGGCGATTTAAGCGATGCTGACATCGCCACCATCCGCAAGCACGTGATTAACCCCGTAGAATGTCGGGAAGCCAGCCTTGCCCTGCCCCAAACACTGGAGCTGGAGGTCAATGTGCCGGACAGCGTCGCCATCGTGGAAGGCTTTTTGGATATGGACCGCGATGCGCTCAGCCAGATGGTGAAGAAGCTGGGTCTTGCGATGGATTTGGACGACATCACCTTCTGCCAAAGCTATTTCAAGACAGAAAATCGCAACCCCACCATTACCGAGATCCGCATGATCGACACCTATTGGTCCGATCATTGCCGCCATACCACCTTCCTGACCACCATCGACGATGTAAAATTTGAAGATGCGCTGTTACAAGAAGCCTATGACGATTACATCGCCACCCGTAAGGAATTGGGCCGCACCAAGCCCATTAATTTGATGGACATTGGCACGCTGGCTGGTAAGTATCTGCGTAAAAACGGTTTCCTGGACAAGCTGTATGAGTCCGAGGAAATCAACGCCTGCACTGTGCGCATGACCGTTACGGTAGATGGCGAGCAGCAGCCTTGGTTGTTGCTGTTTAAGAACGAAACCCACAACCACCCCACGGAAATTGAGCCCTTTGGCGGTGCCGCCACCTGTATCGGCGGTGCTATCCGTGACCCGTTGGCCAGCAGAGCGTATGTATACGCCGCTATGCGCGTCACCGGCGCTGCCGACCCCTTGAAGCCCATCGAGGAAACCATGCCCGGCAAGCTGCCTCAGCGCAAAATCGTCACCACGGCTGCCGCAGGCTATTCCTCTTACGGCAACCAAATCGGCTTGGCTACCGGCATGGTAGACGAAATTTACCACCCCGGCTATGCCGCAAAGCGCATGGAAATCGGTGCGGTTGTAGGCGCTGTCCATGAGGACCACTCCAAGCCTGACTTCCCCGCCCCCGGTGACAAGGTTATCCTGCTGGGCGGCAAAACCGGCCGTGATGGCTGTGGCGGTGCTACCGGCTCTTCCAAGGGCCACACCGTAGAATCCTTGGGCAGCTGTGGCGCAGAAGTGCAAAAGGGCAACGCCCCTGAGGAGCGCAAGCTCCAGCGTCTGTTCCGCAACGGTGAGGCCGCTGTAATGATTAAGCGCTGTAACGACTTTGGCGCAGGCGGTGTTTCCGTTGCCATTGGCGAGCTGGCAGACGGCCTCATTATTGACTTGAACAAGGTTCCCAAGAAGTATGACGGCTTAGACGGCACAGAGCTGGCCATCTCCGAATCTCAGGAGCGTATGGCAATCGTGGTGGCAGAAAACAATGTTGGGCGTTTCTTGGAAATTGCTGAAAGCGAAAACCTGGAGGCAACCGTGGTTGCCACGGTCACTGAAGAGCCTCGTCTGCGCCTAAATTGGAACGGGCAAACCATTTGTGATGTTTCCAGAGAATTCCTAAACTCCAATGGTGCTGAAAAGCATGTGAATGTGGAAGTTGCTGCCGGTGCAGACTTTGCACCTGTGATTGATGCAACCTTCACCGACAATATGAACCGCATTGCCACCGACCTGAACACCTGCTCCAAGCGGGGTCTTTCCGAGCGATTTGACTCCACCATCGGCGCAGGCACTGTGCTGATGCCCTTTGGCGGCAAGCACCAGCAGACCCCCATTCAGGCAATGGTGCATAAAATCAGCTTGGAAAAGGGTCACACCGATGACTGCTCCGTCATGAGCTGGGGCTACAACCCCTTTATCACCGAAAAGAGCCCCTACCACGGCGCATACCTTGCCGTTGTGGAATCCGCCGCCAAGCTGATTGCCACCGGCGCAAGCTATGAGGATGTATACTTGACCTTCCAGGAATACTTCCTGCGTGTCGGCAAGGACGCCAAGCGCTGGGGTCAACCCACCGCCGCGCTGTTGGGTGCTTTCAAGGCGCAAATGGATTTGAAAATCGCCGCCATTGGCGGTAAGGATTCCATGAGTGGCACCTTTGAGGATTTGGATGTGCCGCCTACACTGGTTTCCTTTGCAATCACCACGGACAATGTGGCAAATATCGTTTCCAACGAGTTCAAGTCCGCAGGCAATCAAGTGATTTGCCTGACCCCGGAATATGACGAAAACGGACTACCCGTACCCGCCTCCCTGCTAAAGTTGTTTGACACCGTCACCGCCATGCTGCGCAACGGCAAGGCTGTCAGCGCCTATACCCCCGGTATGGGCGGTATTGGCGAGGCGGTCATGAAAATGTGCCTGGGCAACGGCTTTGGCTTTGCCTATGCAGAAAATCTGAACCTTTCTGACATCTTCGGCTACCGCTATGGCGCATTCGTGCTGGAGGTAACGGAGGATGTTCCCGGCGCCTTGGTCATCGGTACGGTTACCGATACCGCCACCATCTCTATGGGCGGCGAAAGCCTGTCCCTTACCAATCTGCAAAAAGCATACGAAGACAAGCTGGAAAGCGTATACGCCTGCAACATTCCCGATGCGCCTACCCCCATTGAAACGGTCTCCACCGCAGAGGTGGCACGCGTTGCTCCTGCCATTAAGGTGGCAAAGCCCAAGGTTTTGATTCCCGTGTTCCCCGGCACAAACTGTGAATACGATTCCGCTCGCGCTGTGCGGGATGCCGGTGCAGAGCCGGAAATCTTCGTGGTGAAGAATCGCAGCGCGGATGCCATCGCCCGTAGCGTAGAGGAATTTGCAGAAAAAATCGGCAATTCTCAGGTTATCTTTATTCCCGGCGGTTTCTCCGGCGGTGATGAGCCGGATGGCTCCGGTAAGTTCATTACCGCATTCTTCCGCAACGCCGCCATTAAGGAAGAGGTTACCCGATTGCTTGAGAATCGGGACGGTCTGATGCTGGGCATCTGTAACGGCTTCCAGGCTCTTGTAAAACTGGGCCTTGTTCCTTACGGCAAGATTATTGACACCGATGGAAATTGCCCCACCCTGACTTATAACATCATCGGTCGCCACCAGAGCCGTATTGTCCGCACCCGTGTAGCTTCCAATAATTCTCCCTGGCTGACAAACACCAAGGTGGGCGATATTTACAATGTGGCAATCTCCCACGGTGAAGGTCGTTTCTACGCCAGCGAGGAATTGGCCCGTCAGCTGATTGCCAACGGTCAGGTTGCTACCCAGTATGTAGACCTGCAGGGTAACGCCACCGCCGATGTCCACTTTAACCCCAACGGCTCCATTTTCGCCATCGAGGGCATTACCTCCCCCGACGGCAGAGTGTTGGGCAAAATGGGACACAGCGAGCGCTGGCAGTCCGGACTTTATAAAAACGTCCCCGGCGAA
>JAZSAK010000127.1:0-2512 GCA_045601865.1 Faecousia sp. | reverse complement strand
TTTATTGTCCAAGGTGTTTTAGTTTGTCTTACATTATTCAATTTACAAGGTACAGTCGCTTCCCGTTTTGCGGTCAGCTTGCTAATACTATCACAACCTACTTCCTTTGTCAAGAACTTTTTGTTCTTTTTGAAAAATATTTGTAAGGATGTGTTAGATTATGCCGTCTCAATGACGGCTTTGCTATATTAGCAAAACCGCCACAAAATGTCAAGGCTATTTTTCACTTTTTTACACGAATTTTTGCGAATCAATAAATTGTATTTAGCCTGCTCTTCAACCACAAAATAGGCGGCTGTTTTTAGCTTCGTTTTTGCATCTCTGTGCAAAACGCACAAAACATTATCGTTGCTTTCTTTCGTCCTGTGGATGCAGACGTCCATCTCTGCCCTTCTCATTCACCATACGGCTGCGCAGTAAAGTTGGCGCAAAAAACACGGCATAAGGAACACCAAGGCTCTTTTGCAGTGCCAAATGAATTGCCAGCAAAACAAAGCCAACGGCAATTCCGCTTAAGCCGAAAACGGATGCTAAAATTGCCAGCGCAAAACGGCAAACGCGTATAGCTGCTGCAAAATCCCGGTTGGGAATCACGAAACCGCAAATGCCCGCAATGCTGACGATGATCAGCGCCATAGGTGAAATCAGCCCTGCTTCTACCGCAGTAGTGCCTACCACGATACCTCCTATAATGGATACCGCCTGACCAATACTTTGCGGTAGATGAATTCCTGATTCCTGCAGCAATTCAAATGCAACCAGAAGTCCCAGCACTTCCCACACCGCTGACCATGGCACCTGATCCTTGCTTTCATCAATAATCTGTATAAGCATTTCCGGAATCCATTGTCTGTGATATACAGTCATAGCTACATACAATGCAGGCAGCAACAGGCCTATAATCAGTGCTATATATCGCAGAATTCGCACCCAGGATGCCGAAATATAATCTCTCCCCAAATCCTCCGGTGAGTTCATCAAGTACCCAATATCCACGGGTGCAAGATATGCCAATGGCAATCCATCCACAAGGAGTCCCACTCTGCCATTGAGCAAGCCTTGACAAAATCGGTCTGTTCGCTCGGTATATTGCAGTAGCGGAAATGGTGTTTTGCGAGAGCCGGTCACATACTCCTCTACTGCCGCCGGGGACAGAAAACCATCAATGTCAATGGCGTTGATTCTGGCTTTCATCCGTTCTACATATTCAGGATTGGTAATCCCATCTATCCAGACTATGGTTACATTGGACAGTGACCGCCTGCCCACCTTCGTTTCATAAAGTCGTAAATCAGGCGTACGTAAATGACGGCGAATCAGACTGGTGTTTGTGCGCACGGTTTCCACAAACGCATCCTTAGGACCTTTGGCAGTATGCTCCACATCAGGAGCAGAAAGGCTTCTTTTCTCACCGGTCTTAGTCTCGAAAGCAAGGCAGCCTACACCATCAAATAGCACCACGCAAAAGCCGTTGACTAAGGCAAACGCTACATCATCCAACGTCTTGCACTGCTTAGCTACAGAATTCACAACAACCTCATAAAGAGCTTTATCGTAAAGCTGCTGCATCGTATTGCCCTGCAAGTGCTCCATGATTGGTTTGAATACATATTCAGAAATATCTCCGCCTGAAGTTAAGCCATCAATAGCATAGCTATACAAAACGAATTGACCGCATTGCAGAGTTCTCGTTGTAAAATCTCCTGCGCCGGAGAAAATGCCACGAATGTTTTCATCTGTTACGTCTCCCGGATACATTGGCTCTGGGCGGGGTGTTGGTTTTTGCATAGTCGCTCACCTCCACTTTAGTCTGCCCAAAAATGGAAACAATATGTGGTTACTATTTGCATTTACGGAAAAACAGTGGTATAGTATGCCTATCTATTATATAAGGAGTGTTATCTCCATGTCTTACACCATTGCTGCCGTATCCACCGGCGCACAAATATCCGCAATTGGCATCATTCGCCTCTCCGGTGATGATTGCGCCATCATCGCAGATAAGGTCTTTACATTAAATAACAAGAAATCCATACAGGAAGTTGCCATTCGGCAGCTGCACTTAGGGGAATTGCACGATAAGCAAGGGCGTGTCATTGACCAATGCATGGCGGTTTATTCCCGTGGCCCTCACAGCTATACAGGCGAGGATACTGTGGAAATTCACTGCCACGGCTCTCCTGCCGTTTTGGCTGCCGGATTAGACGCGCTATATGCTGCAGGTGCAAGGCCTGCCCAAAGAGGTGAATTCACCAAACGCGCCTTTTTGAACGGCAAATTAGGCCTTACACAGGCAGAAGCGGTTATTGATTTGATTGAAGCTGACACCGCCGATGCCGCTGCCAACGCCGCAGGGCAAGTTGGCGGCACACTGCAAAAACGGCTTGCGCCTATTTATGACAATCTTGTGGATTTGTGCAGCCACTTCCATGCGGTTTTGGACTATCCTGATGAAGATATTGAGGACTTTGGCTTAGACAGCTATTATACCGCCCTACGTTCTGACGCAAAA
>JAZSAK010000126.1:0-8941 GCA_045601865.1 Faecousia sp. | reverse complement strand
ACGCCCCATAGGGTCGGCAGCCAAGGTTTCGTGAAAAATGCGATAGCGGTCAACGGTGTTGTGAAAATTGGGGATAATTTCGTGTAATGTTTCGGCAGGATAATCTTTTAATTGCTGTTGGAATTGACCAAAGGCAACTGCACTGTTGTAAAAATCCTCTGGAGTTTCCGGTGCTTGCAGACAAATGCTGTCTTCCACAAATTCATAAACACGCCAGTAGGAATCTACGTCATGGCGGTAGTAGGTGGTGTTTTCATGTGTGTTAACCAAGGTCAATACGCGGCGCGGATCGTCTTCCTGCTGCCGTAAGTAAGCAGTGACAGAGGAAATGTTTTCCATCAGCGCAGGTACATTTTGGAAGATGTGATTATTGATTTTCTGCAGGATGTAGCGGTGCGCCTTGTCGGTAACAACCAAATACGTTACATTGATATGACCGTTGCCGTAACGCTGGCAACTGACTGGCTTTCCGTCAAGTGGGAAATGTGCTAAAATTGTATGAAAAAGCGTGTCCATGAAAGAGACTCCTTTCTTATAACGGGCACATTATATCATGGAAAAAACGTCTGAACAAGCCATAAAACAATTGTGTTTTTATATAATTATCTTTTATATAAAATTTAAGCTTCGTCCACCAAACGGGATTTGTCCAACTGAACCTTGTGATAATACAGCAAGGTAATGATGCTGCACAACAACCAACCGGCAGGATATGACATGGCAATTGGGATAATCTCGTTACAAATGTGGGACATGAAAAACAGATAAATCTGCCGAAACAGAACAAAGGTAAGCAGCATAATTACCATAGGTGCCTTGGAATTACCGGCACCGCGCAGTGCGCCGGCATAAATTTGATTAAAGCAGCAAAGTACATAACACGGAGACAACAAACGCAGCAGCGTTGTTCCGTATGCGATTACCTCTGCCTTGCTGTTGAAAAATGCTACAATTTGTGGTGCAAAAACCATCACCGGAATGCACAGAAGCACAGTAATGGAAATTGCCATGCTTGTGGCAATGCTGACACCTTTTTTTGCGCGTGCAACCTGTTTGTTGCCTAAATTTTGCCCCACAAAGGTAGTGGAGGCAAGGGAAATGGACTGCATAGGCAAAAACAGCAGTTGATCTATCTTGGCATAGGTGGTCCATCCGGACATACAGTCAGGGCCAAAGAAATTGATGTAAGACTGCACAAAAACATTGGAAAATGAGGTAACTGCCATTTGTAATGCCGCGGGAATGCCTACCAACATAATGCGCTTAAGGATATTCCAATGGATTTTCAAATCCCGCAAAATTAGGCGAATGCAGTTGTCACATCTGAGCAAGGTGATGATTACTAACAGTGCAGAAATGCCTTGGGAGAGAATGGTTGCCAAGGCGACACCGGCAACTCCCATTTTGAGCACCAGTACAAATAGCAAATCTAACACTGTGTTTGCAACGGCACAAACTACCAGATAATAAAAAGGTCTTTTAGAATCGCCGACGGCACGCAATATGCCGGCGCCCATATTGTAAATCATCAGCCCCAACAAGCCGGAAAAGTAAATGGTAAGATAAGTTGTGGCTTCCGGCATTACCTCAGCAGGCATATTCATTAGATGGAGCATAGGGGGAATAAAAGCGATGCCAATAAAGGTAAATACCACTGCCAGAATCAGCGTCAGCAATATGGAGGTGTGCACTGCATCATGGACCTTGTCGAAATGCCGTGCGCCATAGTTTTGGCTAATGACCACACCGGCACCAGAGGACAGACCCATAAAAAATCCAATAAGCATGTTTATAATTGGTCCAACTGTACCTACAGCAGAGTAGGCCTCATTACTTACAAAGTTGCCTACAACCCAGGTGTCTACGGTGTTATAGAGCTGTTGAAATAAATTGCCTATCAGAAGGGGCAGGGCAAAGGATATGAGGTGGAGAAAAATATTTCCTTCCGTCATATCCACATCTCGTTCTTTGGCTAGGGGAGAACGTTTAAACGAAAGTTTCCGTGTCACAAAGCATGCCTTCTTTCTTCTAGTATGGCTATTGTAGCAGATAAACCATGGAGTTGCAAGTAATAGGAAAATAAAAAACGCCACCCAAAAGGTGGCGTTATTGGTGGCAGGGAAAATCAGACGGCCCGCTCAACCTTGTTGGAACGGAGACATCTGGTACAGGCGTACACATGGCACGGAGTACCGTTGACAATCGCCTTGACACGCTTAACATTGGGCTTCCAAGTACGATTGGAGCGTCTGTGGGAGTGGGACACTTTGATACCAAAGGTAACACCCTTACCACAATAATCACACTTAGCCATTCTCTGCACCTCCTTCTCCATGATAAGTCGTTAAATTTACATCATGTAAATGCGCTAGGATATGATAACAAAGTTTGACGAAAAAAGCAAGCCTTTTTTTAGAAAAATTTGTTTTTTCAAATTTATGTTGCTATTAACTGCTATTCAGGCTATAATGAGGGTATAAAGAGAGGGTGTGTGCAGCTATGTCGGACAACCACAATGTTTTGTTGAGCAAATTGGTGGAAAAATTCAAACTGGAAGTAGTTTTCGCCGCAAGCGACTATGCAGGCATTCGTTTGACAGTGGAGGATGTGGCAAGGCCCGGTTTGCAGCTGGCGGGATATTTTGATTATTTTGAGCCGATGCGCTTACAGGTTATGGGCAACGCGGAAATGAGCTACTTATCCAAACGCACGTCTGAGCAACGCGTGGAGATTTTGGACAGACTATTTTCCTATAAATTTCCGGCATTGCTGTTGGCGCGAAATTTTGAACCGGATACCGAAATGCTGGAGATGGCGCAAAAGCACAATGTAACGCTGTTGCGCTCTCGTGTTGCGACATCTACGCTTGTTTCCGCAATTATCAGCTATCTTAAAGCGGAGCTTGCACCCTGCATTACGCGCCATGGCGTATTAATGGAGGTATATGGTGAGGGTGTTCTGCTTGTGGGTGACAGCGGTATCGGCAAAAGTGAAGCGGCAGTTGAGCTGTTAAAACGGGGACACCGCTTGATTGCGGATGATGCGGTGGAAATCCGAAAAATTTCCGAAAGTTCCTTAGTGGGAACAGCGCCACCGCTTATTCGTAACTATATTGAGCTTCGCGGTATTGGTATTGTGAATGTGGCAAAGCTGTTTGGTATGGGCGCGGTAAAAGCGGAAAATGAAATCAATTTAGTAGTAAATATCGTGCACTGGAACACCCAAAAGGTGTACGACCGCTTGGGACTTGAGGAACAGTATATGGAAATCTTGGGCGTAAATATCCCCATGAACACCATACCCATCACCCCCGGACGTAATTTAGCAGTTATTTTGGAGGCGGCAGCCATGAATAACCGCCAACGCAGCATGGGATACAATGCTGCATTGGAGTTTACAGAGCAGGTAAACCGTCATTTTGAGGAGAATGCAGGTCAGTCTGTATGAAAGAATTTACTATAGGCAGCAACGATGCGGGGCAGCGTCTAGACCGATTCCTTGCCAAAGCTGTGCCGCTGCTTCCGGCATCCTTGGCGCAAAAGTATATTCGCATAAAGCGCATTAAGTGCAACGGCAGTCGTGTTCAGCGGGATACGCGCCTGCAGCAGGGTGATGTGTTGCAGCTTTATATCAATGATGCGTTTTTTGATAAGCCCCGTGAGGACAATGCGTTTTTGACCGTAGCCTCACCTAAGCTCAGCATTGTTTATGAGGATGCGAATATTTTGCTGGTAGACAAGCGCCCGGGTCTTGCGGTACATCCCCATGACGGCGCAGAATATGGAAAAACCCTAATTGACCATATTCAGGCTTATTTATATCAGCAAAAACAGTGGCGTCCCCGTGAAGAGAACGCCTTTACACCCGCATTGTGTAACCGCATTGACCGCAATACCGGCGGTATTGTGATTGCGGCAAAAACCGCGGAGGCGTTGCGGGTGATGAATCAAAAAATAAAAGATAGAGAACTGGACAAGCGGTATTTGGCAATTGTGGAAGGAACGCTGAAGCACAAAGAGGGCACGCTGAAGGGGTATCTGTTTAAGGATGCTAAGAAAAATCGGGTATTTGTCACCGACACACCTCAGGCTGGTGCAAAATCCTGCCAAACCAACTATAAGGTGCTGGCAAGCAATGATGGGCTTTCTTTGGTGGAATGTCAATTGATAACCGGAAGAACTCACCAGATTCGTGCCCAGTTTGCCCATGCAGGGCATCCGCTGTTGGGAGACGGTAAGTATGGAAAGCTGGATAAGCGGTTTGACCGTAAGTATCAAGCGTTGTATTCCTACAAGCTAACCTTCTCGTTTACTACAGCTGCCGGAAGCTTAGAATCACTCAACGGAAGAAGCTTTCAGGTAGAAAACGTAGACTTTGTAAAAGAATATTTTCCGGATGTGCGGATATAAACAATGCGTGCCAATTGGCACGCATTGTTTTTAATTTGCAGGGAAAATCAGTGTTACCTTAAACAAATCCCCGTCGAGCAAAAGCTGCATTTTCCCGTGCTGTACTTCCATGAGATTTTTAGCGATGTTTAAGCCTAGGCCACTGCCCTCGCTGTTGCGGGAGGTGTCGCCTTGGACAAAGCGTTCCAGCAATTCATCTGCGTGGATAGTCAGCGCCTCCCGAGAAACGTTTTTCAGAGAGAGCAGAACCCGGTCTTCCACTTGCGACAAGTCAATATACAATCTTGTTCCGGGCAGTGCGTATTTCACTGCGTTGCTCAGCAAATTGCTCAACACACGCCAAACAAGCCGACCGTCAGCGCGTATCTTGATGGGCGTATCCGGCGCTTGAAACACAGCAATCAAACCGGCACTTTCCAATTTGTCGGAAAATTCTCCCAAGGCTTGATTCACAGTTTCTGTAGCATCTATCTGCGTGATGTTCACTGTGATATTTCCGGTGCTTGCCTTGCTTAGCTCAATCAAATCCTCAATCAGCTTTTTCAGGCGATTAGATTGACGGGATAATACATCCAAATATTCGGATTGCTGGTCAGCAGTATGGGGCTTTTGCAGCAAATCCACAAAATTGATAATGGATGTTAAAGGCGTTTTGATGTCATGGGAGACGTTGGTTATTAGCTCGGATTTCATGCGTTCAGAGCGCATTTCGTGCTCGGCGGCCAACCTTACGGTCTCAGACAGGGTGTTTAACTCCTGTGCCAATTGGCGGTAACTACCGTGTAAATATTTTGTAGAAATTTTGTGGGATGGGTTGCTGTTGCATATTTGGTGAACACCGCTTAGCAATGAGCCAAATGCATATGCGCCATAAAATACAATACCCCCACAAAACAGAATTGCCAAGACCAGAAGAAACCAAGCCAGCGCGTTGCCATTTGCAGAAAGCATGCAAAGTGTAACAATGACGGCGGCCATAATTAAAACAGTTGCGAGCCATTGCCAAACAAGGGGTAATAACGTAAAAATACGGTAAGCGCCACGCCAAAGAAACCGGATACCCTGACCGATTTTTAATGCACAACGATACAGCAAGGTGTTATGCCATAGATAGTGCTCCTCCAGTTTTAATTGGGCAGCAAAGGCATATAGAAAGCCAATTACCGGCAGCACAATCACAAATAGGTTTGCGGTAATAAGACTTAAATTACCTGGGTGGGGACCGTGGGATTGCATCCAGTCCAACAGATATTTCAGCAGTAAGCTTAAAAGGTATATTCCGAAGGCGCAAAGCAGAAAATATAAATCAATGGGCATGCGGTTGAGGTTGCAAGGGGAGATAGATCCATCTTTTGTAGCACCTGCAGACCAAAGCAGAGACACCAATCCTGCACAGAAGAGGATTATGCCCAGTGCCAAAACAGCTATGCACGCATAACGGTAAGGATAGAGGCTTGTTAAAATGTGCAAGGAGCTGCTGTTTAGCACCTTCTCCTGCAAAAAGACCTGCGCAGTGTACTCCGGCGCTTCATAGTAGTACAAATAATAAGTGACCAGTTTGCCGCCGTTAAAACGGGTTTGCTGGTTGTAATACAAATAATTTTCCGGAACCTGTGGGTCCAGCAGGGGACTGCCTTTTGCGTCGTCGTGCGGTTTGTCAGTATCAGCATCTAAAGAACTCGATTCTTCCTCTAGCTCGCTGGGTGATTTCAGAGACACAATCGGATATAATGGGGTGAAGATAAATTCCTCTATCGCGGCAAAATGCTCTGTGGCATAGCTTGCACCAAATTCAGACACAACAGAATCTTTCTGATACAGGCGGATAAACCAAGCATCGCTGTCGCTCCGTTGTGTGGGGTCGGAGTATAGCTCGGTGCGCAGTGTGTAAGGGATTGAGCCGAAGCTTTTTACGGCGTAAAGATTGGTGTAGTCCCTGGCGATAGTGCGGGCAATGGTTTCGTATTCATGAACTTGCAAATCATCAAGACTGTTTACATACAAGCCGGCACGTTCTATGGCTATAATTCCCACAGTACCGGCAACAACAGAAACCAAGGCACAGGCTGTCAGAATAACTGCCAAAAATTTTACGGCAATGCTGTGCTTCATAGCCTTATTGCCCTCCTTCGATTTTGTACCCTTGTCCCCACACCACTTTCAAATGTCTTGGCTCGGAGGGGTTGATTTCGATTTTTTCCCGTAAGTGGCGAATGTGAACAGCCACAGAGCCTTCGCTGCCCAAAGCGACCTCCTGCCAAACAGCTTCATAAAGCTCCTTGGTAGAATATACTTTACCGGGATTTTGCATCAGTAGATGTAAGATGCTATACTCCGTAGGCGTTAGACTGACGGGTTCGCCTTCCACAGTAACGGTTTTGGTCAGATCATTCAAGACAATACCACCGATGACTAAATTTGTTTGGCTGTCACCGTTTTGATTGCCTAAAGCGGCGTATCTGCGCAGGTGTGAGTGCACCCGCGCCAAAACCTCCTCCGGCACAAAGGGCTTGGTAATGTAGTCATCTGCGCCGGCATTGAGCCCGAGAATTTTATCCTCTACTTCTGACTTGGCGGTTAGTAGAATAATGGGTGCATTGGAGATTTCTCGTATTTTCTTTGTGGCAGTAATGCCGTCCATCTTAGGCATCATCACATCCAGAAGGATGAGGTGTATGGTTTCGCGGGTGACAATTTGCAAAGCTTGTTTGCCGTCATGGGCTTGAAATGTCTGATACCCTTTGGCAGATAGGTATATTTTAAGGGCATTTACAATATCCTGCTGGTCATCACAAATGAGAATATGGTACATAAAAAGCACCCCCACCAATAAGCTGTTTTTGTTATTATAGCAGTATTTGCCCAAAGATGAAAGAAAAATTTTTGAATAAGCACGGAAAGTGGGGATATACTAGCCTTGGACGAAAAAATCACTGTAGCTTACACTGTGACGACAGAAACGAATGCAGTACATTTTTTTGTCAAGTGTGTCGCCGAGAAGCGCAACGGTGTGATGCGAATAGGCGGACAGGGAACGGTCCGCCGATCCATATTTCTGCGGTGGCTGAAAAGCCACCGCATCTATGTTTGGTAGGAACGGATGAAAAAAACCACAACATGCTGTGTGATGACAAAAATGCAGTTGTATTTTAGGGAATTTTCTTTGTCGAAAAACCGTTGTGCGGAAAAGAAAGCTGTGTTATAATCACAGTAATTGACGATTTATAAGGAGCTACCGATGAACATAGAGCAGATTACCATAGAGAAAGCGGATACCCATAAGCTGCTGGCTGCTGCCAGCGGGGATGCGGCGCTGCTTTACTTATATTTGCGCTGTGGCAATGCACCATCGGATGCAGAACAGGCGCTACAATTTACCCAATCCCGTCTGTCTTGTGCCAGTGCAACGCTGCGCCAGCTGGGACTGTGGCAGGAAGAAAAAAGAAGCACCGTTGCAATGGGAGAGCGCCCAAATTATTCTGAGCAGGATGTTTTAAGCGCAATGGATCATGACAATTCCTTCCGCTTGTTGTATGGCGAGGTGCAGAGGGCATTGGGCAGGAGCTTAAACACTGAGGAATTGAAAATTCTGCTGTCGTTTGTTCGTTATTTAGGGCTTCCAGGGGAAGTAATTTCTGTATTGGTTTCGTACTGTAAGGACAGGGCGCGGCAAAAGGGTAGCTTGCGCAATCCCAGCCTGCGGACCATTGAAAAAGAGGCCTACCGTTGGGCAGAGGATGGAATTGACACGCTGGAAGAGGCGGCGGCTTTTATCCACACACAAAATGTGCGCAACTCCCGCCTTGCACAGCTTTCCGAGCTCTTGCAAATGCATGGGCGCAGCTTCACAAATGGGGAACTGCGTTTTGCCCAGCGTTGGCTGGATATGGGCATTGAAGATGCAGTAATTGCAAAGGCATATGAAAAAACCTGCATGAACACAGGACATATGAATTGGGCGTACATGAACAAAATCATAACCAGTTGGCATGAATCCGGCGTAAAAACCGTGGAGCAGATTCGCAGCGCAGACCGAAAGGTCAGCGTGCCCAAGGGCGCATCCGGCGAGTTGGGACAAGCGGAGCTGGAGGCTATCCAACGAATATTACAGGAGGGGTAATCATGGCGTATAGCGCGGATGTTGTCCGCCGTGCCAGAGAGCGTCTTGCACAGGCAAAGGCGGATAGGGAATCAGAAAATAGGCAGCATGTGGCGCAGGCCTATCAGCAGGTGCCTCGCCTGCGGGAAATTGACAATCGCCTGCGCCAAACCATGACCCGGGCTGCACAGACTGTTTTCGCCCAGGGTTTGGATGTGAAAGCGGTCATGGAAGAATTGAAGAATGAGAATTTGCAGCTGCAGAAGGAGCGGGAAATGCTCGTTGCTGCGCATTTTGAAACAGGCTATTTGGATGACAGTCCCATATGCGCTCATTGCGGCGGAAGCGGTTACATAGGAAGTACGATGTGCGAATGCTTAACAGAGCTTTGCCGTCAAGAGCAGAAACGGGATTTGAGCCTGCTGTCCGGTGG
>JAZSAK010000125.1:0-3281 GCA_045601865.1 Faecousia sp. | reverse complement strand
CGGCGCCAAGGTGCCACTTTCCCGAATATGGGCGCAAACGGCATCCAAATAGCCATCGTGCACCTTGCTATCCTTGGTGGTTAAGGAGTAAAAATCACAGTACAAGCACTTGCTGCGACAAAAGGGAACGTGAATATAAATTCCCAGCGGTGTCTTATTCTTGCGTGCCATGGAGTTCCTCCCGCTTGTATAAGGGATTATCGCTCAGCGTAGGACATCTGCTCACCGTATCGCAGGGATACGGTTTCGGGCGCAGATACCAGCGCATCAAAAAAGTCCTGCTGGTGGCGCTTGCTGTGCCGACCGCCAAAATAGGCAAAAAAGCGGACACAGTAGCCTGCTGCTGTTGTCTCGGCTTGAATGTTTTTCACAATGCCCTGATATTCCTGCACCTTTGCATTTATCAGCGTCAGGGCAGAAGAAATATCTGTTGTTTCTAATGCGTATTCTTCCCGTGCCTTGTTTTCCTTCACCAGTTTGGCCTGTAACCATTCAAAAACGGTTAATGTAATGAAAATAAATACCATGCCCAGAATCGCCAGTACATAATAGCCAAAGCCGGAAGCTATGCCCAAGCAGGCAACCGCCCACAAGCTGGCAGCAGTGGTCAAGCCCTTCACAGAAAAGCCCTCACGCATAATGGTGCCTGCACCCAAAAAGCCAACGCCGGCAATGACCTGCGCACTCAAACGGGCCGGGTCGGGGTTTGCACCTAAGCTGTGATAGTGCGTAAACAGCAATTCTCCGGTAACGGAAACCACACAAGCGCCCAGTGCTACCAAAATATGGGTGCGCATACCGGCGGGACGGTGCGTGTATTCCCGTTCTGTGCCGATTACCAAGCCCACCAGCATGGCGCACGCCAAGCGCAGGCAGATTTCCACCGCGCCGGGGTTCATAGTGCATATTTGATTCCAAAGTGCTTGCCAATTCATTTTTTTACCACCTTATTCCATATCAATCTTCATCCAGCTTGAGAACTGCCATAAATGCTTCGCTGGGAACGGAAACTGTACCAAAGGTTCGCATCCGCTTTTTGCCCTCTTTCTGCTTTTCCAGCAGCTTCTTTTTTCGGGTAATATCACCGCCATAGCATTTTGCCAAAACATCCTTGCGCAATGCCTTAATGGTCTCCCGGGCGATAATTTTTCCGCCGATTGCCGCCTGCACCGGTATTTCAAACTGGGCACGGGGGATGTTATCCTTCAGTTTTTCGCAAATCTTTCTTGCCCGGGGATAGGCATTGTCTGCAAACAGGATAAAGCTCAGCGCGTCCACCAAATCGCCGTTAAGCAGAATATCCAGCTTCACCAATCGACTGGGGCGATAGCCGATGAGCTCATAGTCCAAGCTGCCGTATCCCCGTGTGCGGGATTTCAGGGCATCAAAGAAGTCATAAATAATCTCGTTTAGCGGCATGTCGTAGTGCAGCTCCACGCGATTGGTATCCAAATACACCATATCCTTAAACTCACCGCGACGGGAGGTTGCCAAATCCATAATATTGCCCACATATTCCTGCGGGCTCATCAAATTCACCTTTACAAAGGGTTCTTCCGCCAGCTGGATATCCATAGGGTCGGGAAAATCCAAGGGGTTGTCCACCATAACCACGGTGCCGTCATTCTTCGTCACGCGGTACACAACGTTAGGCGCGGTGGTTATCAAATCCAAATTATATTCCCGTTCCAGTCGCTCCTGAATGATTTCCATGTGCAACAAGCCCAAAAAGCCGCAGCGGAAGCCAAAGCCCAGCGCAATGGAGCTTTCCGGCTCGTATGCAAAGGAAGCATCGTTTAGCTTCAGCTTTTCCAATGCATCGCGCAAGTCCTGATATTTGGCGCCATCGGCAGGGTACACGCCGGAATACACCATAGGCTGTACCGGTCGGTAGCCGGGCAGGGGCTGCGGGGCAGGATTGTCCGTTGCTGTGATGGTATCGCCCACTTGGGTGTCGGATACCGTCTTGATAGATGCCGTGATGTAGCCTACCTCGCCGGCACCCAGTGCATCCGCCGGTACAAGCCCCTTGGGGCTCATATAGCCAACCTCTACTACTTTATATGCGGCGCCGGTGGCCATCATGCGAATATCCATGCCGGGTTTCACAACACCCTGCTTAATTCTCACATAAACAATAACGCCACGGTAGCTATCATACTGGCTGTCAAAAATCAGTGCCTGCAAAGGTGCCTCCCGGTCACCGCTGGGCGCAGGGATACCCTGCACTATCATTTCCAAAACCGCATGGATATTGATGCCGTTTTTTGCAGAAATTTCCGGCGCATCCTCCGCGGGGATGCAAATAATGTCCTCAATCTCCGCTTTTACCTCTTGCGGTCGGGCGGAGGGCAGGTCAATTTTGTTGATAACCGGCAAAACCTCCAGCCCTGCATCGGTGGCAAGGAAGGTATTGGCTAAGGTCTGTGCCTCTACGCCCTGAGATGCGTCCACTACCAGAACGGCACCCTCACAGGCAGCAAGGCTGCGGGAGACCTCATAGTTGAAGTCCACATGGCCGGGGGTATCAATCAGGTTCAGGGCATAGGTCTGCCCGTCATCGGCATGATAGGTCATGGTGGCGGCGGTTGCCTTAATGGTTATCCCGCGCTCCTTTTCCAGCTCCATGGAGTCGAGAATCTGCTCCTCCCGTTGGCGGTTGTCGACCGCATTACATTCCTCCAGCAAGCGGTCCGCCAAAGTGGACTTGCCGTGGTCAATATGGGCAATAATGCAAAAATTTCGAATGTGGTTCAAACGGTCATTAGCCACAGGAAATTCCTCCTTCATTCATAACCATCCTATTATAACGGAAATGAGGAAAAAACGCAACGAAAAGGAAGGGAAAAAGAAGGATTTTCTGATAAAAAACCATTGCAGAAAAATGCCTGCAATGGTTTCTGATTCGTGTTATGCATTTTCAAAAATGTATCTGACAATGGGCCGCGTTTTGCCCTGATATTCGCCCATGCCTTCGTAATCCTTGCGGAAACCGCACTTTTCCATCACCTTTCTGGAAGCGGCATTTTCCGCCACGCAAATGCCAAGGACGGAACGAAGGGCCATTTTCGGCATCATGTGCTGCAAAAATGCCGCAAGTGCTTCGGTGGCATAGCCGTTCTTTGTGTATTTCTTTCCGATGTGGAAGCCCACTTCATACCCGTCCTCCAAAGGCACCAGCTGCACATAGCCGATGTTGGTGCCGTCCTTCAAAAGCACAGGATGCACCAGCGGCCCATCCCCGGTTTCATAGACGCTCATCAGATATTCAATGGTTTCTC
>JAZSAK010000124.1:0-2858 GCA_045601865.1 Faecousia sp. | reverse complement strand
GCTGTTTATATTGATGGTTCGGTGAATTCCCGGTGTTGCACCTTGTGTGTTGATTCCGGCATTTAAATAGAATCAAAACCCGAGCGTTTTACCACGGAGTAAATCGCTCGGGTTTTGTACATTTTTAGCAGAATAAATATTTAGGTTGCAATATGGAAAATAATTTAGTATAATAAGTTATACAAATCATACTTAACGAACCGGGAGGGTATTTTTATGAGCAATCCAAAAGGAAAATATGCGTGGACTGTGACAGTAGGGGAAAAGGGGCAGATTGTCATTCCCAAGCAGGCACGGGAAGTGTTTGACATCAAGCCTGGGGACAATTTGGTGATTTTAGGGGATGTAAAGCGTGGCCTTGCCATTCCACCCAAACCTATGTTTGCTAGTTTTGCCCATGCTGTATTTGAAACAGAAAAAGAGGAAGCGTAAAAGCCATGAAAGCAATCCAAATTGACAACTTAACAAAATGCTACAAGGATGTTGTGGCGGTGGATGGGCTGAACCTTTCAGTGGAGCAGGGAGAACTGTTTTCCCTGTTGGGCATCAATGGCGCAGGAAAAACCACCACTATGAAAATGCTTTCTTGCCTGATAAAACCCACAAGCGGAGATGCTTGCCTAATGGGCAAAAGCATACAGGCCCAACCTGCTCAGGTAAAGAGCCTGATTGGAATTTCTCCGCAGGAAACAGCGGTTGCGCCCAATTTAACCGTGAAGGAAAATCTTGCCCTGATGTGTGGCGTTCACGGCTTTGACAAAGCCAAAACCGCAGAAAAAATCCACGCACTTATGGAGGAATTTTCCCTTTTCTCCGTGCAAAACAAAAGGGCAGGAAAGCTCTCCGGTGGCTGGCAGAGACGGCTTAGCCTGGCGATGGCACTTATTGGCGAGCCAAAAATTTTATTTTTGGATGAACCAACCTTGGGCTTGGATGTGATTGCCAGAAGTGAGCTTTGGGACAGTATCCGCAAGCTCCAAGGAAAAGTCACCATTGTGCTCACCACCCACTATATGCAGGAGGCGGAGGCACTGTCTGACCGCATTGGCATCATGAAAAATGGAAAGCTGATTGCGTTGGGGACAGCACAGGAGTTAAAAAATCAAGCAGGCACAGATAAATTTGAGGATGCCTTTGTCAAGCTTGTAAAGGAGGTACAACCGTGAGAATGCTTACCTTTGCAAAGCGGACGCTGAAGGAAGTTTTGCGCGACCCGCTGACACTGATTTTTGGCTTGGGCTTCCCCGGTGTTCTGATTTTGCTGTTATCAGCCATACAAGCCAATGTTCCTGTATCCTTGTTTGAAATTCAAACGCTTGCTCCTGGGATGACGGTCTTTGGCCTCTCCTTTATGACATTGTTTAGTGCAAGCTTAATTGCCAAAGATCGGGAAAGTGCTTTTCTGCAACGGCTTTACGCAACGCCTATGACGGCATGGGATTTTATTCTCGGTTACACATTGCCGATTGTACCCATTGCGGTTACGCAGAGCTTATTTTGCCTGCTTATCGGTGTGGCGTTGGGCATGAAATTTACCATAAACATTTTTTATGGGGCATTGCTGATTGTGCCAATTTCTCTTTTCTTTATCGGATTGGGCTTGCTGTTTGGCAGTGTTTTGAATCAAAAGCAGGCAGGTGGCATATGCGGGGCGTTGCTGACCAACCTGACCGCATGGCTTTCCGGGATTTGGTTTGATTTGGAATTGGTGGGCGGAGCATTTGAAAAGATTGCCAATCTGCTGCCATTTGTCCACGGTGTAAAATTAGAGCAGGCGGTGTTTGCAGGCGTGTATGGGGAAATACTGCCCCACCTTTTGTGGGTTTTGGGATATGCAGTGATTTCCATAGGGATTGCCACTGCGTTATTTTTGAGACAAATGCGAAAAGGCTAAAAAAGAAGCGCCATTGGCGCTTCTTTTTTATTCCACTTTAATCAATTCGTATTTACGACTGCCAATGCCAAGCTGGGCAGCGGCTTCAATGGTATGCACGCCGTTTCTGCTTTCAATACGCTCCAGCAGGTGGGGCTTGCCGGGGTCGGTGCAGGCATATACCAAATCGAGACACGCCTGGTCGATGGCAACGGGGTCAAGGGATGCCAAAATTCCGATGTCAGCAATGCAGGGGTCCTCTGCCTTGGCACAGCAGTCGCAGTCTACGCTCATGTTTTTCATAACATTCACGTAAACCAAATTGTCTGCAAAATAGTCCGCTACAGAGCTGGCAGCATCTGCCATGGATTCCAAGAAGGAGTCTTGGTCGGAGGACCAAAAGTTTTCCGTATTGCCGGCGCCGTGGATATATTTCTTTCCGTAGGAGGATGCACAGCCGATAGAGAGCTGTTTCAGTGCGCCGCCAAAGCCGCCCATGGGATGTCCCTTAAAATGAGACAGCACCAGCATAGAATCGTAGTTTGCAATGTCCTTACCGACGTAATTTTTATGGATCTTCATGCCGTTAGGAATATCCAAGACCAAATCCGGGCCTTCTGCATCCAGCAAATCCACGGGGAAATGGGCCAGCCAGCCATGATTTTGAAAAGTTTCCATATGCCGCTGCGTGGTGTCCCTGCCACCTTCATAGGCGGTGTTGCACTCGACAATTGTGCCACCCACATAATCTACAAGCGGCTTCCAAAACGCCGGCCCCAAAAAATTTTGATTGCCCGGCTCGCCGGAATGCACTTTGATTGCTACATTTCCATTAAGGGTCTTACCCAGCTTTTGATAAAGCTCCAGAACCTTTTCCGGTGTAATGATTCGCGAAAAATAGACAATTGGTTTCATAATAAAACCACCTTTCAAATGGTCTAATTGTAGTATACACCGAAAGTCTATATATGGCAAATAAATAATG
>JAZSAK010000123.1:0-3787 GCA_045601865.1 Faecousia sp. | reverse complement strand
CTGAGGCAATGATGTCCATGGTGTAAGCCTTTGACAAAGTGCGATACAGCTCCCGATTGGTGCCCTGCATGGCGCCGTCACGGGAGATATCGGTGCAAATCACCGCTTTTATGCCCAGCTTTTCCATTTTTGCAAAGAAGGCATCGGCAGACAAATTGGACTTCTCCGTCCAGCCCTTAATGGCAACAAAGCCATCTTTTATGTCCACACCCACGGCGATTTTTTCGCCGTATTTTTCCAATGCCTCTTGCAAAAAGGTCTCATTGGTAACGGCAGCTGTTCCCAAAATCACCCGGTTTACACCAATGGATAAGTAGCTTTCCACGGTTTGCATATTGCGGATGCCACCACCCACCTCCACAAAACCGTCAAAGGTTTTCGCCAATTTGGCAATGGTGTCTGTATTGGCAGGTGCACCCAATTTAGCCCCCTCCAAGTCCACCAAATGCATATGCGTTGCGCCGCAGGCACGGAAATCCAAAGCAATTTCTGTGGGATTTTCGCTATAAACGGTCATTTGGGCATAGTCGCCTTTATATAGACGCACCGCCTTGCCTGCATACAAATCAATAGCAGGATATAGAAACATACAATCAACCTTTCTGCACGAAACTGCGCAGGATATTTAAGCCCACCTCGCCGCTTTTTTCAGGGTGAAATTGGCAACCGAATACATTCCCCTTTTCCACAGCCGCAGTTATGGGAATTCCATATTCCACCGTTGCCGCTAAGGAATCGTCACAGTCTTGGGCAAAGAAAGAGTGGACAAAATACACAAAATCCCCCTCCTGCACCCCCGCAAGCAGCTGGCTTTCCGGATTTGTAATATGCAGACTGTTCCATCCCATATGGGGGATTTTCAGGGTTTGGGGCAATTTTTCCTTCATTGGCACCACCGTACCCTTGAGTAAGCCCAAGCCCTGATGCTCGCCATACTCATAGCTTTTTTCAAACAGCAGCTGCATACCCAGGCAGATCCCCAGAAGCGGCACGCCCTTTTGGACTTGCCGGCAAACAAACGCATCCAAGCCTGTGCTGCGAAGTTTTTCCGCCGCATCCCCAAACGCCCCTACCCCAGGCAAAATCAGCTTGTCCGCTTTTGCCAATTGTGCAGCATCTCCGGATACAAAGCTTTCCGCGCCAACGGCTTTTAACGATGAGCACAGGGAGAACAGATTCCCCACACCATAATCGATGACACCAATCATCACAGAACTCCCTTCGTGGAGGGAATCTGGTCGGGGCAAGCACTGTCGATTGCCACCGCCGCTTTTAGGCTACGGGCAACACACTTAAATGCACCCTCTGCAATGTGATGGGAGTTGTATCCGGCTAATTTGCGAATGTGCAGACTCATGGGACAGTTGCGGACAAAGCCCAAGAAAAATTCCTCCACCAATTCCGCATCAAAATTGCCGATTTTCTCTGTGGGGATTTCCAGCTGATAGCCAAGGTAGCTGCGGCCTGAAATATCCACTGCGGAAAGAATCAGCGCTTCATCCATGGGCAAAATGAAATTACCATAACGGGTGATGCCTTTTTTATCGCCCAGTGCCTGCGCAAACGCCAAACCCAAGCAAATGCCCACATCCTCCACCGTGTGGTGGTCGTCCACATAAGTATCGCCTGTACATTTGACTGTCAAATCGAACTTGCCGTGGGCGGAAAATAATGTGAGCATATGGTCTAAAAAGCCACAGCCTGTGGCAATTTCACTTATGCCTGTTCCGTCCAAATTCAGCTTTAATGTAATATCCGTTTCCGCAGTTTTGCGGAGGATTTCACTGTTTCTCATGTCATTGCCCTCCTAAAATGGCTTTTACGGTTTCTATAAAGGTCTGCATTTGTGCCTGGGTGCCAATGGTAATGCGGTTATAGTCCGCAATGCGCTGTGCGGTAAAATGGCGCACCAGAATACCATGCTTTTTAAGTTGCTCATACAGCGCTTGTCCTTGGATTTTCTCGCTTTTGGCAAAAAGGAAGTTGGCTTTGCTGTCCAAAACGGAGAAGCCCAATTTTTCCAGCTCCGCTTTCGTCCATTGCCGCACGCGGATAATTTCTTGGCACATTTGCTGATAGTAGCTTTCCGCATCTACGGTAGCTTCCCCTAGCGAAAGGGTCAGCCGGTTCACATTATAAGGATTGGTGGAATACTGGATTTTTTCCAAATCCGCAATTATCTGTCGGCTTCCCATGGCATAGCCCAAACGTCCGCCTGCCATGCAGCGGGATTTGGAGAAGGTGCGCACTACCAGCAGATTTTCATAGCGGTCAATTAGCTTGTAACAGCTTTCCCCACCAAAATCCACATACGCCTCGTCAATCACCACCACATTTTGGGGATTGCTTTGCAGAATCTTTTCAATCTGCCATACGGGAATTTGCAGACCCGTAGGGGCGTTGGGATTGGCAATCACCACCAGCTTTTCCACGCCGCAGTAGTCCTCATAGTTCAGTGTAAAATCTTCATTCAGGTTTTTTTCTTCCCAATTGACACCATGGAGCTGCCCAAATACGGGATAGAAGCCGTAAGTAATGTCGGGAAATACCGCCCCATCCTGTCCGCACGCCCAAAAAGCAAAGCTTAGAATGTCATCTGAGCCATTGGAAAGAAAAATATTTTCCGGCTTTACGCCGTATAAGCCTGCCAGTTTTTCTTTCAGAACCTTGCCGGTGGGGTCGGAGTACAGACGCAAATCCTCCACCTGCTTTGCGTTCATGGATGCCACCACGGTCGGTGCAGGGGGATACGGCGATTCATTGGTATTGAGTTTGATATACTGCATATCCCGTGGTTGTTCTCCGGGGGTATAAGCCTGCAAACTGGAGAAACGGGGATTTAGAAATTGGCTCATAGTGTCACTCCTCTGTGCGAATCAAAACGCTCCTTGCGTGGGCATCCAAGCCCTCTTTTTCGGCAAAATAGGCAACATCTGCGCCGATTTTACCCAGTACCTCCTGCGTACAGTAAATGTACTGGCTTTTTTTAACAAAATCATCCACATTCAGCGCACTGGAAAAACGGGCAGTGCCGTTGGTAGGCAGGGTATGGTTGGGTCCTGCGTAATAGTCGCCCAGTGCTTCGGGGCAATAGCGTCCCATAAAAACAGAACCTGCATTTTCAATTTTCTCCAAATAATCATAGGGGTCGTCCACCATCAACTCCAAATGCTCAGGGGCGATTTCATTGGCAACGGCAATCACCGCCTGCAAGTCCTCGGCTACGATGATTTTGCCATTGTTATCAATGGATGTGCGGGCGATTTCTGCCCTTGGCAGCAAAGGAATCTGTTTTTCCAATTCTGCACTGACTGCCTGCGCCAGAGCATCGGAATCCGTGACCAAAACAGCGCTTGCCATTTTGTCATGCTCTGCCTGGCTAAGCATATCTGCCGCCACATGGGCAGGGTTGCTTTTGCCATCGGCAATGACCAAAATTTCACTGGGTCCTGCAATCATGTCAATAGATACCTGTCCGAACACCTGCTTTTTCGCCTCTGCCACAAAGGCATTGCCGGGACCTACAATTTTATCCACCTTGGCAATGGACTGCGTGCCATAAGCCAGCGCCGCCACCGCCTGGGCACCGCCCACCTTGTAAATTTCATGAACACCGGCAATTTTTGCCGCCGCCAAAATGACGGGTGCAATCTTGCCTTGGGCATTGGGTGGCGTCACCATAACAATCCGCTTACAGCCTGCAATCACAGCAGGAATGGTATCCATCAGCACAGTGGAAGGATAGCTTGCCGTGCCACCCGGTACATACACGCCCACTTGGGCAATG
>JAZSAK010000122.1:0-7271 GCA_045601865.1 Faecousia sp. | reverse complement strand
CAAGAGGTGGGAAACCACCTCTTGTTTTTATGTAAACCTACAAATATATAAAATTATATCGATATGTGTTTGACAAATAGGCCTTACAAGCGTATAATATACCCATTGTTGCGATTGTGCTTTTATAAGAAACTCGTTGAGAAAGAAGGATTTTTCCATGTTTAAAATTGTTCGCAAGAAGGAGCTGAACAGTGCCGTCACTTTGATGGAGATTGAAGCTCCCTTTATTGCTAAAAAGGCAAAGGCCGGACAGTTCATCATTTTCCGTATTGATGAGCAGGGCGAGCGTGTCCCTCTGACCATCGCCGGTTATGACCGGGAAAAAGGAACGGTTACCATCATTTTCCAGAAGGTTGGCTTTGCCACCACTGCTCTGGGAAACCTTAATGAGGGCGATTTTATTCGCGACTTTGTTGGCCCTCTGGGCAAGCCCACCCCTGTGGAAGGCAAGAAAAAGGTTTGTGTGGTCGGCGGCGGCGTTGGCTGTGCCATTGCACTTCCCTCTGCCAAGGCATTTAAGGAAGCTGGTGCTGAGGTTACGGTTATCGTTGGCTTCCGCAGCAAGGACATTGTCATTTTGGAGGACGAATTTAAGGCAGTTGCCGATAAATTCATTCTGATGACAGACGACGGCTCCTATGGCCGTCATGGCTTAGTCACCCAGCCTTTGCAGGAAATGCTGGAAAACGGCGAGCAGTTTGACGAGGTTTTGGCAATCGGACCGATTCCCATGATGAAGTTCGTCTCTCTTACCACCAAGCCCTTTGGAACCCACACCAGTGTGTCCCTCAACCCCATTATGGTGGACGGAACCGGTATGTGCGGCGGTTGCCGTGTTACCGTTGGCGGCGAAACGAAGTTCGCCTGTGTGGACGGTCCGGAATTTGACGGCCATTTGGTGGATTTTGCGGAGCTGATGAGCCGTAATTCTACGTACCGTGGCAGAGAAGCGGAAGTGACGGAGAAACACGCTTGCCGCATGGATGCCATGGGCAAGAAATTGATTCAGTAAGGGGGGAATTGTCATGGCAAATATGTCTTTAACAAAAGTACCCATGCCTGAGCAAGACCCTCAGGTTCGCGCCCGTAACTTTAAGGAAGTTACCTTGGGATATACAGCGGAAATGGCCATCGAGGAGGCAAATCGCTGCTTGGGCTGCAAGAACCCCAAGTGTGTGGAGGGCTGTCCTGTCAATGTGCGGATTCCCGAGTTTATCAAGAAGGTGCAGGAGGGCGATTTTAAGGCTGCCTACGAAATCATCTCCTCTACCAATGCCCTGCCGGCGCTTTCCGGCCGCGTTTGCCCACAGGAAACCCAGTGTGAAGCTAAGTGTGTCCGCGGCATTAAGGGTGAGCCGGTGGCAATCGGTCGCTTGGAGCGCTTTGTTGCCGACTGGTATCGGGAAAACATCAATGCCATGCCGGAAAAGGTAGCTTCCAACGGCATCAAGGTTGCAGTGGTAGGCTCCGGCCCTGCCGGCATGACTGCCGCATCCGATTTGGCAAAGCTGGGCTATCAGGTCACCATGTTCGAGGCATTACATACTGCCGGCGGCGTGCTGGTGTATGGCATCCCCGAGTTTAGACTTCCCAAGGCAATTGTTGCCAACGAAATCACCAAGCTGGAAGCGCTGGGTGTGGAAGTCATGACCAATATGGTTATCGGTCGGGTTCTAACCATTGACGAGCTGTTTGAAATGGGCTACAAGGCGGTGTTTGTGGGCTCCGGCGCGGGCTTGCCCATGTTTATGAATATTCCCGGTGAAAGCCTGAAGGGCGTTATGTCCGCAAACGAGTATTTGACCCGTACCAATTTGATGAAAGCCTACGACGAAAACTATGATACGCCGATTATTAAGAGCAAGGCTGTGGCTGTGGTTGGCGGCGGCAACGTGGCGATGGATGCGGCACGCTGTGCCATGCGTCTGGGCGCGGAGCATGTGTATGTGGTCTACCGCCGCGGCGAGGCAGAAATGCCTGCCCGTTTGGAGGAACAGCACCACGCCAAGGAAGAGGGTGTTGAGTTTAAGACACTGTGCAACCCCATTGAAATTGTGGCGGATGAAAATGGCCGCGTCTGCGGGATGAAGTGCGTTCGTATGGAGTTGGGTGAGCCGGACGCATCCGGCCGACGTCGCCCCATTGAGATTGCCGACAGTGCGTTCATGCTGGATGTGGACACTGTCATTATGTCCTTGGGCACCAGCCCCAACCCTCTGATTCGCTCCACCACACCGGGTTTGGAGACCAACCGTAAGGGTTGCCTGATTGTAAATGAAGACGAAATGACTACCCGTGACGGTGTGTTCGCCGGTGGTGACGCAGTCACCGGTGCGGCTACGGTTATTTTGGCAATGGGCGCTGGTAAAAAGGGCGCTGCCGCCATTGACGCGTACCTGAAGAAGTAATGTTATGTAAACCGCCTTGGAAAATCAAGGCGGTTTTTCTTTGCGGAAGCACACTTTCCTATTGCAACAAACTGCGGTATTTGGTAAAATATAGCCAAACAAACAGAAGCCGGTGATTTTATGAATCAAAAACAAGATTATATTGCAGTATTTGACTCCGGCGTCGGTGGCATCAGCGTTTTGCAGCATTTGCGACGCATTTTGCCCCAGGAAACCTTTCTGTACTACGGCGATTCTGCTAACGCACCCTATGGGTGCCGAACCACCGAGGAAATCCGCACCCTTACCCTTTCTGCGGCGGAAAAGCTGATTGCCCAAGGCATCAAAGCACTGGTCATCGCCTGTAATACTGCCACCGCCGCGGCCATCACCCACCTGCGGCAAGCATATCCGGAATTGATTATTGTGGGAATTGAGCCGGCAGTGAAGGTTGCGGCAGACCGTTTTCCCGGTGGCTGCGTTGGTGTAATGGCAACAGACGTCACCTTGCGGGAAGAAAAATTTCAAACGCTTTTACACCATTATTCCAACCGCTGTCAGGTGGTAAAGCTGTCAGCGCCGGGCTTAGTGGAGCTGGTGGAGCAAGGAGAATGGGACAGCGAGAAGGTAAGCGAAATCTTGCGGCCTGTTTTGTCATCTTGGAAAGGAAAAATGCAGGCGCAGGTGCTGGGCTGCACCCACTACCCCTTTGCAAAAAGCGCCATTTCCGCTATTCTAGGGAAAGACACTGTGCTTTTGGACGGTGGCGAAGGAACAGCGCGGGAAACCAAGCGCCGCTTAGAGGAAGCCGGACTGCTGTGCAGCGACGGCGGAGAGGTAATCTGGCAAAACAGTCTCAATGATCCCAAAATTTTTACGCTGTGTCAACGGCTTTTGGAGATGGAGTAACATATGAATGACATTCTGGTAATCGGCATTGCCGGCGGTACCGGCAGCGGGAAAACCACACTGGTAAAAAAGCTCATTGAAAATTTCGGTGAGGACATTGCTATTATCGGCCATGATAATTATTACAAGCGGCTGGACCATTTGACCTATGAGCAGCGGTGCTCGGTTAACTATGACGAGCCGGATGCCTTTGAAAATGATTTGATGGTTTCTCACTTGCAGCAATTAAGGCAAGGAAATGCCGTTGACTGTCCTGTTTATGACTTTACCATTCACAACCGTAGCGATAAGGTGCAGAAAATTATTCCCAAGCGGGTGATTTTGGTGGAGGGTATTTTGATTTTTGCCTGCCAGGAGCTGCGCAAATTGATGGATATTCGAATTTTCGTGGACACCGATGCGGATATTCGCCTATGCCGACGGATTAAGCGGGATGTAAACAAGCGCGGCAGAACCTTGGAATCTGTATTGAGCCAATACCAAGATACAGTCAAGCCTATGCATGAGATGTATGTGGAGCCCAGCAAAAAATACGCCAACATTGTGGTGCCGGAAGGCGGCAAGAACGAGGTGGCGCTGGATATGATTATAGGCCGCATCCAGAGACATTTAGACCATTTATAATAACGAAAGGAAGTTTTTATTATGATAATTTGCCCATGGAAAGAAATTCGCCGGTATGCCGGCAGTATCCCTGCGCTGGAAGAAGCGCTAGCCGTTATTGAGAATCTGGAGAGCCTGGCACCTGCCACCTATCCTCTGTCCAACGGAGGCAGAGTAATTGTCAATGACGTGAGTACCACAAAAGAGGCAGGCTTGCTGGAAGCCCATCGGGAATTTTTGGATATTCAATATGTGCTGGAGGGTGCGGAATATACCGGCTGGGCGCCGGTGGACACCTTAACACTGGACGGAGAATTTAACACACAAAAGGATGTGGGCAAGTATTCTGGCTCCTGCCAATATATGCACATTCCCGCCGGTTACTGCTACATTGTGTTCCCTGAGGATGCTCATGCACCCGGTGTGCATTTGGACACGCCCTTAACGGAGCGCAAAATCATTGTGAAGCTAAAGGTATAATCTAACAAAAAAGCGTGTGCTAAGGGCAACACTCCATAAGGAAGTATTGGTTTTGAACGGCCCCTTTTTCGCTTAGCTGCATAAAAAATTGCCGAAATGCGTCAGCATTCCGGCAATTTTGTTATTTGTTAATCAAAAAAGTTACCACTTCAAAACTGCAAAGCACCTGAGAAGGACGGAGATTTCTGTCAGTCAAGGCAAAAAGCGCAGAAATACTCTTTGTATTTCCATGCCCAACGCTTTTTTATTTTCTCAGGTTATGCTTGCGCCAAAGCATCCTCCATGCGGATACCTAAGTCGTAGAAGAAAAGGTTATCTCTCGCGGGGGTAAGACCGGGCAGGCTGCTGCGTCCGCCGTAAACGGCGTAGCTTTGGAATAAAAGGGGGCATAGCTTTCCGCTTTCCATCACCAGCTTGTGCAGTGTATAATAGTTGCCGGAATTGGTTAAGGCTTCTAAGCACATGGCGTAAATGCCGGCGTCGGAAAGTCCACCGTAGCTTAGTTTTCCGTTTTCAGCAAAAAAGGCAGATAAATCCATGTTTGCAGACAGCCGGGTTTGTCCCAAAAATAGGTCGTATTCGCCCCAACGCAGTTGGTCTACCAGTTTTTCGGGGGTTACGGTTTTTACGGTGACGGAGAGCCCGCATTCTCCCAGCATTTTTGCAATGGCCTGTGCACACTGACGACGGTACATATCCGCGGCACTGACCATTAAAATTAGCTCATTGCTGCTTGCCTGGGCGGCAGCAACCGCATCGGTTAGTATCTTGGGGTCGTAACCAAAGCGTTCGGCTAATTTTGTGTCGTAATAGGGAGATTTTGGAGAGGCAGGCAGTGTGACCCCTTGGGCAAAGCTGCGATAAATACCCGTAAGGGCTTCTCGATTGATACCATGGGTTAAGGCGGCGCGCACGGCATCGTTTTGCAGCAGTGCGCTTTTGCTCTTTTTGTTGCATATCATATACACAAAAAGACCGTTTTCACAATCCCAAAGCTCATAATCACTGCGGTAGTCCACATAGTCCAGACTGCCGGGATCTGTGCAAACCAAGCTAATTTCAGAAGCCTCAAAGCTGTCGCGAATCTGCTTGGGGGATTGGGCAGCGACCAGAGGAATGGTTTGGGCGGATACAGGCAGTGCCGCATTGCACCACCAGTCTGCCTGCCTGCGCAGACGCGCGCCGTCAAAGCTGTATGGACCGCTGCCAATGGGATTGGCGGCATCCACCTGAGAAGCTTTTACAATCGGGATGTCCAGCAAAATAGGAAGATTTTCATAGGGAGTGTCCAGCTGTATCACAACAGTATCTTCCGATACAGAAATGGACTTAACATGCTGCAGGCGGTTTGCATACCATGCGCTTCCGATGGCATTTTTCAGGCTGGCTTGCACATCCTCTGCGGTAACGGCGGTGCCGTCCGAGAAGGTGGCATCTGCAATTTGGAAGGTCCATGTGCGCATATCTGCAGTATAGGAATAACTTTTGCATAAAATGGGTGCGGTTTTATAGGCGCTGTCTACCGCAAAAAGGCCCTGATACATCAAGGAAAATAGCACGCGATTGGTATAATCACTGCAATGATAGGGGTTCATGCTCTCGTTGGGGTTATATACCAGTGTTAATTCCCGAACACTTGGTGTGGTGGGCGGGGGTGCGGTTTCCCCTTCCTCCAGCAAAATATCCTCAGGAGGCAGGTAATCCGGCTCACGCCAGCTACAGCCGGTAAGCAGCAGGGCAAGAATTAAAAATAGGGATAATAGTTGTTTCATTCCCGTCCCTCCTTACAGACGATGATTGCACCCTGTGAGCCACGCAGGACATGGGTGATGCGATGTGACCAAAACCGGTGGGGCTGACAGGCTGTGCAGGCGTCGCTGATTTGTATGCTTGTCACGCCAACCTCTCGCAATGCTAGAGCGTTGATTTCTTTTAGGTTAACATAATACTTCTCTGCGGACTTTTGTATCCACGGCGAGGCAGCATCGCCATAGGAACAGAGCATAGCCTCCGGCACATCGGCATGGGTTTCAAAGCAACACGCGCCAATATTTGGGCCGATGGCTGCATGAAGATTCTCCGGCTGGCAGCCGAAATCCCGGCACATTTGCAAAGCGGCTTTAGCGGCAATTTTTGCCGCAGTGCCTCGCCAACCGGCGTGAACAGCCCCCACAGCGCCGGTGACACTGTCCCATAGCAAAATGGGGGTGCAGTCGGCGGTATAAATGATCAGCGCGGTTTCGGGGTCGTTGGTAATAAGCCCATCACATTCCGGATAGTCGTGGTGCAGCAGTCCCAGATGGTGGGATTTGCTAACAGTGCGCACAATGCTGGAGTGTGTTTGGCGGGTTAAAACCACGTTACTTTTGGAAAACCCAATGCCATTTGCCAGAATTTCTAAATTTTTCTCCACATTTTCCGGCGTTTCCTCCGGGCGCAGGGCGATATTCATGCTGGCAAGATGGCCTGAACTGACGCCACCCAAACGGGTGGTAAACGCGTGGGGGGCGACAATGTTATCTGCCACCAAATATTCTAACGTGCCCTTGCAAATGGTGCGCATTTCCCTACCCCCTATCGCGTATTTGCCATTATTCGCCGGCTTTTTCCTTGTGCATGCAGCACTTTTTGTACTTCTTTCCACTACCGCAGGGGCAGAGGTCATTGGGACCCGCCTTTTTCTCTTTGCGTACGGGCTGAGGCTTGACTGTTTTGTCCGGCGCGGATGTGGCGGTTTCTTTGGCAACCTTTTGCCGCTTTACTTCCTGCTGCGGTTTTAATTGCACCAAGAACAGACGGCGAACCGTTTCCTCGCGGATGGCGTTAATCATCGCCTCAAACATTTGGAAGCCTTCCTCTTTGTAAGCAACGACAGGGTCATGCTGACCATAG
>JAZSAK010000121.1:0-9703 GCA_045601865.1 Faecousia sp. | reverse complement strand
GCAGTTGCCTTTGGTCAATTCCAACAGCAATTAAAAGATTATCCTGCCGAAACATTACACGAAATTATCCCCAATTTTCACAACACCGTTGACCGCTATCGCATTTTTCACGAAACCTTGGCTGCCGACCCTATGGGGCGTGCCGCCCATGTGCAGCCGGAAATTGATTTTGTTTTGAAACGGGAGCAAGAGGCCGGCACACTGCTGGCACTTTTGCACGAGGGTAAGCTGCCCCTGCGCGTCACGCATAATGACACTAAGCTCAACAATGTCATGCTGGATCGTGCCAAACGCACGCCTTTATGTGTAATTGACTTAGACACGGTAATGCCCGGTCTCAGCGCCTATGATTTTGGCGATTCTATTCGCTTTGGCGCAGCTACCGCTGCCGAAGACGAAATAGATCTTTCCAAAATGGAAATGAGTTTAGAGCTATTGCGCACATACACCAGGGGTTTTCTAAAAGCCTGCCCAGGGTTGACAGATTTGGAAAAGAAGCTTCTCCCTATGGGCGCAAAGCTAATGACACTAGAGGTTGGCCTGCGCTTTTTAACCGATTACATTGACGGTGACCATTATTTTGCTACGCATCGTTCCAACCACAATTTAGACCGTTGCCGCACGCAATTTAAACTGGTAGCAGATATGGAATCCAAATGGGATGCCATGGAAAAAATTATAGCAGAAGAAGCCTAAAAAGTGGGTGCAGTTGCACCCACTTTTTCTCATAGAGCATGTATTACTTAATTTACCCTCTTCCTATTGTGCAAGTTTTGTGTTATAATGTTGGCATCCGTTGTAGGATATTCTAGCATATACAGAAAGGAGTCGCTATGTCTACTCTTACTGATGTCAGCGTTATTTTGCCCTCCTTAGATCCTGACGAAAAGCTTTTGGCTGTTGTTGAGGGTTTATTGGCATATGGCTTTTCAGATATTATTTTAATAAACGACGGCAGCAAACCGGAAAATCTGCATTTTTTTGAAACCGCCGCTTCCCATCCTGAGGTACATTTGTTGCACCACGCAACCAATCGTGGCAAGGGTGCTGCATTGAAAACGGCTTTTCAATGGTTTTTGGACAATCGTCCAAACGCAGTCGGCGTTGTCACTGTGGATGGGGATAACCAGCACCATCCCGAAGACACCCGCCGGTGCGTTGAGCATATGCTGCAAACAGGTCGTCAAACATTGGGCGTTCGGGATTTTTCACAACCGGATGTGCCGGCAAGGAGTCGCAGCGGAAACCGAATCACTTCCGCAATCTTCAAAATCTTTGTAGGTATGACCATTTCTGACACCCAAACAGGCTTGCGTGCCCTTCCAAAAAAAGATGTGCAGGCACTAATTGGCATTGCCGGTGACCGCTTTGAATACGAAACCAACATGCTTCTTTCCATGAAGGTGCAAAACATTCCTTTTGATGAGGTAAAAATCCGCACGGTCTACATAGAGGAAAACAAAAGCTCTCATTTTCGTGCTATTCGGGACTCTTGGCGGATTTATAAGCTGATTTTGGCGCACTTTTTCCGCTACACCGCCAGCTCGTTGGCAAGCTCCGCAGTGGAAATCGGACTTTATGCGCTGTTGACTTGGCTTTTTGCAGGCAGGATCGCCGACAGCATGCTAACCGCTATTGCTTTTATCCCGTCACGCGTGCTATCGTCGATCATGAATTTTTTCATCAATCAGCGCATTGTGTTTCGCTCCAATGCCCCAACCAAAAAAGCCATAACGCGATATTTTTTACTGGTATTCGTGCAAATGCTGACGCAATGGATTTTAGATGACGGTGTTTTTTGGCTTTGTGGCATAGATGTTAGCGCTACTGCCCTGCGGACAGGCATCCATATACTTTTGATGACCGCTTTGTTCTTTGTCAGCTTTTTTGTTCAGCAGCGATGGGTTTTTCAGGGCAAAAGAGATCTGATTCAGACAAAATAAACGATACGGAGGTATTAACACATGGATATATTTTCTTATTTGGCAGAGCACTTTGATCTGCCAATTTTGGAATGGATTGCAGCAAATTTGCGTTGTGCATTTTTAGATGCTGTGATGCCTATTATCACCTTGCTGGGCGACGCCGGCATTTTTTGGATTGCCATTGCGGTTGTGTTGCTGTTTATCCCCAAATATCGCCGAGTAGGTCTTGGTATGGGTGCGGCATTGATTATGGGTCTACTGGTTTGTAATGTTACCATGAAGCCTCTGTTTGCGCGTCCTCGCCCATACGACTATCAGTTGGTGCATTTTGGAAAAGAAATTGCACTGCTGATTGAAGCACAGCATGACTTTTCTTTCCCCTCCGGTCATACGCTGGCCTCCTTTGAAGCGGCCACAGTCTTGGCAATTCACAGCAAAAAAGCAGGCATTCCCGCCTTAATTTTAGCTTGCTTGATTGCCTTTTCCAGACTGTATTTGTATGTTCACTACCCCACCGATGTGCTGTTCTCTGTTGCCATGGGAATTGGCTTTGGTTTTCTTGGCTATTTTTTGGTTAAAAAAGGCGCTGCCGCATACGAAGCAAAAACCGGCAAACCTCTATAAACACCAAACGGGCGAACCCAATGGTTCGCCCGTTTTTTATGCAATTACAGCCAACCGGCATCCTCACACTCCGCTTTGAGGCTGCGCTGCAGTAGCGCTTCGACGACCTTGTTGGCAGGGACACCTTGATAAAGCACTGCATACGCCGCTTTGACAATCGGCATTTCCACACCTTGCTTTTGGCACAATTCCCATGCCGATTGGGCCGCATAATAGCCCTCTACCACCGCGCCAACCTCTTTCATAGCCTGCTCCGGTGTTTTTCCCTGGCCAATTAAAATGCCGGCCCGGCGATTCCGGGAGTGCATAGAGGTGCAGGTTACAATCAAATCTCCCACACCGGCTAAGCCCGCAAAGGTATCTCGATTTGCGCCCAGAGAAACGCCCAATCGGGCAATTTCCGTCAAGCCCCGGGTCATCAGCATAGCCTTTGTGTTATCTCCATAGCCTAACCCATCGGTCACACCGGCGCACAGTGCAATCACATTTTTCAGCGCCGCGCCCAATTCTGCGCCCACCGCATCGGGGCTGGTATAAACCCGAAACACATCACAAGCAAATGCCGCCTGCACAAATTCTGCAAGCTTTTTTTCCTCGCAAGCCGCCAAGCAGCCCGTAGGAATCTCCTGCGCAACTTCTTCTGCGTGACTCGGTCCGGTCAGTACCACCACGGTACGCCCAGTTTCCTGCTGCACAACCTGGCTCATACGAAGCTGAGTACCAGTTTCGATACCCTTTGTCACAGATACCACAACAGCATTTTCATCTAAGAATGGTGTTATGGCTTTGCACACACTGCGAATGGGAAAGGACGGCGTGGCAATTATCACCATGTCACACCCGGATACACAGCTATACTCACCGGAAATCTCCAAACCATCCGGCAAAATTATATCAGGCAATCTGGGATTACGGCGGCTTTCCGTCATTTCCGGAATCAGATCCGTCTCAAAGGTCCATAGCACCACATTGTGCCCATTTTTGTGCAAACGAATGGCTAGAGCGGTTCCCCATGCACCACTGCCTACAACTGCTACTTTCATGTCTTATTTCCCTTTCCCAAAGAGGTTCGTTTTTCGCTCCTCACTCCGAAGCAATCTACCAATATTTTCACGATGCATAAACACCGCCAACAGGCCCATGACAACACCGCAAAGCGCAATCAACCAGTTATTCCAATGAAGTACCGCAAAGGAAACAGCAAAAGCTACCGCCGCCAGTACAGAGCCTAAGGACACATATCCCGTTGTCAAATATGCAATGGCAAACACCGCAAGAATAATCAAGGCAATACGCCAATCAACGGTCAGCGCTACAAACAAGCCACTCAAAATACCCTTACCGCCGCGGAAACCCAGCAATGCAGGAAAGATATGACCCAGCATAACGGCAAGGCCACCCAGTGCCGTACCCTCCGCATAGTAACCGTAAGGCTTTAGCAGCAGACCCATGACCAGGCAGGCAAGAACCGCCTTGCCGGCATCAATCAGGATCACATACAAAGCCTGCGTAGCTCCATAATTGCGAATAAAGTTCGTCAAACCGGCATTGCCACTACCGTGGCTGCGCACATCATCATGGTTCAGCGCAGAAATACACACTGCACCGTTAAGATTGCCCAGCAGATAGCCTGCCAACAAACCTATCAGAACAGAAACCCACATGGTTTACTCCTCCTTATCGCCCTTTTGGCGAATGGTAATTCGAACAGGTGTTCCCTTCAGTCCAAACACTTCCCGAATTTGGTTTTCCAAATACCGCTGATAGGAAAAATGGAACAGCCGTGCATCGTTACAGAAAATCACAAAATGAGGCGGCTTCGTGCTGGCTTGGGTCATATAGTAAATTTTCAAGCGACGGCCCTTATCCGTAGGTGGCTGCACCCGTGCAGTGGCATCTGCCAAAACACTGTTCAACGCTCCGGTGGTAATCCGGCTGGTATTCTGAGCATAAACATCCTGAATCACCTGAAACAGCTTGTCAACACGCTGACCCGTCAAAGCAG
Organism: Faecousia sp.; assembly: GCA_045601865.1. Classification (GTDB taxonomy): domain Bacteria; phylum Bacillota; class Clostridia; order Oscillospirales; family Oscillospiraceae; genus Faecousia. Next base: position 5,149 of record JAZSAK010000121.1, on the reverse strand, counting down.
ACAAAAACACCACAGGCGCATAAAGCATATAACTCAGACCGTTGCGTACATCTGCTTCCTTATCCCGCATGGTGTTGGTTTGTTTATCCTCCACAGCATCCCATTTATTGACAACGATAATGGCAGCCTTTCCCGCTTCATGGACAAGACCGGCAATTTTGGTATCCTGCTCGGTAACGCCGTCGTTGGCGTCCACCAAAATCAGGCACACATCTGCTCTTTCAATGGCGCTGATGGTACGCATATTGGAGTATTTTTCAATCAAGTCATCCACCTTGCTCTTACGGCGCATACCGGCGGTATCAATAAAGCAATATTTTCCGGTTTCGTTTTCAAAATAAGAGTCGATGGCATCTCGGGTAGTGCCTGCCACATTGGAAACAATGACCCGTTCTTCTCCCAAAATGCGGTTTAGCAAGCTGGATTTTCCCACGTTAGGTTTGCCGACAATGGCAACCTTAATCACGTCATCCTCTTCTTCATTTTCATCCTCTGCAGGGATATTATCCAAAACCCAGTCCAGCAAATCGCCGGTGCCATGTCCATGCACCGCAGAGGTCTCAAATAAATCGCCGATTCCCAAGCTATAAAATTCATATACGTCGGGATTTACCAGACCGATAGAGTCGCACTTGTTCACCGCCAAAGCCACGGGCTTGCGGCTTTTGCGCAGCATGGTAGCAACATCCTGGTCCGCCGCAGTAACACCACTGCGCACATCCACCACCATAATGATGGCATCTGCCAATTCGATACCAATCTCTGCCTGACGGCGCATGAATTTCAGCATATCACTATCGGTGCCCGGTTCAATACCGCCGGTATCCACCAATGAAAAATGGCGATTACACCATTCACAATCTCCGTAAATGCGGTCACGGGTGACGCCGGGGGTATCCTCCACGATGGACGTGCGTTGACCGGTCAACTTGTTAAACAGCAAGGACTTTCCCACATTGGGTCTGCCGACAATGGCAACCAAAGGCTTCGCCATGATGACCACTCCTTTCCATTATTAGGTATATCTTTGTTATTATGCCACAGTTTTCTGTCAAATGCAACGAAAACCTGTAAAACTGTAATTGATCTTCTGAGAACGGAAAAAGAGGAAGGCGTTTGCCTTCCTCTTACTTTCCTGCCTTAGTCAGCCTTGGCGGCCAGGACCTGACGGCCATTGTAGTTACCGCAAGCCTTGCAAGCTCTGTGGGGCATAACGGGCTCACCGCACTTGGAGCAAACAGACACGCTGGGAGCGGACAGCTTCCAGTTGCCGCCACGGCGCTTATCGCGACGGGCCTTAGACACTTTACACTTAGGGACAGCCATGGATGACACCTCCTTGGTCGAACTGCTTTTGCAGCATTCTTATGTTTTTACTTCTCTAGAAGCTGCTTCAAAGCAGCAAATCGGGGATCCAGCTCCTTCTGGCAACTGCAAGGTCCTTCATTCAGGTTCTTGCCACAACGGCAACATAAACCTTTACAATCTTCCTTGCACAGCAATTTAGAGTCCAGATTCAGCACAAAAACCGTGCGAACAATATCCTCCAAATCGGCGCTGTCTCCCTCCAGAGGGAATACCCACTCGTCTTCGTTTTCTTCGCTTGCCAGCTCCGTTACCAGCACCACATCAATGGGAATCTCCACATCTGCATCAAAATTCGAAGCGCAGCGGTCGCAAACGCCGTGAATTGTGGTGTGAATTGCGCCGGTCATTACCAGTACGCCTGCGGTATTTCGAACCATACCCTCGGCCTGCACCGGCTCTGTTACCGGATAACTCTCACCATAACGAAGATCACTTAAATCCACGCTGGTAGAAAAAGGAACAGACGCACCGGGACAGTCTATGATTTTGGACAGCCCTAGAAGCATACTTTTCCCCTCCTCGCAGTCATGCTTAGATATTATATCGGCTTTTATTCTATTTGTCAAACATTATTTTATCAAAATATTGCCTCTTTTTTGTATTTCTGTTGGCAGGTTATCGGTTCTATTTTCCATTTGGGGGACATACCCTTTGGTAGACCATGGCAGGAGCCTTCCCTCCTGCCGAATGAGGAGGCTGGCTATGGAAAACATTTATCCAAGACTTGCCGCCAGAACCGGCGGCAACATTTATGTAGGTGTCGTAGGTCCCGTCCGCACAGGAAAATCCACTTTAATCAAACGCATTATGGAGGAATTGGTGATTCCCAACATAGATGACCCTTATCGTAAGGAGCGGGCCAGAGATGAACTTCCCCAAAGCGGCAGCGGGAAAACCATTATGACCTCAGAGCCAAAATTCGTGCCGGAGGAGGCTGTGGAAATCTCCCCCGACGGGACTGCGAAGCTCCGTGTGCGGATGATTGACAGTGTTGGTTATATGGTAGAAGGCGCGATGGGCGCTGAAGAGGACGGCGTCCCGCGCTTGGTGGCAACACCTTGGTATGACCACGAAATCCCCCTGACTGAGGCTGCCGAGCTGGGCACAAAAAAGGTTATGCAGGAGCATTGTTCCATCGGTTTGGTGGTGACCACCGACGGAAGTATTACGGACATTCCCAGAGCCGATTATCTGGAAGCGGAAGCACGGGCGATTCGGGATATGCAAGCCACAAAAAAGCCTTTTTTAGTAATCATCAATTCACGCAATCCCCACAGTGAGGCTGCCAAGGCCTTACAGCAAGAGCTAAAAGGAAAATTCAATGTGGATGTTGCCGTTTTCGACTGTCAAAGCCTAACCACCGAAGATATTTCCCGTCTCTTGACCCAACTCCTGTATGCATTTCCAATGCAACAGCTGCAGGTATTTATGCCCCGTTGGGTAGACGCCTTAACCCAGGAACACCCTGTCAAAAAAGCACTTTATGATGCCCTTTTACAGCAGGCCCAGCAAATTCTAACCTTGGGGCAGGCAGAAGCCTCTCTTTCCGCTCTGAAAGAATTAGAGCAGGTGCAAGATTTCTCCATTCGCAGTATCGATTTGGGCACAGGTACTGTGGCTTGTTCCATTGGATTTCCGGAAAAGCTGTTTTACGAGATTCTATCTACACAAGCCGGCATTCCCATTGAAACGGATGCCCAGCTATTACAGTTGTTGACAGAGCTATCCCAAATCAAGCAAGAATATGACAAAATATCTGATGCATTGTCTTGTGTAAAAGCCACCGGCTACGGTGTAGTAATGCCTACTGCTGAGGAAATGAAGCTGGAGCAACCGGAGGTTCTGCGAAAGAATGGTGCGTTTGGTGTAAAAATGAAAGCCGGCGCACCTTCTATTCACATGATTCGCGTGGATATAGACACAGAAATTAACCCTATGGTGGGCAGCGAGCAGCAATCGCAAGATTTGATTTCTTACTTAACGGACGAAGCTCCGGAGAAGCTTTGGCAGAGCAATATCTTCGGCAAATCGGTATATGACCTAATCCAAGAGGGACTGACAGCCAAGATTATTCGTATGCCGGAGGATGTACGCGCAAAATTCCGTGGCAGCTTGACGAAAATCGTCAACGAGGGTGCCACCGGACTGATTTGTCTAATTCTGTAAATTTTACAAACACCGGCTTTTTAGCCGGTGTTTTTTTCGAATTTGTCGTCAAAAAAACACAAACTTATCTTTACCGGGCTGTTTTTCTGTGGTAAACTAAAATTACCATTGACTTACGGGGGAATCCACATGAAACTGCCACCAATCAAAAATCGCAGCTGGAACTATTTGGCACTTGCTTTTATAGTTCCCTTTCTGTGCCTTTTGGTGGCCTTGCTTTGCATTCAGTGTACCCCCTTTGGCACCTACTCGCTGATGAGCTCCGATGCCTGGCACCAATATTTCCCCTTTTTCAAGGCATTTCGCCAGGCAATCCTCAACGGGGACGGACTGATTTACAGTTGGACCGGCATGGGTGTGGATTATTTGGGGCTAATTGCCTATTATTTGGCATCCCCTTTGAATCTTCTCAGCCTAATCGTGCCGGAAAGCTGGCTTTTGCCACTTTTTAATCTGCTGATTCCCGTGAAGCTCAGCTTGGCAAGCTTGTTTTTTGCACTTTTCTTGAAAAAACTGTTTGGAAAAGACGACCTTTCCATTGTTCTGTTTGGCTGTTTTTACGCACTTTGTGCCTGGTCTATGGGCTATCAGTGGAACACCATGTGGCTCGACAGCTTTGCCCTGCTCCCCTTGGTAGCACTTGGCACAATACAGCTCTTAAAAGACAAAAAATTTATTCTGTATACCGTCTCTTTGTTTTTTGCCGTTTTGGTAAACTATTATGTTGGATTTTTTGTGTGCATTTTTGTGCTTCTAACCTTTATTTGCTACCAAATCAGCAATTTTACAAGCTTGAAGCGTTTGGCGCAGGATTTTGTGCGCATTGGCATATTCACCTTACTTGCCATTGGCATGACGGCTGTATTGGAACTGCCGGCTTTGACGGCATTGGGGTCAACCCAATCCAGCGTCAACAAATTTCCGGAAGGCTTTTCTGTGAATATTGTGAAAGGCGATAGCGTTACCGCAGCAAAAGATGCATGGAATGCTTATAAGTCTGCCAAGGAATCTGGCAATGATGGGTCGCTCAGTCTTTGGTGGGATGCATTGCTTTCTTCCCTTGGTCCGGTATTGCAAGGCATGAAAACCATTGCCGGCAATATGAATGGTGGTATTTCGCCCAATTTTAAGGAAGGACTACCCAATATCTACTGTGGCGTCGGGACCATTTTTTTCGCCTTTCTATTCCTTACAGCAAAGCAGGTCAAGCTTCGGGATAAAATTTGCAGTGTGGCTTTGTTGCTGTTTTTCATGGTCAGCTTTCTTTTGCGGCAGCTTGACTATATTTGGCACGGTTTCCACTTCCCCAATATGATTCCCTATCGGTTCAGCTTTTTATTTAGCTTTGTGCTTTTATGTATGGCATACCGGGCATTTTTATTGCGTAATTGCTTCCGGCTTTGGCAGCTTCTTGTTGCAGGTGTATTGCACATTGGCATTTTCCTATGCTATGAGGACTTGAGCAAGCCGATTTATTTAGTGTTCAACCTGACATTTTTCCTGTTGTATTTGGGTGCGCTTGTATACGCTTGGCTGCAAAACCGCCCCGTGTCGCAAACAGAGGACGCCCAGCAAGCCGTTGCAACACAAGCTTCTCGCGAGTATCACAGACGGG
>JAZSAK010000120.1:0-5264 GCA_045601865.1 Faecousia sp. | reverse complement strand
GTGCCGGTGCCGGTGCAAACTGCATTTGCGTTAAGGCATAATAGTGGTCTACATATGCTTTCACCAGGGTAACGGAAAAACTAAACTCACCCAATAGCTTTAATCCGCTTAGACTTTTGCTTGCTTTCACCGTTTCTTCTTCGCCATCCTGGGTTTGCACGGAGACGTTCTGCCCATGGTTGGTGCCGTCATACACATGGTATTCTTGATAACCGGCCAGCGTTTCACCCACTGCGGTGTCACCCATAATGCCACAGTGCACCAGCAAGGGTGCCAAATAATCTCTGGCGGTAATGCTGGTTCCATCAGAAAAACGCAGATTATTCCGTAACTGCATGGTATAGGTAACCGTGCCGTCTACATTCTTTACCACTTGGGGCATAGACTCCAGTACCGCCATATTCCATACCAGCTCTCCGTCTTTCTCGGCTTTAACCAAATTGTATCCGCCGGTGAGCTTAGCAATCTCCCCATCTGCAGCATGGGCATTATATATATCGCGAAATGTCCCTGACAGTGCAGCCGTGCTGCCCACACTTGCCGAATTGGTATATCCGTCTTTCACATTGGCAAACAGAATCGCCTCTGCCACGCCCTGATACGCAGTAGGCTGAAAGTTCTCCAGCTTGGTATTATAAACATACCGGTCCTGCTTGCTGTATAAGGGTATTTCCGGCACCAAATAGTTCCACCGCTGAATATACAGCTTCCACCACTGCTGATGCACTTCCTTTTGAGAGTTGTATTGCGGAGCATCTTTGGGTATTGCACAGTTATAAACCATGGCCTTGGACAAAAAATCCATACCTAATTCGTAGGTTGTATTTTCATAGGTAACATACGCCAAGCCCGTTTCCGGGTCTTCCTGCACCATATCAATGGTAATATGCTTACCGATATATTCATATACCGAGGTGTCATCCTTATGCGCAACAGCATCGGCAATATCCACCGCCTGATAGATAACCTGCCCAGCTTCCGTTTCCTGCATATCTTCTGTATGGCAACCCACAACACCGGTGGCCAACAACGCCATTGCCAAAAGCAAAGCAATCCTTTTTTTCATTGTGCGTTTCCTCCCATATACAATTACATGGTACTTTCATTCTAACACATTTTTTGTATAAGCACAAATATATTTATACAATTCTTTCAAAAAAGTTCCGCTTCGCCCGCCTATAAAACCGATTTGACAATCCCTATGGTGCATGGTATGATGATGAAAGCTTATTTTAGGAGGAATTCCTATGCAATTTCTTTTCATGGCGCTGTTTGCTGTTGGCGTTGCCGTTATAGACCAGATAAGTAAATATTTGGTGGTGGCAAACATCCCGCTATTTGGCGATGTTCCGTTTTTGCCCGGCATTGTTCAGCTGACCTATGTGCAAAATACCGGCGCGGCATTTTCCATGCTGGAGGGCATGCAGTGGCTGTTTGCTGTGATATTTGTGGTGTTGACGGCGCTGATTTTATGGGAGTATTTCAAATCTCCCCTGCCGCTTACCAAGCTGGAGCGCTGGTGCATTGCCGCAATTTACGGCGGCGGTTTGGGCAACATGATTGACCGCGTGCGGCTTGGCTATGTGGTAGATATGATTGAAACCCAATTTATAGAATTCCCCGTATTTAATGTGGCAGACTGCTTCATCACCTGCGGCTGTATCTTGCTGTTGGTACATCTGGTGTTCTTTAATAAGCAATTTTGGAAGGACGAGAAAAAATGATTCTCCATGCCGATATTCCCAACGAACGTTTGGACGCATTTTTGGCACGTTGCGGTGAGAATTTAACCCGCAGTGCCGCCCAAAAGCTCATTGAGCAGGGCTGCGTCACCCGAAACGGCAAACCGGGAAAAAAGAATGACAAACTGAATATCGGCGACCGCATCGAAGTTTCCCTCCCCGAACCCAAAGAGGTGGACATTCGTCCCACACAAATGGCGCTGGACATTGTCTATGAGGACGAGGATGTTTTGGTTATTAACAAGCCCAAAGGCTTGGTGGTACACCCTGCCGCAGGCCATCAGGACGATACGCTGGTCAATGGTCTGCTATATGCCCTTGGGGAAGATTTGTCCGGCATCAATGGCGAGCTTCGTCCGGGCATTGTTCACCGCATTGATAAGGATACCTCCGGGCTTTTGGCTGTGGCAAAAAATGACCTTGCCCACACCATGCTGGCAAGCCAACTAAAAGACCATTCTATGGCACGCACCTACGAGGCCATTGTCTGCGGCAGCTTTCGGGAGGATAGCGGAACTGTGAACGCACCCATTGGCCGTCACCCCACCGACCGCAAAAAAATGTGCGTCACCCATCGCAATTCCAAAGAGGCCATTACCCATTGGGAGGTAGTTGCCCGCTATGGGAACTATACCCATATTCGCTGCCGCCTGGAAACCGGCAGAACCCACCAAATCCGCGTGCATATGGCGCATATCGGTCATCCCATTTTAGGCGACACGATATACGGCCATAAAAAGCCGGAATTGGGACAAAGCAGTCAATGCCTCCATGCAGGACAGCTTTGCTTCCGTCACCCCAGAGATTTACGACCGGTGCTGGTGTTCGCACCCCTGCCCGATTACTTCACCCAAGTTCTGAACAAGCTAGAAAAAATCAACGAAAAAGGATAAATTATGGGCATTTTCTCCGATGTTTTATTGACCGTGGACTTTGACCGCACCTTAACTGCGCCGGATTCCACTATACCCCAAAGAAATATAGACGCCATTCACTACTTCATGGATAACGGCGGCGTTTTTACCTTAAACACCGGCCGCAGCACCAACACCATGGGCAACATGTTAAATACCATTCCCGTCAATGCACCCTTTTTGCTTTATAACGGCAGTGCCGCTTATAACGCAGTCACCGGCGAGCTGTGCCATTGCAAAATTATTGATATGAATATTTGGCAAACCATGGCGCAGGTTCATGGTGCATTTCCGGAAATGAATTTGGAAATTCAAGCTCAGGACACCCATTATTTTTACCACGCCCATGACAGCTTTGTTGGATTCTATGACCATTTGGGCTGGGGGCATAAAAAAGCGATTCCCGGCATGGATGTGGGGCCGTTTTTGAAATTTTCTATCTATGGCGTGGAATGTGATCCGACCCAAGGCGTTGGTCAATTCTTCTCCGGTTCGGAAACCGAGCTTCGTCATATGGACAAAATCGAGCAATGGATTGCCAAACAATATGGGGATAAAGTGGTTGCTTTTCGTGCCGCCCCTCGCATCATTGATGTCCACGCCAAGGGTGTTTCCAAGCTTGCCTGCGCAAGACAGCTTCAAAAAGAGCTGGGACGTAACATTTTGGTGTGTGTTGGCGATGCCGAAAATGACCTTACCATGCTGGAGGGTGCAGACTATGCTTTTTGCCCCAGTGATGGCGTGGTTGCAAATCGCTTTCCCAATGTTTGCGATTGTACCCAAGGCGCAGTTGCCGATGTGATTTATAAGGAAATCCCGGCAATCCTAAAAAATAAGCCTTGACAATCTAGAATTCCTATGCTAAGATTTTATGGCTGAACTGTTGTGGACTTGCGGGTGTAGTTCAATGGTAGAACACCAGCCTTCCAAGCTGGATACGCGGGTCCGATTCCCGTCACCCGCTCCATTCCATTTGCGCCAGTAGCTCAGCTGGATAGAGCAACTGCCTTCTAAGCAGTAGGTCGGGGGTTCGAGTCCCTCCTGGCGTGCCACCAAATCTGGGAGCAGTCAGAGAGGACCGCCTGCCTATCAAAACTGATGCAGAGTTCTTAGGGACTCGAACCATCAGTTGCAACAGTCCGGTGGACTGTTGCTTGCCGCCAGCTAGATGGCGGCAACACCTTAGAAAAACGAGTCCACTCCTGGCAAACCAGCATTTCCAATTCAGCTTAATTAAATATGGTGGGTGTCGCCAAGCGGTTAAGGCCCCGGATTGTGGTTCCGGTATTCGTGGGTTCGATTCCCATCACCCACCCCATAAAAACAGGAGATATCTTCGGATATCTCCTGTTTTTATCTGATATTGGGGGACAATGGGATTCGAAAGATTATATGCAACGCGGGTGAGCGTTGCCCGCTGCGGCTGGACGCAGCGGAACCTCTATTTTCGCCAAGGGCGAAAATGCAAACGATTCCCATCACCCACCCTATAAAAAAGAAGGTATCCTTTCGGATGCCTTCTTTTTACGCCATAATGGAGAGGGATTCGAAAAGCCGTTAAAACAATTCTGCTCCCAATCCCCAATCAGCAAACAGCAAATTCACATCCACATTTCCCGCAATACCTGCCACAGCTCCCGTATGGGTATACTGCCACATATCCACCTTGCAGGGAAAGTCCTGTGTGATATCATACATAGCCAGCCACCAGGGATAATCGGTAAGCTCTTGCATATACAAATGACTTGTGGTTTGGGTGGAATTGAAATACACCATCGCCCGATACCCTGCCTGCTCTGCCCTTTGGCAGAAAGCCAAGGTGCAGTCGGTTACGGTTCGTTTGTCCACGCTTGCTGTGCGCGCCGTTTCATTCACATATTCCCAATCATACACCAATGGCAAATCCAGCGTTTCCTCGCCCAAAATTTCTAAGGCAAAATCCGCCTCCTCTCGGGCCTCCTCCACACTGATTGCCTGAGAATAGAAATAAGCGCCTACCAGAATACCTGCCCGCCTTGCCTCTTGCAGATTGACTTTGGCATAGGCATCGGAACTAAGCTGTCCGCTGATGTATCCCCGATTCCCCAGGCGAATCATGGCAAATTTTATGCCGGATGCCGCCACCTGCTGCCAATCAATCTGCCCTTGGTGGGAAGATACATCGATTCCCAAAATCGTCTGTCCTGCGGTGCAGGTCAAAAATCCATCTTGCATTTGATAGTCTTGCGGGGTGTAAGGGCTGGCAGGCAAAGTTGGCTTTGGTTCCGGTTCTTTTATCGGCGCACAGCCACTGAGCAGTGCCGCCGCCAGAAAAACAGCAATCAATCTTTTCATATCCAGCCCCCCTTCCTTTTTCGTCAGTATATCATGGATTTCTCCATTTCTCAACAGGAAAAGCGCCCCATCACGGGGCGCTTTTCTTTTCTGCATTCAATTCATCCACCACGATATTAGGGTAAGGATTGACTATCACCGTGCCATAGGTATGCTATATCACCATGCCGGGTTTGCCCGCTGGGGTCTTTTTCACCTGCTTGACGGGGGTAACATCCACGGGAATGTTCTGTCCGCCATTGGTTTCTGCATAGTAAGCGGCAAGCTGCGCCGC
>JAZSAK010000119.1:0-20581 GCA_045601865.1 Faecousia sp. | reverse complement strand
GTGCAGGCAACGCTATCTGTTTGGTTTGCCGGTGATACACCAACGGAAAAGACGGATTTTATTACCGATTATGTATTTTCCAGTGGTTCATTCGGCACGGTTGAAAACCATGTCTATTCTTATGGCGTAAAGCAGGCGCAGGGGACAAAGGCAGAAAATGTAGGTCGCAAAGAGAGGTGGACAAAAATCTTCTTGCCCTATGATACCATGTGTGAAAGATATCCTGTTTTGCAGAAGGCGGCGTTTCTTTTGCCGATTATGTGGGTTGTTCGGTGGATGGATGTTGCCCTGTTTAGGTCGCACCGCTTGAAAGAAGAACGCCATCGAATCAAACAGCTGTCGGCAGATAATATTGAGTCCTTTCAGCAAGCGCTGGATTATGTGGGACTGCGGTTTGATTTTCACGAGTAAGGCTTAAAAACACCGGGCTGATTGTCCGGTGTTTTTGCATGGTAAATTATGGGCTGTGCCTGTGCGGAAAATAAATGTCCGCAAATGACGGAATTTGTCTTGACAGAAGCATGGCAGAGGTGGTATAGTAGACAAATCAAGTTTCAATTAGGAAAAGAGGAAAAATTATGAAAAAATGGATTGCAATTGTTTGTGTGGCGGTATTGCTGCTGGGCTTAGCAGCCTGCACGCCGGCTGATGACGGAAAGTATACCATCGGTATTTGTCAGCAGATGTCCCACCCTGCACTGAACGCGGCTACAAAAGGTTTCAAGGATGCTGTGGCAGAGGCGCTGGGTGCAGAAAATGTGGTGTTTAAGGAAAAAGATGCCGGCGGCGAATATACCAACTGCGGCACCATTATGGGCGGCTTTGTGGCAGAGAATGTGGACTTGATTCTTGCCAATGCTACCTATCCGCTGCAGGCAGCGGCAGCTGCTACCGGAACAATTCCCGTACTGGGAACATCCATTACCGATTACGCCACAGCTTTGAACATCAAGGACTGGAACGGCACTGTGGGCGGCAACATTTCCGGCACAACAGATTTGGCTCCTTTGGAAGACCAGGCAAAAATGATTCTGGAGCTATTTCCTGCCGCACAGAAGGTTGGTTTGGTGTATTGCTCCGCCGAGCCAAACTCTGTTTTCCAAATTACAAAGGTTCAGGAGTATTTGGAATCTCAGAATATAAGCTGTGAGCGCTACGCCTTTGCAGATGCCAATGAATTGTCTTCCGTTGTGCAGAATGCCTGCAGCGGCTCGGATGTCTTGTATATCCCCACAGATAACACGGCAGCTACCAATGCAGAAACCATCGGCAATGTGGTGCTTTCTGCAAAGAAGCCGGTGGTTTGCGGTGAGTCCAATACCTGTGCCGGTTGCGGCGTTGCAACATTATCCATTGATTACTATGATTTGGGCTACACAACGGGTAAGATGGCAGCCCAGATTCTCAAGGGTGAAGCGGATATCGCAACCATGGCTGTGCAGTCTGCACCGGAAGCGGTGAAGATGTATAACCAGGATATTTGTCAAAGCCTGGGCATTACAATTCCGGAAGGCTATACTGCAATTGCGGAGTAACAAGCCTTTTCAAACAGCGGAAAGCGCTTCTGCTTTCCGTTGTTTTGCGGTAAAGAAATTTGGAGGAAATCCCCATGTCTGATGTTTTAGCTTTTATTAATTCCATGCCAAATGCTTTGGGGCAGGGACTGTCCTGGGGCATTATGGCAATTGGTGTGTATATTACCTACCGGATTCTGGATGTTGCAGACCTAACAGTTGACGGCTCGCTGGCTACCGGCGGCGCAGTGTGTGCTGTGGCAATCTCGTTGGGCGTCAATCCGTGGATTGCGGTAGTGTTGGCGATGCTTGCCGGTATGCTTGCCGGATTGGTGACGGGACTTTTACACACTGTTTGTAAAATCCCTGCGATTTTGGCAGGTATTTTAACACAGTTGGCATTGTATTCTGTAAATTTGCGGATTTTGGCAATCGGAACGGAAGAAACCACAATGGCAACCTTGGCGCTAAATGTGAATTTTCATAATTTGTTGTTGTCCTCTCGGGACGTGCTGACTATGAAACTGAGCAACCCACTGTTGCTGTTGGCGGTTTTAGTTGCGGTGCTGATTGCACTTTTGTATGGCTTTTTTGGTTCGGAAACCGGCTGTGCATTGCGTGCCACAGGCGCAAACCCCAATATGGCACGGGCGCAGGGCATTAACACCAACTCCTGCAAGGTGCTGGGTTTGATGCTTTCCAACGGCATGGTTGCTGTTGCCGGTGCTATGATTGCCCAGTATCAGGGCGGTGCAACCATAGACATGGGACGTGGCGCTATTGTTATCGGCCTGGCAGCAGTGATTATTGGTGAGGTTTTGCTGAGCAAGATTTTCCGTAATTTTGCGCTAAAATTGCTTTCTTGTGTTATTGGTGCCATTATCTATTATATTGTTATCACCTTTGTTTTGCGATTGGGTTTGGAATCTACCGACCTGAAACTGCTATCTGCGACGGTGGTGGCATTGTTCTTGACCATTCCTGCATTGCCTAAGCTGGGCTGGCGCAATGGCAGAAAGGAGCAAAACCATGCTTAAACTGGAAAATATCGAAAAAGTATTTAATGCCGGCACAGTGAATGAAAAGAAAGCCCTTAATGGATTGAACCTGCATTTGAAAAAGGGTGAGTTTGTCACTGTGATTGGTGGCAACGGTGCAGGCAAATCCACCATGCTTAACTGCGTGGCAGGTGTTTACGGTGTGGAAAACGGGCAGATTCTCATTGATGGGGTGGATGTGACCCATTTACCGGAATATAAGCGGGCGAAGTTCATTGGCCGCGTATTCCAAGACCCTATGATGGGTACGGCGGCTACCATGCAGATTGAGGAAAATTTGGCACTGGCTGCCCGTCGGGGCAAACACCGCACGCTGCGCTCCGGCATTACCAAGGCGGAGAGAGAAGCGTATAAAGAGCAGCTCAAAATTTTGGATTTGGGTTTGGAAGACCGTATGACATCCAAGGTTGGTCTGCTGTCCGGCGGACAGCGGCAGGCGTTGACACTGCTGATGGCAACTCTGCAGCAACCAAAGCTGCTGCTGTTGGATGAGCATACCGCCGCGCTGGACCCCAAGACTGCGGCGAAGGTGCTGGATGTTACGCAGAAAATTGTGGAGAAGAACAACCTGACCACCATGATGATTACCCACAATATGCGTGATGCCATTGCTTACGGCAACCGACTGATTATGATGTATGACGGTCGCGTTGTAGTGGATGTATCCGGTGAGGAAAAGAAAAACTTATCAGTGGAACAGCTACTGGAGCTGTTCAGCAAGGCCAGCGGATCGGATGAAGCAGACGATAAGTTGCTGCTGTCTTAATGGCAAAAGAAAACCCACGCTTTTAGCGTGGGTTTTTTTCTATGACGAAAGGTTAGGGCTGGGTTTCCGGAACTTTTGTGGGTGCAGGTTTGTTGTCACCATGCTTAACAAGCACCATGGATGCAATTGCCAATGCAACAAAAACTGTGGCATAGGGAAACAGCACGGTCATACCCAGTTTATCCATCAAAAGACCGGAAAGCATGGGCGTGATAATCTGTGCGGACATGGAAGCGGTGTAATAGTAGCCGGTGTATTTACCGATGTCACTGCCGCTGCACATTTCCACCACCATGGGGAAGGAGTTGACATTGATGGTTGCCCAACCGATACCGGCAAGGGCGAACAGAATGTTCATCACCAGCACACTGCTGCCTGCGCGCATAAAGGCGGCAGCACCAAAAGCGACAGCAAGCAATAAAACGCCGCCGATAATGGTTTTCTTTCTGCCGATTTTAGAGGCAACCATGCCGGCAGGCAAATAAGCGATAATGGCGGCGGCTTGGGCAATCAGCAAAGTGGTGTTATAGTCCATACTCAAAATATTGCCGGCATAGACGGCGTATTTAGATGTGATGGCGTTGTAACCAAAGTACCACAACGCGATGGATGCCAGAATGAAGAGCAGGGAACGTTTTTCGCCGGCAGTTAATTTTCGCCTGTCACCGGTTTCCTCAGTTTCCTCTGCGATACCATAGGCAATAGAATCTTTTTGCATTTGCGCTGACCAGGCTTTTTCTTTCACAAACAACAGAAAAATGATCAAGCTGACCAGCATAATACCGGCAATGGTACAGTAATAAACCGTGTAATCCATGAGCTGATTGTGCACGGCAGAGGTGGCAAAGACCATTCCCAAAACCAGAACGAAAATGCCACCGGCAGTGCCCATAAGGTTAATAACAGCATTTGCCTTGCTGCGCAGGGGCTTAATTGTCACATCCGGCATTAGCGCTACAGCCGGACTGCGGAACACCGCCATTGCTACCAAAATGACCAGCAGCAATGTTACAAACACAATCAGCGCAGTGGGATTTGCGTGGGTGGCATCTGCGGCATAGGCTTGCCGCACAGGGGCAACGTAATTGGTGTAGTCCGGATTTGTGCCATTTTCGTCGGTGCTTTGGATGGCGATAAATTCATCCTTGGAATATATGTTCTGTAAGACAAATTTTTCTCCGTCGGGAGTCATCAGCTCCTTTTCGGATTGGGTGTCATAAAGAACTGCCAAGGCGGCAGGATCGTCTATTTGTGCCACGTCGGATATATTTTTCAACTGGGCGTTATCAACAAAGGACAGGAAAACCAATGCCACCGCGGCAAGAATGGTGCCTATCGTGATAAATGGGGTGCGTTTTCCCCACTTACTTAGGCATTTATCGGAAATAGCGCCAAACAGCGGCAGCATGAATACGGCAAGAATGTTATCCAATGCCATAATCACGCCGGAAAGAGTTTGGTTCATGCCGAATTTATTGGTCAAGATAACCGGAATGGTGGCATCATATGCCTGCCAAAAGGCACAAATCAGAAAAAAAGCAAAGCCAACCAGAATGGTGCGTTTATAGTTGAGTTTCATAAGACGCGCTCCTGTTTTGTAGATTTACAGTTCCATTATACAAAAAGCACCCAGGTTTGTCTAGTATTTCCAATCGGACACACAATTGTTGAAATTTGCCAAAGCTGGGGGTATAATAAATAAAAAAGGAGTTTTTCTATGGAAAAGACAAAACTGGGAATTTCCGTTGCGCTAATGGTTGGCGTGTTGTACCTGCTGGGCCTTTACGGAGGCTATGTTATTGTGGGCATTGCAGTGGGCTATGTATTGCTGAAAGAGGAGAATGCATGGTTGAAAAAACAGAGCGTACGGGTTTTGGCGCTGATGCTGTTGTTTTCTTTAATGGGAACGGCAGTGAATATCATTCCGAATGTATTAGGCGTATTCTCCAATATTTTGGAGACCGTTGATGTTTATTACTATTTCTCTTTCTTCCACAGGGTATTTGCAGTGTTGGATTCTGTGCTGTCTGTATTGAGAACAGTGGCGTTCGCAACACTGGGCATTTTGGCAGTATTCCGCAAGGAAGTTGCGCTGCCGATTGTCGATCCCATTGTGAACAAATACATGAACTAAACCGAAAAAACGCCCACATCCAGCGGATGTGGGCGTAACGATTAATCAAAGGCAAAAGCGAAATAGTTAGGTGCAGGCGTGCCATCCAAGGAATGATACATGGCAAAGGGGGTGTTTCCGGGGTTACGGAGATGCCCATTCTTTTTACCCAATGCTGCCAATATGCCGCCGGCAGACTGGCGATTTCCCAAAAGCTCCAAGATAAGAAGGCTGCCGGCCTGCTGGGAAACAGCGGCTATACAATCTGCACCCTTGTAAAAGGTGGTAAAGTGTGATAGAAAATCCAATCCGGATTGCGTAACGCCACCGTCAGGCAAATATTTGCAACGCAAGGCTGCGTATTCTTCCCAAGAGACGTTCTGCAAGCAGATGGGGAGGGCTGCGTTTATGTCCACAGTATTTATGCCGGCAAAGTGGTCATAGCCCATGGCCGCATACATTTTGGAAAGTGGCACATCACTGGGGACCAAGATACTGCCGCAGTAGCCTTGCGTGCATAGTACGGTGTGTGTATCTTCCATAAGCAAACGGCATAGACCCCGGTGACGATAATCCTTATGGGTGGCAACGGCGTATATATATGCCATCGGCTTTTCATAGCATTGACAGTCGAACCAATAAAGTGCCGCTACAACCTTGCCATCACAAAACACGGTGCGGCATCGGCGGAAAGAGAATGCACCGGAAAAAAAGGCATCTAAAAATGTATCATCGTCCGCAAAGGCATCTTTCCAAAGGCGGCGCAAAGCCGGGATATCCTTTGCAGAGGGGAAGTCAATTTTCATCGTCTTCCTCCCACAGCCGCGCCCAGAATTTCGTTACTAGATGATGGGGATAGTAAGAAAGCTTTGCTTTGCGCAAGCCGGCAAGACCCATATCTTCTTCCCGATTCAAAAACTGCAGCTCCGGATATTTTTCCCATAGATAGGCGGCGAAGGCCTGATTGATTGCAGGATATGCCCCGTCCACTGCGTCCACTGCTTTTTCAAAGTGGACATCAAAGGTGGTATTAGATAGGCGGGAACCCATGGTCATGGCGAATACTTCTCCGTTCTCCAACAGGGCCAAGCCCTCCAAGCCCAGTGCGTCCATATTTTGAAAAGCGCGTTTGAGCGCCAGCTGTTCCAAATGGAAATCGTCACTGCCGGCATCAAGCCGTTGGGCGTACCATTGGGCTACCATATCCTGCACCTGGGGAAGCAGCTCCTTGGTAATGGGAACAGCTTGGCAGTGGGGATGATTTTCGCGGAACTTATTAAGATGATTTCTCTTTTTTTGGTATTTGCGGCCCTTCAAAAGCGCCAAGTCCTCTATGGCGTAAACATAGTCACAGCTGTTACGGTCGGGGTGGATATGAAACTGTCCGGGGAAAAGCTCGTCCAAGGTCATACAATCCTGGGCAGTTAGGCCGCTGAGCCGACACACAATTCCACGCTCTTTTGCGTCAGCAACAATTGCATCCAAAACAGGCTTGATATCCCCCTTACCAATGGGGAAAGGGTAAACACTGCGGCGTTCAAATTGGGAAAACAGCACCAGAAATCCGTCCAAAAATGTCACGCGCTGGCGACCCCATAAGTTTAAATTGGCAAAGGAATATTCACAACCCCGTTCTCCACAGGTGGTCAAAAAGGCGGTGTATTTTTCTTTTTCCGTCAAGTCAAGGCGTTGAAAGTTCAGCATAGCCATCACATCCTTTGTCCATATTATAACACAATTTTTCTTCGTATCAACCGTAAGAGAATAACCTTTTGTCCAAATTGCGGGATTTTATGGCGAAATAAAGTAGACTGCCCAGTGTTAACAGCACTGCTGCCTCGCCGATGGCAACATAAAGCGCATTTAGGAGGAAACCACCGCCAATGTATACGGTCAATTCCCACCCAATCAGCAAGGCATTAAAAAGAGCAGGCAACAGCATACCCAACAGCGGATAGCCCTTAACGGTTATATTACGGCATGCCCACATTCCCCAGGCAGCGAGAGCAGAGGCACCGCTGCCTGCCAGAAAATCCAAAGGCAGAGCACCTGCAAAACTTAGATTGAAGAGCAAGCAGCCAATGGTTAGGCCGGGGATAGCCGCCGGCGTGAAAAATGCCAGCACGCAAAATGCTTCCGCAGCTCGATATTGGATAGCCCAGCTGGCCGAACCGGGAAGCAAAGTGTTTTGCAGATGGCACAATGCGGCGTATAGTGCGGCCAAAATGGCGGCATGGGACATAAAGCGAATTTTCATACGAAATCTCCTTAATAAAAAACGGGCGCAACGCGCCCGTAAACAAAAATGGACGCACTGCGTCCATCTAATTCCTAGTTTTGTTTACCGACAGGATGGTCACGAACTGTCCTATTCAAATCGAGGATATTATACGCAGGAAACAGGCGTCTGTCAAGGATAGAAAAGGCCCACCAAAAAAGTGGTGGGCCTTTCTGCAAAAGGGGTTTGAAAGAAGAGAGGTAGAAAGAAGCGGCTCGCGGCTTGCGCCGTCTTTCTGTGTTTATTCTATCCACGGGTTTTGAACAGCAAGTGACGAAAAAGAAAACAAAAAGCGACAAATTTATGAACGTTCAGGATATACTCTCTAAATATTGTTCCACAGTCAAGCCGGAATTGTAAATTTCCGTAGCAAGGTCAACACCCAAATATCGATAGTGCCACGGCTCATAAATAATACCGGTGGAGTCGGTTGTTCCCTTGGGATAACGCAGCAGGAAGCCATAGCGCCAGCAATTTTCCATCAGCCATTTTTGGGCGGGCAAATTCTCCTGCTCCTCCTCCAGTGCCCACAGCTGCGTGTCGATGATGTCAACTGCCAGACCCAGTTGATGCTCACTGGTGCCGGGGCGGGCAACCACCGTTGCGGCAATTGCTTCTGCTTCTTCTCGAGATAGAGAGGGGTTATCTGCCATGACACGGTTGACCTTGTTGTTGAAGTTTGTGGTTTGCCTTTGCATACTGCGATAGGCAGATAGAACGTAAGCTTTTGTTTGGCCGTTCATGGCAGTGTTACAATCATCAATCATACGCATTAGGGCATTGTAGCAGCTGCTGTCTACAAACATGCCTTCGCCGTATTCTTTGGGTAGCTCCAGCAGATCCGGTTGATAGTCGCTCAAAATATAGTTCCATGGATTCACCACATGAAAAAATTTCCCATCAGGGCCAAAAGCATAGGTAGTATCACCCAATTTGAGATTGCCTGTTGCCATGACGCCGGTGTCATTATGGAAATAGTAGCTATCACCCTGCCAATCCAACCAACCGGTATATGGGATTCCGTGTTCGTAATAATAGCGTACGCCATCAATGGTATGCCAGCCATCCTCTAAATAGGTTTCTTCGATAGGGTCTTCGGGCTGTGAAACCAGTGCCGAGGATTCGCTTTCTGAGGGGGTAGGCTGATGGGCGTTGGTGTTGGACAAAACCAGTGCTATAATAATGGCAACCAATAAAAGCACGGCTAAAATACAAATTAGACCTATAACAGGGTTATTCTTTTTTTTATGTTTCTTACGTTGTGCCATCACGAGTCTCCTTCGTTGTAAGTGTTCTTTTATTTTATCACGAGAAAGAATTTTGTAAAGCCCTATTATCTGCACGGATTTTTCTTGCAAATTCTTACGGTTCGTGATATGCTATGTATGCGCAAAATAAGGCAGGAGGGAACGGTGAATATGGCATTGCAGGAATCCGGTGAAATGTATCTGGAAACAATATTGCTCCTTTCTCGGAAGTGTGGGACTGTCCGTTCTGTTGATATTAGTGAACACATGGGCTATTCCAAACCCAGCGTTTCCCGCGCAGTAGGCTTGCTGAAAAATGGTGGATACATCAACATTGATGCAGACGGGCATATTCATTTAACACAGTCCGGCATGGATACTGCAGAGAAAATTATGAGCCGCCATACTGTCTTAACACAACTTTTGCAGCATTTTGGCGTGGACATGGAAACAGCCACCGCAGATGCGTGCAAAATGGAGCATGTTATCAGCGATACTACCTTTGAAGCTATCAAGAACCATATGGACGCATATGGAAACAATACAAAAACCAACGAGGAGGCAAAATAATGACTCTTAGCGAAAAAAAGCAGTTGCAAATCACTGCTTGCAAAGTCCGTATGGGCGTAATTGAATCTACCTACGGCGCAAAAGCAGGTCACCCGGGTGGCAGCCTGTCTTCAGCAGAGGTTTATACCTATCTGTATTTCAAGAAAATGAACATCGATCCGAAAAATCCCAAGTGGGAGGACCGTGACCGTTTTGTGCTTAGCAAAGGTCACACCACTCCCGGCTTGTATTCTGTTTTGGCAAATCGTGGCTTTTTCCCTGTAGAGGATTTGCCCACATTCCGACACATTGACTCTTATTTGCAGGGACATCCCAATATGAACATGGTCCCCGGGGTGGATATGTCCCCCGGCTCCCTGGGTCAAGGCATCAGCGTTGCCACCGGCATGGCATTGGCTGCCAAACATACCGGCAAGCAAAATCGCGTTTATACGCTGTTGGGCGACGGTGAAATTCAAGAGGGACAGGTATGGGAAGCTTGCATGGCGGCTGCCCATTACAAGCTGGACAATCTGTGCATCATTGTGGACAATAATGGATTGCAGATTGACGGCAACATTGCCGATGTTATGAGCCCGTATCCCATCGTGGGCAAGCTGGAATCCTTTGGCTTTGCAGTCAAGGCCGTGGATGGACACAACTTCGATGAGCTGGAGACCGCATTTAACGAGGCACGTCAGACCAAAGGCAAGCCTTTTGCAATTGTAATGAAAACCACCAAGGGTAAGGACGTTTCCTTTATGGAGAACGACGCCGGCTGGCACGGCAAAGCTCCGAATGACGCTGAGTATGAGCAGGCCATGGCTGAGCTGAAGGCTCAACTGGCAGAACTGGAGGCATAAAAATGGCAGAAATGAAGAAAATTGCAACGCGCGACAGCTATGGCAATGCGCTGAAAGAGCTGGGTGCGGAATTCCCCAATTTGGTTGTTTTGGATGCTGACCTGGCTGGCGCCACCAAAACTGGCACTTTCCAGAAGGCATTCCCTGATCGCCACTTTGACTGTGGTATTGCTGAGGCAAATATGATTTGCATGGCGGCGGGTATGTCCACTGCCGGCTTGGTGCCGTTCGCGTCCAGCTTTGCTATGTTTGCGGCAGGTCGTGCCTTTGAGCAGGTGCGTAACTCCATTGGTTATCCCCACTTGAATGTAAAAATCGGCGCTACGCATGGCGGCATTTCCGTGGGTGAGGACGGCGCGAGCCATCAGTGCTGCGAGGATTTTGCTTTGATGCGTTCTATTCCCGGCATGACGGTTATCTGCCCTGCAGATGATGTAGAGGCAAAGGCGGCTGTTCGCGCTGCTTATGAGATGAATGGCCCTGTATATCTGCGTTTTGGCCGTTTGGCTGTGCCGGTATTCCATGAGGAAGGCTATCAGTTCCAAATCGGCAAGGGTGAAGTACTGCGTGACGGCACGGATGTTGCCATCATCGCCAATGGTCTGCTGACCTACGAAGCCGTTCAGGCAGGCGAGCGATTGGCGGAATTGGGCATCAACGCCATGATTATCAACATGGCTACTATCAAGCCTTTGGACGAAGAATTGGTAATTGCCGCTGCCAAAAAGTGTGGCAAGGTCATTACCTGCGAGGAGCACTCTGTCATTGGCGGTCTGGGCGAGGCGGTTGCCGGCGTTCTGTCTGAGAAGTGCCCCACCGTAATGCGCCGTATCGGTGTCAATGATGAGTTTGGTCATTCCGGTCCTGCTGCCGCGTTGCTGAAGCAATTCGGTCTGAGTACTGACCACATTGTGGAAGTGGCGCAGGAACTGTGCAAGTAATATAACATAAGGGCGTGTCTGAAAGGGCACGCCCTTCGACAAATAATAGTTGAAATTTTAATCTTGTTTTGTTATAATACCCTCAATGTGCAGGGTTCGTATATCGGTAATACAACGGCTTCCCAAGCCGTGAAGGCGGGTTCGACTCCCGTACCCTGCTCCAAAGGTAAAACCACCCCTTGTGGGTGGTTTCTTTTGCGCAAACCACTTTGGCAAAAAGCACAGAAATATCCAGTGAAAAAATAGGAATTTGAATAAAATATAGGTTGAATTTACGCATCATATGTGATACGATATAGTTGTATCGATATGGGCGTGCTACGCTCAAAAAGAATCGTTCTATTAAGCGGCGAAAGCTGCATAGGAGGTAAAAAGAAATATGTCCGTGATGGAAATTTTCGACAAGCGCAGTGCATTTTCCTTTGAAGTGTTTCCTCCCAAGACAGATGTGGGCATGGAAAAGCTGTGCGGCACCGGTGGCGTGCTGGAGCAACTGTATACCCTGAACCCTGACTACATTTCCTGCACCTATGGCGCAGGTGGCACCAATGTAGGCAAGAACTTGGAAGTTTTGGACAAGATTGTCAAGGACGGCAAGACTGTTGGCGTGACACACTTCACCTGCATTGGCAATACCAAAGAGGGTATTCGCGAACAACTGCAAAACTACTTAGACCACGGTATTAATCATATGCTGGCGCTCCGCGGCGACCTGCCCTTTGGCTGGACCGGCACAGGCGGCGACCTGCATTACGCAACAGAGCTGGTGAAATTTGCCCGCCAAGAGTTCGGCGAGAAGTTCACCATTGCTGTTGCCGGCTCTCCTGAGGGTCACATTGCCTGCCGCAGCATTGAGGCGGACATTGCGTTCCTGAAGCAGAAGCAAGACAACGGTGCTGATTACATCATGACTCAGCTTTGCTGGGATATGGACCAGTTCCGTTGGTGGCTGGATGCCATCCGCGCTGCCGGCATTTGGATGCCTGTGGATGTGGGTATTATGCCTATTCTGGACCAGAAGGCAACCATTAACATGGCACTTTCCCGTAACGGCTGTGTTATGCCCCGCGCATTGTGCGAAATCATCTCCAAGAACTGGATCTTCCCCGATCCCTTCTGCGCAGAGCCCTTTGATGCAGATGTAGAGGGCAAGAAGGCGTCCTTCCGTGCCGCCGGCATTGAATACACCATCAATCAGATTGACGAGTACCGCGCTTGCGGCATTGACGGAATCCATTTGTACGCACTGAATAAGTTCGACGATGTGGCGCTGATTGCTAAGGAAGCCGGTTTGTTAGACCTTATCTAAGGAGCAAATACTATGCCTCATACCATTGCAGTAGCCGGTAAGGGCGGCGTGGGCAAAACCACCACCTGCGGCATGCTGATTGACCTTCTTTGCAAAAAAAATAAAGGACCTGTCCTTGTGGTGGACGCAGACGCGAACTCGAATCTTAATGAGGTTTTGTGCGTGGAAGTAGAAACCAGCCTGGGCGCCATCCGTGAGGAAATGGCACAGGCAGAAATGAAGGGCACCATTCCTGCGGGCATGACCAAGGCAGACTATGCCGACTTTAAGTTTAGCTCTGCCATCGTTGAAGAAGACGACTTTGACATGCTGGTTATGGGTCGCACCCAGGGTAAGGGCTGCTATTGCTATGTCAATGGCGTACTGAAAACCCAAGTGGACAAATATGCAAAGAACTACTCCTACATCGTCATGGATAACGAAGCCGGTTTGGAGCATGTGGCAAGAGGGACTCTGCCCCATGTGGATACCATGCTTCTGATTTCGGATTGCTCTCGCCGCGGTGTTCAGGCGGCGGCAAGAGTGGCAGAAATGATTGACGAAATGGAGCTAAAGCCCGGTAAGCTAGGCATCATCATCAACCGTGCACCCGATGGTGTGCTGGATGATGGCGTTCGGGAGGAAGTGGAAAAGCATGGGCTGGAGCTTTTGGGCGTGTTGCCGCAGGACGATAGTGTTTATCGCTGCGACTGTGACGGAGAGCCTTCCAGCAAACTGCCGGACACCAATCCTGTTAAAGTGGCCCTTAAGGGCATTATGGAGTCTATTGGGCTCTAATCATTTATGTTAATAATTTATTATTATAAAAATTTTAAGGGGGATACCAATTATGTCTTTCGTTCCCAAGACGCAGCCCTTCAGCGGCAAGATTAATGCCGTGACTTTGGGCACCGGTGACAAGGCTATCGTCATCGGCGGCCAGAATGTGCTGCCTTTCTACACCTTCGACGCACCCATCGAAAATGCACCGAAGGTTGGCGTTGAAATCTCTGATGCTGCCGATGCGTGGACCGCTCCCGGTCTGGTGGAGTTTTACGCCGGTTGCACAACTATGGCTGAGCGTGCCAAGAAGGCAGAAACCATGGAAGGTGCGGACTTCCTGTGCTTGAACTTCGAGTCTGCCGATCCCAATGGTGCAAATCGCTCCGTTGAGGATTGCGTTGCTGACGCTAAGGCGGTTGCCGAGGCTGTCACCATGCCCATTGTGATCATGGGCTGCAAGAACCTGGAAAAGGACGGCGAACTGTTTAGCAAGATTGCCGATGCTTTGCAGGGCAAAAACATTCTGGTGATGTCTGCCAAGAATGAAAACTACAAGACCGTCGGTGCGTCCGTCGTTCTGGCCTATGGTCAGAAGGTAGGCGCTGAGACTGCTGACGACATCAACCTGGCGAAGCAGCTGAATATTCAGATGATGAAGGATCTGTCCATTCCTGCTTCCTCTATCGTGATGAACATCGGCTGCGCTGCTGTTGGCTACGGCTATGAGTACGTCGCCTCCACTATGGACCGCGTTCGTGCTGCTGCTCTGGCTCAGTCCGATGCCGACCTGCAGATGCCTATTGTTGCTACTGTATCTACCGATACATGGGCTGTTAAGGAATCTACCGCTACCGAAGAAGACGAGCCCACTTGGGGCAACGCGGAAGAGCGTGCTATCGGCATGGAAGTGGCCACTGCTTCTGCAAACCTGACCGGCGGCGCTGACGCAGTTATCATGCGTCATCCTGTTGCCGTTGCCACCATCAAGAAGTTCATCAATGAACTGGTCTAAGAAGGAGGATACATACAATGGCTTTGAAAGGTCTTGATATTTTTAAGCTGTCTCCTAAGAAAAACTGTAAGGAGTGCGGCAGCCCCACCTGTATGGCATTCTGCATGAAGGTGGCGCAGGGCGCTGTGGAAATCGACAAGTGCCCCTATTTCTCTGACGATGCAAAGGCAATGCTCAATGAGCAGACTGCACCTCCCATGAAGACCATCTCCGTGGGCGAGCACAAGCTGGGCGGCGAAACCGTTCTGTTCCGTCACGAGAAGACTTTGGTTAATAAGAACCTGTACGCAGTGTCCGTCTGCACCTGCATGGACGAGGCTACTGTGGACGCTAAGCTGAACGAGCTGCTAAAGGTTGACTACGAGCGCATTGGCGAGCGTATGTATGTAGAGTTTGTTCAGGTTGCCAACAATCAGGCAGACCCTGCTGTTTACGCAAACCTTGTGAAGAAAGCTGCTGCCACTGGCCGTAGCCTGGTTCTGGAATGTTGGGATGTGGAGTGCGCAAAGGCTGCTTTGGCAGTCTGCGGCAAGGATGTCATCCTGGACGGCGCTACCCCTGCAAACTGGGAGGCTATGAACGCAATTGCCACCGAGGCAGGTGTTGCACTGGGTGTTTGGGCGGAGAATCTTTCCGACCTGTATGACACCGTGAAGAATTTGGAAGCCAAGGGCAATAAGAACCTGGTTCTGGATGTTACCGGCAAGACCGCGAAGGAGACTTTGGCGAATGCTGTGCTGGTTCGCCGCACTGCTATCAAAGACGGTGACCGCACCTTTGGTTATCCCTCCATTGTTAACTTGGTTAAGTTGGCTAAGGGCGATGCCCACCTGCAAACCGCTTATGCGGCTATGTTCACCGAGAAGTATGCTTCCATCATTGTGATGGACGGCATGAACTATGCACAGGCTCTGCCTCTGTACGGTCTGCGTCAGAACATCTACACCGATCCTCAGAAGCCCATGAAGGTGGAGGCTAAGATCTACCCCTTGAACGGTGCTGACGAGAATGCGCCTGTTGCGCTGACTGTTGACTTCGCGCTGACCTACTTCCTGGTTTCCGGCGAAATGGAGCGCTCCAATGCGCCTGTGAACCTGGTTATCTCCGATGCCTCCGGTATGTCTGTTTTGACTGCCTGGGCAGCCGGTAAGTTCTCCTCCTCCACCATCAAAAAGACCTTTGAGGAGCTGGACATCGAGAATAAGATTAAGAACCGCACCCTGATTATCCCCGGCAAGGTTGCTGTTATGAAGGGCGAAATTCAAGAGAAGCTGCCCAACTGGAATGTTGTGGTTGGTCCTCTGGAAGCTGTTCAGCTGCCCAAGTATCTGAAGGATAAGGAGTACGAGGCTGCTGCAAATGCTGCTGCTGCCGAGAATGCTGCCAAGGCTGCCACTGCTGCTGTTGAGGTTAAGGAATTGTCCTTCGACGAGCTGCTGGCTACCAAGGTTCCTGAAATCAAGGTTGTGGACATGGGCGTGAATTATAAGGGTTACAATCCCGAATCTCAGACCTTTGTCACCATTGGCGAGCGTATTCACTGCATCGCCCCTGTTATCCGCAAGGCTATGGACGAGCGTGACCCCGAGCCCATTTTGAAGCGTGCTGCTGAGCAGATTGCTGCCGGCGCTACCTACCTGGATGTTAACATCGGACCTGCTGAGAAGGACGGTCCTGAGCGTATGATGTGGGCGGTTAAGCTGCTGCAGGAGAACTTTAACAATGTTCCTCTGGCTTTGGACACTGCCAACATGAAGGCTATCGAAGCCGGCATCAAGGTTTACAACCGTACCAACGGCAAGCCCATTGTTAACTCTGCTGACGCAGGCTCCCGTATCGGCTACATTGATTTGGCTGCTGCCAACGATGCTATCTGTATTGCACTTTGCTCTGCTGACGGCATAGCTAAGGACAACGAGGAGCGTATGGTCCACTGCGACAATATGCTCGAGCGCGGTATGTCCTTGGGCATGGCATCCGATGACCTGTGGTTCGACCCGCTGTTCCTGGTTGTTAAGGGTATGCAGGATAAGCAGATGGAGGTTTTGGAAGCCATTAAGATGTTCTCCGACAAGGGCCTGAAGTCCACTGGTGGCTTGTCCAACAACTCTAACGGCGCACCCAAGGAAGTCCGTCCCATCATGGACTCCGCGTTGGTTGCTATGTGCATGATGCAGGGTCTGACCTCTGCTATCGTTAACCCCAACGACCGCCGCTTGATGGAAACCATTAAGTCCTGCGACATTTTCAAGAATCACGTGCTGTATTCCGACAGCTATTTGGATTAATAACTACCCAGCAATTACAGCCGGGAGGGAATCTCCCTCCCGGCTGTTTTATACAATAATTCATGCTCCGGTGCAATGCACCGGAGCGTTTGTTTTGCCAAGCTATGGTCGCTTCTAGACAATACCCTTTTGCTGTGCTATAATAAACAAAATGCGAAATAAAGCGAGGTTTTTTCTGTGGCAAAGGTGATTTTTCAAATAGAAGGTGCAGCGGAAGTTGCCGTAGAATGTAATATTGGTGACAATTTGCTGGAATTGGCACGTCGTGCCAATGTTGCCATCGATGCCCCGTGCAGTGGCAACGGCTCTTGTGGCAAGTGCCGCGTAAAGCTGGTGACTGGGGAAGTGGAGTCTATTCCTTCCCGTCATATTTCTCAGGAAGAATATGAGGCTGGTTGGCGTTTGAGCTGTAACAGCAAGGTGATTGGCGATTGCACAGTGTTTGTGCCGGATATTGCGTCTGCGTATCAAAGCCGAATGAAAACGGCGGATTTGTCTTCTCCGGAGGAATTGGCGATTTTTGAAGCTTGCCAAGCTGCATTGAAGGACAGTGGCATTGGCTTTGAAAACTGTTTCCGCAGTGTTGTGCTGACCATGGACGAGCCTAGTGAGGCGGATACCATGCCGGACAATGAGAGATTAAGTTGGACGCTGCAAAGTGCACTGGGAGTGGCGCAAGTGAAGATTCCCTATGCAGTTATGGCAAAGTTGGCATCGACCTTGCGGGAAAACCATTTTCATGTTTGCGTTAAGGGCGAGCTACACGGAGAAACATTCCAGTGTATGGAGATTTCCGCACCCGAGGATACGGCTATTGTAGGCTGCGCCATTGATATTGGTACGACCACTGTCTCTATGGTGTTGGTGGATTTAAGCAGCGGCAAAATTCTGGCAAAGGGTTCTTCCGGTAACGGGCAGATTCGTTACGGTGCAGATGTTATTAACCGCATTATTGAGCAAGGGCGCACCGGTGGCAAGAAAAAATTGCAGGATGCCATTGTGAAAGAAACCTTGACGCCCATTATTGCCAATCTGTGCAAGAGTGCCAATATTTCTGCCCGCAGCATTTTGCGTCTATCCGTGGGCGCCAATACCACTATGAACCATCTTTTGGTGGGCGTGGATGCCGACCCCGTCCGCATGGACCCCTATATTCCCAGCTTTTTTGGCTGGGAGGGCTTACTGGCAGGGGATTTGAAGCTGCCTGCCAATCCCCTTGCCCCGGTGGTGATTGCACCCAACATCGGTTCTTATGTGGGCGGTGATATTACTGCTGGTACGTTGGCAGCCGGTTTCTGGAACAAAGAGGAGATGAGCCTGTTCATCGACTTGGGCACAAACGGCGAAATTGTCTTTGGCAATTGTGATTTTCTGATGAGTTGTGCTTGCTCTGCCGGTCCTGCCTTTGAAGGTGGCGACATTTCCTGCGGCATGCGGGCAACCGACGGCGCAATCGAGGCATGCACCATCGATAAGCAAACCATGCATCCCACCATGACCATTGTGGGTGGTGCAGATCAAAAGCCGGTGGGCATTTGCGGTAGCGGTATTATTGATATCATTTCCGAGCTGTATCGTTGCGGCATTATCAATGCCAAGGGCTTGTTTGTGCGGGAGGGCGCGCGTGTGCAGCGCGACCAGTACGGCATGGGCCGATATGTAATTGCCACGGCAGATGAAAGCGAGACTGGCAGGGAAGTGTCCATCAATGAGGTGGATATTGATAACTTCATCCGTGCCAAGGGCGCTATTTTCTCCGCCATCGATACGCTTTTGCAGTCTGTGGATATGACGGTCGACATGATTGATACGGTATATGTTGCCGGTGGCATCGGCAGCGGAATTAACATGAAAAACGCTGTAAATATCGGCATGCTGCCGGATGTGGAGCTGGACAAATTCCGCTATATCGGAAACTCCTCTTTGGCTGGTTCTTATGCGATGGTGTTAAGCGATGAAGCGATTGCCAAGTGCGCTGAGGTGGGTGCAAATATGACCTATCTGGAGCTGAGTACATACCCGGGGTATATGGATAGCTTTGTGGCGGCATGTTTCATTCCGCATACTGATGCTAAGTTGTTCCCCAGTAGCCGGCAAGAGCTGTAAAATAACGGAGGAAATGTTATGGTTGTTGAGAATTTACATCATGTTGCAATTATTGTAGCAGACTACGAAAAATCCAAGGATTTTTATGTGAATAAGCTGGGCTTTTCCGTGATTCGAGAGGAACATAGACAGCCTCAGAATGATATTAAGCTGGAGGTTCAGCTGGGCAACTGCATGCTGGAGATTTTTGGCAAAGTCAACCCTGAACCCAACCATGGCAAGCCTACCCGATGTGGTATGTGGCACCTTTGTTTCCATGCTCCCGATTTGGACAAAGCCATAGCGGAGCTGAATGCTATGGGAATTGCCACGGATCCCATTATGATCAATGCATCTAACGGCAAACGTATCGTATTTTTCTACGATCCGGACGGGTTGCCGCTGGAGTTACACGAGTGAGGTAGTACATGGTTGTAGAGAATCATAAAGAAGAAATCCCGTTTGCCTATTATGCGGACTTATTTTGTCAGCTTGATCCGGAAGCGGCGGCGGAAAGAACCAAGACGAAATGGGACGGAAAAGAATTTTATGTAAACCTGCTGGGACGGGAATTTGCCATTGCGCACCCTACCTATGCCATTCGTGCCTTGGATGGGGGTGCAGTTCCACCGCTGCCGACACAGACCTTTTTACTCCGCTATTTGTTGGAAGGGAAGTGCGTGGAGTGGAACGGCGCGTGGAAAACCTTTCGGGAGATGCCGTGGGGGGAGCTGTATATCCAGCCCTATACTGGCAGAGTTTTGACCCGTGCGGCGTTTACCTTCGGAACCCGTGTAGCGGCATTTCGCACTGCATGTGAGAAAATGGGCGGTATTTGCGTATCACATGGAGATGCAGGCTACCTATTTGACTTGCTTGGTGGCTACCGAATGCAGATTTTGGTCTGGGAGGGTGATGATGAATTTCCCCCCAATGCCCAAGTGCTGTATTCGGATAATTTTGCGGATGGGTTTGCCGCAGAGGATAGAGTGGTGGCGGGGGATATTCTGATTTCCACCATCAAAGCCAATATGTAATAGAAGCACTGCGATTTATCGCAGTGCTTTTTTGTGGGTATATGGACGGGCTGTGACGAATAAGGTAGCATTGGAGGTGGGACATATGCTTGCAGCCGCGTGGCTGATGCTTAGCAGTTTGCTGTATTCGTTGCAGTTGTCTACGGGGAGCTTTCCCCGCCCTTTGACAGCAAAGGAGGAGAAGTATTATTTAGACTTGTGCGCAAAGGGGGATTTGCAGGCGCGAAATGTGTTGATTGAGCGAAATTTGCGGCTGGTTGCGCACATTATGAAAAAATATTACACACAGGCCTCGGACCAGGAGGATTTAATTTCTATAGGAACCATTGGATTGATTAAGGGTATCACAACCTATGATGTGTCCAAGGGCGCAAGGCTTGCCACTTATGCGGCACGATGTGTAGAAAATGAGATTTTAATGTACTTCCGGTCACAGCGCAAATCCAGTCAAGATGTTTCACTGTCTGACTATATTGACACGGGAACGGATGGTGCGGCACTGTCGCTGATGGATGTGGTAAGTGAGGATGCGGACCTGTTGGAAACAGTCAGCGCCAGGGAACGCATTTGCCAGCTTCGTAAAGCGATTGACGAGTGCTTAACAGGGCAGGAACGATTGGTGGTGCTGATGCGCTATGGTTTGAATGGCTATGCCCCTCACCGACAACGGGAGGTGGCAGAGAAAACGGGAATCAGCCGCAGTTATGTTTCTAGGATTGAAAAGAGGGCGCTGGGACAGCTGCGCAGGGCACTGGAGGA
>JAZSAK010000118.1:0-2845 GCA_045601865.1 Faecousia sp. | reverse complement strand
TCAATCAGACCCAGGGAAACGGTGGACTTACCTTCGCCGAAGGGGGTGGGGGTAACAGCGGTAACTTCGATGAACTTGCCGTCGGGCTTATCCTTCAGGCGGTTCATAACCTTGATGAAGTCAATCTTGGGGGTCTTGCCGTAGGGGATGATTTCCTCGGGGAGCAGACCCAGCTTCTCACGGAAGTAATCGACGGGGGGCAGAGTCTTTTCTGCTTCCTCAGCGATTTGCCAGTCCTTGTAGACGGTGGGGTCCAGCTTGACAAAGCCCTTCTCGTCCACATATTTGCCATCTACATAGTTGATTGCCATAGTGGTTTCCTCCTTGATTTTCCTCTGAAGTCTTAACTAACCCTCAGAGGCTATAATATTTTCGGCACTGCACATTATACCTATGTGTAACTCAGCACCTTTTCGATAATAATTTATCGGTACAAAATTATTGTATCATCGAAAAGGGGTAAAGTCAACAGCGATATGTGCAAATATCCGAATGTTTACGACATTATTTTGCCTCGATTACGGCATTGTCTCGAATGAGCTGCATAACCTTAGAGGTCATAACACTGCGCAGGACTGCTTTTTCAAATTCCGCATCATAATAAGGCTTAAGCTGCTCGGCGGTAATTTGATTTTGACGGCAGATTAATGCAATTGCTTCGCCAATTTCATCCTGAGATGCTTCCAAATGCTCCAGTTCCACGATTTTTTCAATGGCGGCATGATTGCGCATGGCAGCTTCTGCTGCGGGGTAGGCATCCTTGCGCAAATCCTCGGGTGTGGTATTCATAAAGGAACAATACATATCCAGATTCAAGCCTTGCTGTGCCAGCTGTGCCTGCAGATTCTGCAGCTGCTGCTCCACCTCCTGCTCCAATTGCTCAGGGTCAATGGTGTAGTCCAGCGTTGCTGCTGCCTGCCGCAACAGGCGATCCTGCAGATCCATTTCTCCGCGCTCGTCAGTATAGGATTGCAGGCTTTCTTTCATTTTGGCGTGCATTTCCTCCAGCGAATCGCAGTTGCCCACTTCCTTGGCGAATACATCATCCAGTTCATATGGGGTTTTGACACGAATCTGATGAATTTTACAGCGGAATTCCGCGGCCTTGCCCGCTAGATTTTCTGCGTGATATTCCTTGGGGAAGGTAACATGGACAGTGACATCTTCGCCTACAACTTTGTCCAGCAGCTGTTCCTCAAAGCCGGGGATGAAAGCGCCGCTGCCAAGGGTCAGGGTTTGATTCTCGGCAGTGCCGCCGGCGAATTGTTCGCCATCGCAGAAGCCTGCGTAATCCAAAACCACTTCGTCACCGTTTTGGGTGGGGCGGTCGGTAATCAAGGCAATTCTGGGATTTTGCTGCAAAAGCCGTTGCATTTGCCGATCCACCTCTGCGTCGGTAATGAGATGACGCGTGTACTGGGCAGTCAGCCCACGGTAAGTAAAAGCCATAAAATAGGAATCTCCTTGCGTTTGTGGTATAAAAAAAGGCAATCCGGTTCACATAGAACAGAATTGCCCAGACGGTCGGCATAAAGCAATTACATTTCCCCGCGGTAATCCGCGAAATCCGTCAGTCATGTAACGCTGTTAGAATCATATAACAATTAATTGCATTTGTCAAGTGTAAAAACAATAAATTTTTTTCAAAAAGCCATTGACAAATGGTGCCGAATGTGGCAATATATTGTGTAGATTGCATCTGCAAAACACAAGATGTTGTGCAAGACAGGAAAAGATAATATATAGAGGGAGATAGGTGTTTTAACATGATTCAGAGCATTATCAAGCGCGATGGCAGAGTTGTTCTATATGAGCAGAGCAAAATCGCAGGCGCTATCTTAAAAGCACTGGAGGTTTCTGGTGATGGCAATGCCGCGGATGCTGCTCGTGTTGCCAATGACGTTCAGCGGGAACTGGAAGCTAAGTTCTCCAATGCATCCCCTAACATTGAGGCTATTCAGGACAGTGTAGAGCGCCAGTTGATGAACCACGGCTTCAATGCTGCGGCTAAGGCATATATCCTGTATCGTGCTAACCGCACCCGTGCCCGAGAGGCAAATACCTCCTTGATGAAAACCATCGATGAAATCACCAACATCGATGCCCGTGTCAGTGACATGAAGCGTGATAATGCCAACATCGACGGCAATACTGCTATGGGCTCCATGCTGCAAATCGGTGCAGCCGGCGCCAAGGCATATAACGAAATGTACTTACTGCGTCCCGAGCATGCGAAGGCATACCGAGAGGGCGATATTCATATTCACGATTTTGATTTCTATTCGCTAACCACAACCTGTTGTCAAATTGATATTTTGAAGCTGTTCCATGGTGGCTTCTCCACCGGTCACGGTTATCTGCGTGAGCCACAGAGCATTCAAAGCTATGCAGCACTGGCAGCCATTGCCATTCAGTCCAATCAGAATGACCAGCACGGCGGTCAGTCTATTCCTAACTTTGATTATGCCATGGCAGAGGGCGTTGCCAAGTCCTACCGCAAGGCATTTACCCGTCGCTTGCAGGACACAGTAGAGGATTACTTGGATTTGTCTGACGAAAAGGATGTTATTGCAAAGCTGATTGCGGATGTGGAAAATGCTACCGCAGAGACAGCAAAATTGGAAAGCAGCCCTGCTTACATTGCAGCAGTGGAAAAGCTGTTGTGCGAACACTATGGCATAGAGCCGGAGCTTGCAGCCAAGCTGGTAGCGCGGGCAGCGAAACGTTCTTTCAAGAAAACCGATCGGGATACCAAGCAGGCAATGGAGGGCTTTGTTCATAATTTGAACACCATGCACTCTCGCGCCGGTGCCCAGACACCCTTCTCCTCCATCAACTATGGTAC
>JAZSAK010000117.1:0-3486 GCA_045601865.1 Faecousia sp. | reverse complement strand
ACTGTGGGGGCATCGGGAAAGGCACAAATGCCATCGTTTTCCAAAGTTACGCCCTTAACCTCCAGAAAGCAGGGCATACCGTCTTTGGTAAAGGAAAAATCAAAGCGGGAATTGCCATGGGTTGTTTCAGCCTTGAGGTTCTCGATTATTCCCAGTCCGCCGGACATGAGCCATTCCTTTGCCGCTGCGTTTGGAGCCTGGGAGTCCATGTTTATGAGACGGTTGCCTTTCTGCACGGCAATTAAATCATATTTGGTTTTGCGGTTAGAATTGTCAAAATATTGGCACCAAACGGTTGCGCCGGTTGCGAGCAATTCCTGACACCGCCCGGTGTTTTTGACATGACAGATTTCCACTTTGCCGTCTATCTCGATGTGCGCAATAAACCGATTGGGGCGAGAAAGAAAAATACCGGGGACCATATTGTGATAGTGCATGAAAGACACCTCTTTTCCTCCTTATGGTAGCACATTTTTTGGTTTTGGCAAGAGGGGGATTTTTCACTTGACAATACGGGGAATTGTGGTATAATTTACTTCGTTCCCATAAGGAGGCTTAGCTCAGCTGGTTAGAGCGCATGCTTCACACGCATGAGGTCGATGGTTCGAGTCCATTAGTCTCCACCAAATAAAGAATCCACCCAAAGGGGTGGATTTTTTTAGCTGGTATGGCATTTAGGTTAATGGACTCGAAAGGCGGCACTTAGCGACATGCCGGTGGCATGTCGCAACCGCCGTGGCTTTTCCGCAGAAAAGCGAGTCCATTAGTCTCCACCAGATAAAAATCCACCCAAAGGGGTGGATTTTTTATTTGGTATGCCTTGTTTTGATTGGTAAATTATGTTATAATACTGACAGACAAATCTGGTTGGCCAGATGAATCTATTTTTCAGGATAGGGGGCTGCAATTATGCAAGAAGAATATTTGACAACTGAAGAACAACAAGTATTGGATGAACTTGAAAAGAATCAAAATAGATTATATAAACAAGGCAAAATAATTGTATCGGTCATAGCAATATCAAATATAATTGGCGCAGTTGTGTCTGCTTTTGTTAACTTTAATTTATTATTGCTGATAGTCCAGATTATATTGACTATTGCATTGATATGCGGCGTTTCTTGGGTGAGGTATTTATTTGCGGTTTCCGCAGGACTAAACAGTTTCCTGAGTTTAAGTCTGCTTTTCGGCTACTTAGATTTCCAGGCAGTTAATCCGGCTGTTGTAACATATATTGTTCTTTTGCTGGTATACTCTATCGCTTCGTGCGTTGTGCTATTTGCCAGTAAGGCTGTGTCGGAGTTTTTGTATACACAAAAGAACGGATAACACCCTGTTATCCTCTTTGCGAATTCCGGTTTGACGAGTGGGCCATTTCCGCATCAAATGGTGTTTTTTGCCTGTATGTATGCACCGTTTACGCGATTTTAACAACCCTCCCTGGGTGGATTTTTTAGCTAGTATGGCATTAAGGCAAATGGACTCGAAAGGCGGCGCTTAGCGACGTGCCGGTAAGAACATATGCTTTGGTGTGCACATAGCATAATATACCAAAGAAAAGTAAAAGGACGTTGTCTGTTACAGGTGGCGTCCTGATTTTTTGTGCATTGTGTTCTGAAATTTCAGACGGAGACGGACGAAATTTATATATCCGTATAAATTTATCGATTACCATTGACAATGCCTGATGTCGGTGCTAATATATCGATACAAACAAACCGATAAAAAGATACCGAAATAACCAGAAGGAAAGGTGATCTATATGACTGCAAAATATGCACCCACAACCACAGCTGAGGAATTAAAAGTAACTATGGACCGTTGCCGCAAGGCACAGGCTGAATATGCAACCTTTACCCAAGAACAGGTAGATAAAATTTTTTTGGCAGCGGCTTCTGCTGCCAACAAAGCGCGCATCCCGCTGGCACGGCTGGCGGTCAACGAAACCGGCATGGGTGTGGTAGAGGATAAGGTGATTAAAAATCACTATGCCTCGGAATATATTTACAATGCTTACAAAAATGAAAAAACCTGCGGTGTGCTGGAGGAGGACCCCTCCTTTGGTATTCAAAAAATTGCAGAGCCAATTGGCGTGGTTGCGGCGGTTATTCCAACCACCAATCCCACATCAACGGCAATATTTAAGACGCTGATTTGCTTAAAAACACGAAATGGTATTATTATCAGCCCGCATCCACGGGCAAAGGAATGCACCATTGCGGCTGCAAGAGTGGTTTTAGAGGCGGCAGTGGCAGCAGGCGCACCGGAAGGGATTATCGGATGGATTGACCAACCTTCCTTGGAGCTGACTGCGCAGGTGATGCATGATGCGGATTTGACATTGGCAACCGGCGGTCCGGGGATGGTACGGTCTGCTTATTCCTCCGGAAAGCCGGCCTTGGGCGTAGGTGCCGGAAACGTGCCTGCCATTATCGATGACAGTGCGGACATTTTAATGGCGGTTTCTTCCATTATCCATTCCAAGACTTTTGACAACGGTATGATTTGTGCGTCGGAGCAATCCGTGATTGTTTTAGAGGATGTGTACGATGCGGTGCGCAGCGAGTTTGCTGCCCGTGGCTGTTATTTCCTAGATGCGGATGAACGGGAAAAGCTGCGCAGCATATTGCTCATTAACGGTGCGCTCAATGCTAAGATTGTGGGACAAAGTGCAGTGAAAATTGCCCAGCTTGCGGATCTTGCAGTTCCGGAAAATACGAAGATTCTCATTGGCGAAGTAGAATCTGTGGATATTTCCGAACCGTTTGCCCACGAAAAGCTGTCTCCGGTATTGGCAATGTATCGCGCCGGTAGCTTTACGGAAGCCATTGATAAGGCACAACGACTGTTGGAGGATGGCGGCTATGGACATACTGCCGCAGTGTATCTAAGCACGCGTACTGCTGCAGAAAAACTAAATGCATTTTCCATGCGGATGAAGGCGTGCCGTATTTTGGTGAACACGCCCTCTGCCCAAGGCGGCATTGGTGACCTTTATAATTTCCGGCTGACACCGTCGCTGACATTGGGCTGCGGCAGCTGGGGTGGAAACAGTGTGTCGGAAAATGTGGGTGTGCGTCACCTGATGAATATCAAAACAGTTGCAAGACGGAGGGAGAATATGCTGTGGTTCCGGGCACCTGAAAAGGTGTATTTCAAAAAAGGTTGTCTTCCGGTTGCTATGGACGAATTGGCAGGGAAGAAGAGAGCGTTTATTGTTACGGATACATTCCTATACCAGAACGGTCATACAAAGCCTATTGAAGAAAAACTGGACGCTATGGGTATTACCCACACCGTGTTTTACAATGTAGCACCGGATCCCACATTAGCGTGCGCCAGGGAGGGTGCAGAGGCGATGCGCTCCTTCCAGCCGGATTTGATTATCGCAGTAGGCGGTGGCTCAGCTATGGATGCCGGCAAAATTATGTGGGTGCTGTATGAGCATCCCGAGGCGGATTTCGAAGACATGGCAATGCGCTTTGT
>JAZSAK010000116.1:0-9076 GCA_045601865.1 Faecousia sp. | reverse complement strand
CCAGGCGAATCATTGCAAATTTTATGCCGGATGCCGCCACCTGCTGCCAATCAATCTGCCCTTGGTGGGAAGATACATCGATTCCCAAAATCGTCTGTCCTGCGGTGCAGGTCAAAAATCCATCTTGCATTTGATAGTCTTGTGGGGTGTAAGGGCTGGCAGGCAAAGTTGACTCCGGTTCAACTGCGGGCGCACAGCCGCTAAGCAGTACCGCCGCCAGCAAAACAGCAATCAATTTTTTCATGTCCAGCCCCCCTTCCTTTTTCGTCAGTATATCATGGTTTTTTCCATTTCTCAACAGGAAAAGCGCCCCATCACGGGGCGCTTTTCTTTTCTGCATTCAATTCATCCACCACGATATTAGGGTAAGGATTGACTATCACCGTGCGATAGGTATGGTATATCACCATGCCGGGTTTGCCCGCAGGGGTCTTTTTCACCTGCTTGACGGGAGTAACATCCACGGGAATGTTTTGCCCGCCATTGGTTTCGGCATAGTAAGCGGCAAGCTGTGCCGCCTGGGTAACGGTATCATCGGGTACACTTTTGCCACCGCAGGCAATAATGACATGGCTTCCGTGAACCTTGGATGCATGGAGCCAAAGGTCGTCCTTGCGCGCCATTTTGAAGGTTAATTCCTCATTCTGCCGATTGTTCCGTCCCACATAAATCGGGAAGCCATCGGTGGATTCAAAGCGCATGGGGGCGGTTTTGGCCAGCTTCATTTTTTTCCGCGTGGCATCGTTTTTCACATAGCCACCATCTTGCAACTCTTGGCGAATTTCCACCAATTCCTGCTCACTACCAGCGCGCTCCAGCTCCTCCAGCACGCTTTCCAAGTAAGAAAGCTCCTCTGTACCTAATGCAATTTGCCTGGTCAGCTCTTTTTCTGCATTTTTCATGCGGGTATAGTCCTTATAAAACTTTGCCGCGTTTTGCTGGGGCGACAGAATGTTGGAAATGGGAATGTCAATAAGGCGCATTTCCTCATCATAAAAGTCCTCTGCCTGTAAAACGGTCTGCCCTTTTTGAATTCTATGCAAATTGGCGGTGACTATGTCTCCCAGCTGACGCAAACGCTCCCGATCATAGGTCTGCGCCAGCTCCTGTTCCTGCACTGCCAACTTTCGTTTCAAACGGGCACAGAGATTTTGCACTGTTTTCCGAAGTCCCTGCCCCTTTTGGCGCATGGCATCCTTATGGTCGCGCAGGGTGTAATACATATCCAAAAGCTGCGAAAAGCCTTCTGCCTGACGGCACTGCCCATACTGGCGTATCGGACAGAAGGCAAACTGCTTTGGCGTACCGTCAGCGGTGGCAAAATAACAGGGCTTGGGATGGTGCATATGCTCATGGAAAAACAGCGCCAAGCGTTGCGCAAGACCTTCCAAATTCTGCCCTTCCAATCTGGCATCCACACTGCCGCAGGCAAACAGCGCCGCCTCCCGGCAAATCAACGGCGACAAGCCACCTAAGCCATCCATCAGCCGTGCAGACATTTCGTCCGCGCCATTTTGCTGCAGGATTTCCAAAAATTCTGCTTCCGACAAGTCCATAGGATTGCGTTTTTCCACCGCCTCGGGGGCTTGATAATACATTCCAGGTAGGGCTGGGCGCTTTGCTGTTTCATCCAGGCCAATGCGCCGCAGACAGTCTAAAATTCGCCCCTCCGGGCTGAGCAAATACAAATTGCAGGTTCTGCCCATCAATTCCGCCACCAGTCGCTTTTCCACGCGGTCTCCCATTTCATCGATGCAGTCAAAATGAAACACGGCGCATCGCTCCATGCTCAGCTGGGTAACATTGGTCAGTCTTGCGCTCATCAAATGCTTGCGCAGCAGCATACAAAACATAGGCGGCTGGGCAGGATTCTCCGGATTTGCCTGAGTCAAATGCAGACGCGGTGCCGCAGGATTGGCGGCAAACAGCAATTTTGCCCGTCCCTGCCGATGTTTCAAATGAATAATAATCGTGTCCCGACTGGGCTGATGGATTTTCTCCACCTTGGCATCCTCCAAGGCGCGGATTTCTGCCAGCACGCAGGACATATAAAATGCGTCAAATGCCATAGTTACGCTTCCTCTGTTTCCATAAGAATGGAGAATAGTTCATTCAGTCGCTCAGTTTGTCCCGAAAGATACAGCGCGCCAAACAGCGTTTCCAAGCCCGTTGCCTTGGCATATTCCTTCGGCGTCGCCGACTTGGGGGCAGCATGGGAATGGGCGTTTTTGCCTCGGCGGTAGTAATCCTGCTCAGCCTGTGTCAAGTGGGGCAGCAGCTTATCGGCAAATGCCGCTTGTGTAGGGGCTTTTACCAATTCCACCGCCGCCCGGTGCAGATTTTTGATGGATTTATTCCCCTGCAGGCACAAATAGCTGCGGCACATCAGCTCATATACACCGTCGCCGATATGGGCAAGCCCGATATTGGAAATGGCATTAATCTCCTGCTGGGACATATTTAGCTGAAAATAGTTTTCCACAGCTTATCACCTCGATTCAACATCACTTGGGCGCACAGGCCCGTAAAACAGCCGGTAACCACGCTGATTGCTATCAGCACCGGCAAATACAGCAAAATACTTGGGGTCTGGGTAATGGCTACCGCTGCCGCCATCTGGCCAATGCTGTGGGCAATCGCACCCAAACAGCCTGCAACCCAAAGCTGGCGCCGGGTTACGACCCGTTTCAGCCCTATGGTAACAGCAATGGCGCACGCACCGCCTGCGGCGGAAAAGAAAATCGTGCTAAAATT
This sequence comes from Faecousia sp., assembly GCA_045601865.1. Lineage (GTDB taxonomy): Bacteria > Bacillota > Clostridia > Oscillospirales > Oscillospiraceae > Faecousia. The sequence continues at coordinate 6,322 of JAZSAK010000116.1, read as the reverse complement.
CCCCGCAAACACTGCGCCAAGGAACACACGGCAAAAAAGCACTGCCGCTGCCTGCTTGCTGCCCACTGTGAATACCGCAAACACGGTGACAATATTGGCAAGCCCGATTTTCACTCCGGGAATGGGAACAATGGCAGGAATTTGCGCCTCTATCACAAATAAAATGAGGGCAACGGCAGTCAACAGTGCCAGCTGTACTATCTTTTTTGTTTTCATTCCCTCACCTCATCATTCTTGCAATCTGGCGCTATTGTAACACATTTTTGGTGTATAAACAACCTCTATTCCACCATAAAACAGTCAGGCGTGTTGCCAATTACAACACGCCTGACTGTATGCGTTATTAATTTTTATCCGTTATTTGTATCTGCCCATGCTTTTCCTCAAAATTGCGTATGCAGTTATTGATCAAAAACATGATTTGTCCGCTGGCGCTTCTATCATCATATTTTGCCACATAGTGAAACTTTTCCAGAATGTCCGCATCGATCCGAATGCTAATGTGTTTTTGCTTGCCCATAGACATACCTCACTTAATCTGCACTAATTTTATCTTTATTTTAAGTGAATAATATGCTATTATGTCATTATGGACTAATTTTAAGTGCATTATTTGAGGTGAAAACGATGAATAAAGAAACTCTGCACAAGCTGCTTGCTATACAAGAGTCTGCTATGCATGACGAAACATACCTTCGCCTACATGAAATATACTCTGTAGCACACGAGCCTTTTTTGCAATTTTATCTGTCTTTATCTGAAACGGATCGGCACATTCTTGACAATTATCTGTTTGCCTCCGTTTCCCTGCACCATCGCTTGCTGATACTGGCAAGCGAATATAGAGAATCCATCCCAAAAACGGAAACACATTAACAACACAAAGCAGGGACAGTTAATGCAACTGTCCCTGCCGCTATTTATAAAAGCTTATTTCCACAAACCGTTGGGATACAGACCCTGCTGGGTCTTTTCCTGCAGAGCCGCCACAACCTGGGGCTTGTCCGCTGCATATGTAACGCCGTACCATCTATCCGCAGAGGACAGCACCTTCAGCCGTACCTTGCCTGCATGCAGCAAGCCATTGACGATGGTAGGCAGCAGGTATTCCTTCTTGGCAGGATTTTCCGGCACTTCTTTCTCCAGGAATTCAGGGAAACCCTTTTCCAGAGCCGCCAGCATGCTGGGGGTAAAGCCGAACATATTCATGGAAACCAAAGTATCGGCTGCCAGGTCGGTATAGGTTTCGCCATCCTCGGTAAAGTGAATACCGTTTTCATACTTTTCAATTTTCAGGCGCTCTACGATATTGGTCAAATAGCCGTTGCCGTCCACATCGCAAACGCCACGGGCAACGCTGCCGTGGTCTGTTACGGTATTGCCCAGCAGATAGCCTACCATGCAGAATTCTGCTTTGTCGGTGTCCTGCAAATTGCACAGCGCTTGATACATCGTCTTGTAAGCGGACTTGCCATAATAGTCATCCGCATTGATGACCGCAAAGGGAGCATCGCCGATTTCCTTTGCTGCACACAGCACTGCGTGACCGGTGCCCCAGGGCTTTGCACCGCGAACCTCGGGAACGGTGAAGCCCGCAGGCAGCATTTTATCCTGCTCCTGATAAGCGTAGCGGATTTCCATGGGACACTTTTCCAAGCGCTTGCCTACTGTTTCCATGAAGTCCTTACGAATGGCTTCTTTAATGATGATAACCGCCGTCTCAAAGCCTGCCTCATGGGCATCGAACAGAGAATAGTCCAAAATTGCTTCACCGCAGCTGCCCACAGGGTCAATCTGCTTCAGTCCGCCGTAACGGCTGCCCATGCCGGCTGCCATAACGACCAAAACGGGTTTTTTTGTCATAACAGAATCTCCTCTTTCCAAATATTTTCTTTTGTATTATAGCCGTTATCCTCTGCTTTTGCAAGATAAACGACAGATTTTCCCTTTTTATGTATTCATTATAGCGCCAAAACAATATCCTCTTTGCGCACTTTTTCCCAAGAAAAGTCCTGTGCCAGCTCTGCCGGTGACACCGGCTCTTGTTTATCGATAAGTCCGGCGGCATAGGCAAGCTTGCCAATCAGCTCCTGAGCGGTCATATGCTGCCGCAGCACGCCTAAATCCAAATCCTTGTCCCGCTTGCTCAAGCGCCGGCCATCGGGTGCAAGCAGCATGGGCACATGGGCATAGCTGGGATGGGGGAATCCAAACAATTCCTGCAGGTACATCTGCCGCGGTGCAGAGCTTAGCAAATCCATGCCGCGTACTACCTCGGTAACGCCTGCCAATCCGTCATCCACCGTTACCGCCAACTGGTACACATACACACCGTCAGCCCGTCGCACCACAAAATCACCGCAATCGGTAGCCAGATTTTCTATGTATCTACCCTGCACCCAGTCTACCACTTCCCATTTTCTATCCTCCACCCGCACACGCCAGGAAGGCGCGCGGTCAGACGGCGGGGTTTTCAAATTGCGGCAAGTTCCGGGGTAAATATACGTTCCGTCGGAAAGGTGGGGTGCGTTGACGCTATGGAGCTGACTGCGGGTGCAATAGCAAGGATACAGCAGCTGCTTATCCTGCAGGATTTGAAAATAGCGGTCATACACCGCGCTGCGCTGACTTTGCGGCATCGTTTCCCGATCCCACGGCAATCCCAGCCACAGCAAATCCTCTCGCAGGATTTGGGCAAATTCGCTGCTGGTGCGCAGGGTATCCAAGTCCTCCATGCGCAGCACCATTTCGCCATTCTTGCTTTTTGCTGAAAGCCATGCCAGCAATCCGGCAAACACATTGCCCAAATGCATCCGTCCCGAAGGCGTGGGGGCGAACCGTCCAACCACCTGCATATCAGCCAAATGTAATCAGCCAGTATGCCAGCACGCCAATAATGCCCAAGCCAAGGACACTGACGATGCTCATCAAAACAATCAGCGTCTTGTCACTGACCTGCTTTGCAGGCTGCTGCTCCGCTTGCAATTCCTTGCCATAATCGTTGGAATAATTGCAGAAAGCCATAGGCTCTGCCGGCTCGTGGATTTTATCCGGGTCCTCAAACGCCGGGGTCGCATTTTCTTTCAAGATTTCTTGAAGCAGCGCCTCATCCAGATAGTCTTCCTCTTGGGAATTGTGTGCCTTTTGCTCGCGAATCAATTCCTCAATCATGCGATCTTCCTCGGCACGTTTTTCCTCGGCAAGCAGCTCTTCTTCCAGCCGCTTCAATTCATCCCGTGTATCTTCCATGGAGCTACACCTCCTTTTTTGTATTTTACCCCAAAATGTCACCATTGTAAAGTAAAAATCCCAAAGCACGCCCATAAGCGACAAATAATAGGCATTTTTTACCAACTTCAAACTTTTTTAATAATTATACGCTTTTTTTATTCACAATTTAACCGTATAATACAGGTACTATATTTCTTCATTTTTCATTTTCCTCTTCCTTTTTGCAGAGTCCGCAGGTTTTCCTGCGGGTTTTGCATTTCAGGGGGAGTTTTTTTGCATAGATATTTCCCCCATTGGAAATACTAGGAGCGCCGGAAGGAGGCGCTCCTTTTGATATTATCTTACATTCGCACCATCATACTGTATTTGGTGCTGATTGCTGTGATTCGCATGATGGGCAAGCGGCAAATCGGACAAATGGAACCTTCAGAATTTGTGGTAACCATGCTGGTGGCAAACCTTGCCTCCATTCCCATGCAGGATGGTGCCATCCCACTGTACTCCGGATTGGTTCCGATTTTGGCGGTACTTGGCGTGGAATTGGTGCTGTCCGGGCTGACGCTGCGCTCTGTAAAGCTACGCAGACTTTTATGCGGCAAACCGGTGATCCTCATTGAAAACGGGCGCATTCTCCAGAAAAATTTGCGCAACACCCGGGTAACTCTGGATGAATTAACCGAGCTTTTGCGGGAAAAAGATGTGCTGGACATTACCTCTGTGCAGTACGCCATTTTGGAAACCAACGGAAATCTCTCGGTTTTTCCTTATCCCAAATATCAGCCGGCAAATGCTATGGCCGCCGGTATACAGGTTAAAGAACAGCAGCTTCCCTATACCATTATTTCTGACGGATATCTGCTCCAAGAAAATTTACAGCTATTAAAAAAAGATATGCCATGGCTGCAGCAAACCTTACAGCAGCACAATGCAACCATGGAAACCACTTGGCTGCTGACTGCCGACGGCAGCGGTAAAGTGGTGTGTATACGAAAGGAGACAAGCCCATGAAGCGGTTTTGGATTGGCGTTGGGCTCATGCTTTTCTTTTTGGTGTCTGGCATTTTGCTGACTCTCTTCTTTCATCGCATCCACGCACCTTTATCTCAGACCTTGGAGCGTGCATCTGAGCAAGCACTTTCCGGTGACTGGGAATATGCAAAGTCTTTGGCAACGGATGCCAGAGAGCAATGGGACAAATATCGCAATATTACAGCTGCTGTAGCCGACCATGAGCCTATGGAGGAAATGGAAGCACTGTTTTTTCAACTGGAGATTTACACAAAACTGGAGCGAAAGGGCGAATTCGCCGCCATTTGTATTCAGCTGTCACAAATGGCATCTGCCATGGATGAATCCCAAATGCTGACGTGGTGGACACTGCTATGAAGCATTGCTGCCTTGGGCAAGCTGCAAAATGCTCTGCCCCAAGGCATTCACCGCAATCATGGCCTCTTGATGGGTATTGCCTGCAGCACCCACCTCCACCAAAAGACTGCCCTGCCTTAAATCCATATTAAAGCGTTCTAACCGCAAATCAATAGGCCGGGTTATGCCGGGATTGGTCTGCTCCAGCAGTGCCGTCAGCTTCAGCGCAACCGATAGATTCTCTTGCCAATTTGGATGGTAATTGCCATAGCCGTCTGTTCCCACCACCATCATCAATTGTGCGGATTTTTGTCCACCGGCTGTTGCTGAGGTAACCAACTGCCCCGATGTGGTTTGTGCGGCATCTCGGTGCAAATCCAACACCATGGTAATGGATGGATATTTTTGCAAATAGCGCTCGATGGTGGCTCTTGTAACATCATAAGCACCACTATAATCCGGATAATCGTGGAGTGTGGTATCGTGAATCACCGATATGCCTCCCTGCCGCAATACGCGGGCAAGCTCCCTGCCCATAGACACCATATTATATTTGGTATCTAACGTACGATAATGGCCGGAATAGGTAATTTCCTCCTGTGTATAGGTTTCGGTGGCATGTGTATGCACAATCAGCACTGTGGGAGCTTCCTGTTGTAAATCCCAAGACAGCTCTTTGGTGAGCAGCGTCTGCAAATCCGGCCGTGCTTCGCAATGGTATTGCACCGATATATCCTTTAGCTGCTCCGGTGTAAAGGTTGGCTTTTCCTGACCAGGAAAGAACGGCTGGGTCTCCTCCTCCGGCTGGGCAGCGTCCGTGCTTTCCTGCATTTGCCACGGAACAAACCGTACCGCTCGTCCCGTTTCCAAATACATAAGCAGCGACACCAGCTGAGGACTGCGCAAGCCTTGAAAAAAAGGTGTAAAAAAACCGGCTGACAGCAGTCGCAAGACCGCCGCCAGCGCAATAACCGCAACACCCAAGCGCAATACCCGCCTCCGTTCTAACATAATATCCCTCCATATGTCGATAAATTGCGAAACAATCGAAAAATGGCGAAATTATCTGCGTTGCCATTTCGGCCGGCTGCGTAGCTCTAATCGCAAATTCTGAAAGAAGTCCGTTAACAAAGATGCTGCTTCTTCCTCCATAATTCCACGGTTCACCTGGGGTTGGTGATTAAACTCCATGGCAAATAAATCGCAAACGGAACCGCACGCGCCACATTTGCTATCCGACGCACCATACACCACCCGCGGTATGCGGGCATTGATAATCGCGCCTGCACACATGGGGCATGGCTCCAGCGTGACATACAGCGTACACTCCCACAGCCGCCAGCCGCCTAACGTTTCACAGGCTTGTGCAATGGCCTCAATCTCTGCGTGGCCAAGTGCCGTTTTCCCCGTTTCCCTGCGGTTACGACCACGACCAACAATAACACCATCTCGCACAATCACACAGCCTACAGGGACTTCCCCCTCTGCAGCTGCCTCCTTTGCCAAAAGCAAGGCCTCTTTCATAAAATCCGCGTCTTGCATCGTTTGCCTCCTTGTGCTTTCTGGTCTTATCATACTCCAAGAAGGCCATTCCCGTCAAGGTTCCATCAACAACGCCGCAAACAGCACAGTCATTTCCTCCCGGGAAAACGGAATCTGCCGCCGCTGGCAAAGCTGCCTGCGCGCCGCCTCCACTGCGCCAAACACAGAGTCAGTAAATGCCTGCC
>JAZSAK010000115.1:0-12457 GCA_045601865.1 Faecousia sp. | reverse complement strand
CAGGGCGGCGATAATTGCCGCACCCCGGTCACCATAAGCGCCGCCAAAGGCAACAGCATCCACCATGGGGTTTTCCAGCCAGCTTTCGTAACTGCCGGAATCAAAGGTAATGCCCAGCTTTGCTTCTGCGGCGGAGCGCGCCTCGACGTTTTCCTCCAAGGCGGCTACGATGTTGTAATCGGGGTGGTTTTTGGCTTCTGTATAGCAGCCAAAAATGTGGCCGTGGCGGAATCCGTAAAATAAAATATTCATTGTAAACCCTCCTAATTTTCCTATTTATTCCATTATAAACGAACATAACAAAGAAAGATATTACCTAAAAACAGTAAATATATTGCAAAAAATGTACTGTTCTAAGCAGCCACCGTTATTCCCAGCACGCTCAATAACGCAGGGAAAAAAGCAAATCGGGACACCTTTTGCAAAGGTGTCCCGATCTTTAATTTTGGTACGGGCGACAGGACTTGAACCTGCACGGTTTCCCATTGGAACCTAAATCCAACGTGTCTGCCAATTCCACCACGCCCGCGTTGTCACCCATTTTAACACGACAAAATGGCCTTGTCAACGAAAATACCGCAACATGTTGTGCTTTTTTTGAATTTTCCTTGACATTCGGAGATTTCATAGGTAAAATAAGTTCGGTATAGTGTGCGCTGCACACAGAAGTCTCTTTCTGGCAGCGTTTCATGGATAACCGGCGTAAGCCGGGGGTTGCGTTTTTCGCCTCATGGCGTTTGTTTTTTTACGGATATATTGAAGTAAATAGTACAGCATGAGGTCTAATGCGCCTCCCTTCGGTAGATGCTATTTTTATTAGAAGGAGGTGCGCTTGGAATTATGGAATTATATTTGGCGATTATTTTAATCGTCGTTGGCACAGTTGTCGGTATTGCAGTAGGCTTCGGAACCGGTGTTGCTTACCGCAAAAAAGTTGCAGAACGGGAAATCGGCTCTGCTGAGGCAGAGGCTACCCGCCTAATTAACGAAGCCATTCGCAGTGGCGAGAGCCGTAAGAAAGAAATGCTTCTGGAAGCCAAGGACGAAATCCATAAATCACGCACAGAGTACGAACGAGAAGTGAAAGAGCGCCGAGCCGAGCTGAGCAAAACAGAGCGCCGCTTGGAGCAAAAAGAAGCCACCTTGGATAAGAAAAGCGAGAACTTTGAAAAGAAGGAAGAAGAGCTTGCCGCCAAGATGCAAAAGGTTGCCGAGACCCAAGCAGAGGTTGACGCTGCCAAAACAGCCCAAATCAAAGCGTTGGAGGTTATCTCCGGTTTAACACAAGAGCAGGCAAAGCAGACCCTGCTTGCCAGCGTAGAGGAAGATGTCCGTCACGAAACTGCTCTGAAAATTAAACAAATCGAGCAGCAAATGAAGGACGAGGCCGATGAAAAGGCACGGGAGATTCTTTCCATCGCCATTCAGCGTTGTGCCGCTGACCACGCAGCAGAGACCACGGTTTCTGTGGTTCCTCTGCCCAACGACGAAATGAAGGGTAGAATCATCGGTCGTGAGGGACGTAACATCCGCACGCTGGAAACCAGTACCGGTGTTGACCTTATTATCGACGATACTCCCGAAGCCATTACTGTCAGCAGCTTTGACCCCATTCGTCGGGAAATTGCAAGACTGGCACTGGAAAAACTGATTGCCGACGGCAGAATTCACCCCACCCGTATTGAGGACATGGTAGAGAAAGCCCGTAAGGACGTGGACCGCACCATCCGTGAGGAGGGTGAGCGCGCCTGCTACGAAACGGGTGTTCACAACCTGAATCCTGAGCTGGTTAAGATTCTGGGACGTCAAAAATACCGTACCTCTTATGGCCAAAATGTGCTGAACCACTCTATTGAGGTTGCCCATATCGCAGGCCTGATGGCTGCTGAATTGGGTGTCGATGTAGCACTGGCAAAGCGCGCAGGTCTATTGCATGACCTTGGCAAGTCTATCGACCACGAGGTGGAGGGCAGCCACATACAGTTGGGTGCAGATATTGCCCGTAAATACAAAGAAAATCCTGTGGTTATTAATGCCATTGAGGCGCACCACGGCGATGTGGAGCCGAAAACCGTGATTGCCGTTTTGGTGCAGGCTGCAGACGCTGTTTCTGCCGCCCGTCCCGGTGCCCGTCGTGAAAATGTGGAAAATTACATCCGCCGCCTGCAAAAGCTGGAGGAGCTGACCAACTCCTACCCCGGCGTAGATAAAGCATTTGCCATCCAAGCAGGCCGTGAAGTTCGCATCATGGTTAAGCCCGAGGTGGTCACAGAGGATAACATGATTTTGTTGGCAAGAGATGTTGCCAAGAAGATTGAGTCTGAGCTGGAATACCCAGGTCAGATTAAAATCAATGTTATTCGTGAAACCAAAGCAGTAGAATACGCAAAGTAAATGAGAATCCTCCGAAGGAAGTCCTTCGGAGGATTTTTATTTCTCTATTAACGCCTGAAAAACCGGCAAACTTTTTTCAATCATCCTTGGGCTGACGCAGTAGCAAATGCGGAAGTAACCGGGGCAACCAAAGCCATCGCCGGGCACAAGGAGCAAATCCTTTTGTTTGGCCTTTTCACAGAACGCGTTGGCATCGCCGCCGGGTGCTTTGATGAACAGATAAAATGCACCGTCGGGCTGTGCCATTTCGTAGCCCATGGCGGTCAAGCCGTCATACAGCATGCGGCGATTGCGGTCGTAGCTTTCCAAATCCGGACGCAAATGGGTGCAGCGTGCAATCACCTTTTGCCATAGGCTGGGGGCACACACATGACCGCCCGCCCGTGCCGCGCCGGCAATGGCGGCGTAAATTGCCTCGCCGTCATCTGCCTGCTTGGGTACATAGATATAGCCTATACGCTCTCCCGGCAAGGACAAGCTTTTGGAATAGGAGTAACAGACAATGGTATTGCGATACAGCGTGGGAATGAAGGGTGCTTCCACGCCAGCATAAACCAGCTCCCGATAGGGCTCATCCGCTACGATATAGATTGGGTGTCCATATTGGGCGCTTTTTTTCGCCAACAATGCTGCCAGCGCAGTTAGTGTTTGCCGGGTATATACTACGCCACTGGGGTTATTGGGGGAATTCACAATAACAGCAACGGTATTTTCCGTCAGCATTTCTTCCACCGCCGAAAGCCGAATCTGAAAATTCGGCACATCCGGCGCAACCACACGAAATTTCAGTCCTGCCGCCTCTGCAAACGGCTTATATTCCGGAAAATAGGGCGCAATCGCAAGAATTTCTCCCTTTTCTACAGCCAGCGCTCGAAATGTCGCAACCAATTCCGGCGCAGCGCCACAGCCAATAAACAGCTCCTCCGCTTCCACGGCAGTGCCAAACCGGTTGTTCAACTCTTGGGCGATAGCAGCTCTGGTAGCCGCATCTCCAACTGCTGAGGTGTAGCCGTGAACCAGCAGGGTATCGGTATCTGCAAGAATTTGCCGAATCGTTTCATCCACCTCCGGTGGGGAAGGGATTGACGGATTTCCTAAACTATAGTCAAACACATTCTCCGCACCAACAATGGCAGCGCGTTGCCGACCGTATTCAAAAAGCTCCCGAATACAGGAACGGTTTGCGCCCAAAGCATAGGCAGTTTCATTATACATCGCTTTTTCCTCGCTTATTTCATCTCATATAAAGGGGCAGGTGGGTCAAAGGCTTGGGGCTTATAGGTAATGGATCCAATGGCTTTACCGCTGATGCCATATTTTGCATTGTAGCCAAATAGGTTTACATAACGCTCCAGGTCGCTGCGTTCATCCTCCATGGCTTTCATCACCGCCACCGTGGCAATCACATCATCCACTGCCCGATGGGAGTTGACAACCTCATCGGAAAGCCCATACACTTCAATGGCATTGCAAAGCTTGTGGGGATAGCTGTGGCGGTCTTTATACACCGTCAGCAAATCCAGCTTATCCTTGCCCTTGAGAATCATAGGGTCACCATCACGCAACAGCAGATAATACAGGAAGCTCAAATCAAAATGGGCATTATATGCCAGCAGCAAGGTATTTCCTGACAGCATTTGCGCAATGTCCGCGCAAACTTGGGCTTTGGGAATACCCCGTTGCCGCAAATCCTCGTTGGTAATGCCGGTAAGCTGCTCAATGTTGGGCGGCACAAAGCCACCCGGGCTGAGCGCAATCAGCTCGTCATATTCCTGAACAATTTGTGCCTGTCCGTCACGGCGCTCCACCACCACAGCAGCAAATTCAATAATTTCGTCACGGCTGAACTGCAAGCCGGTTGTCTCTGTGTCAAACAAAAACAGACGGTCGTATTTTTGAAACAATTTTTCAAACTGCTTCATCAGTCTCTCCTTTCGCCAAGGCAAGTGCCCGGCGGAATTTACTTTTGTATTCCGGCGCCAAAACGTATTTTTCCGCCAGATGGCCGGCAAACGCCACCGCGGCTTCCTCGCTTCCGGATTTTAGCTCCACTTCTACTTCTGAAATAGGCATTTCCCTGCCGCCACCCAGCAGCTTTCCGCTGTCCAAGGCGATTTCCACCGTGCATTGGGGAAATTCCACGGTGCATGCTTTCCGCACAAATTCTGCGCTGCAAATCGGCTGTACGCCATTGGCAAACAGCGGCAGCAAGTCCCATCCGCTTAGTTTGCATAACTTTGGAATCGCCTCGGCAATCCGGTCGCAGGCCAGCTCCCATTCCCCTCTGCCCAAGCCTCCGGTAGGCGTTTTTAATGTGCAGACGGGTTTCCCGTTTTCCAAACGGCGGCGCAAGGTAATATGGCGTGCAGACAGCGCGCCGTCCGGTGTGTCATAATAGGTGGTTTTCATGGTGATGGTTTCCCAGTTTTCATAGTCTGCCGCAATGGCAGCCTGTGCCGCTGCCGGGGCAGTGTATTTCAGTTCAAATTCTCTACCCATAAACGCCTCCTGCGGATACAAAGCGTTGCTTACTTTCGCTTATTATACACCCAACGCCTTATCTGTGCAAGAATCTTTTCACACTTACGCATTCCGACAAAAAATTCCCCCAATTCATGGTAGGATTTGCTTATAAGGAGCGTGGTACAAATGATGGTTTCGTTAGGGCTTTATATGCGCAGGTCACAGCGATTTTTGCGCCGTTTTATGCTGGATCCGCGATTACATACCCTTACGCAGGCACTGGGTTATTTTTTGGCAGGCTTTCTCAGTTCTGCCGCCAGCTTGGGAAACGCCTTGCAGCCACTGACCCTTGGGCTGCTGTGTGCTATGCAGGGGTTTCCTGCGGTTTTGCTGGCAGCCGGCGGCATTTGCGGTTATCTGGTTTTCTGGGGCACCGTCGCCACACAGGGCATTGCCTGGGTGGCGCTGGGACTGGTGGCAGCAATATTGCTGGGTGGGCGGCAGCTGATACGGGAAACACCTCTGCTGATGCCGGCAATTTCCGGTTTGATTGTTGCAGGGGTCGGTTTGGCCTTTCAAATTTGGTTGGCTGATACGACTCCCGTGGCCATTTATTTATTGCGCATTGCGCTGGCATGCGTTAGCTGCTGGGTTTTTTCCACCGCCATGGAACGGCGAGATCCGGTGGTGGATTGGCTCGTTTACGCCTTAGCGGTGCTGGCATTGGCACAGGTGATACCCATTCCTTACTTTGGTTTGGGCTATATTGCCGCTGGTGTGCTGGCAGCTGTGAGTGCATTTCCAGCGGCGGCTTTGGCTGGGCTTGCCCTGGATTTATCTCAGATAACCCCTACACCAATGGCCGCCGTGCTTTGCCTTTCCTACTTTATCAGGCTGTTGCCGTCAGCACCAAAATGGGTGCTGTATACTGCTCCGGCAGCGTCATACGCCCTGGTAATGGGGCTTTGCGGTGTGTGGGATATGCAGCCCCTTCCTGGCTTGCTGATAGGCGGCTTTTTGTCTATTCTCACACCGAACAAGCCAAGCATTTCTCACCGCAGGGGGGAAACGGGCTTTGCCCAAGTACGCTTGGAGATGGGCGCTACTGTTCTTAGCCAATTAAAGCGGATACTGCTGGATGTGCAGGAGCACCCCATTGACGAGCAAGCCCTTATTTCAAGGGCAGCAGACCGCGCATGCGGAAGCTGTCCGTGTCGAAAATCCTGCAAGGAAAACCCTGAGAGTCTTCCCACCAGCTTGCTGCACAAGCCCTTGGGTAACGGGGCAGATTTACCCCTGCACTGCCGAAAAGCCGGCCGTCTGCTGCAGGAATTGCGCCGAAGCCAAGAGCAGATGCGTGCCATTCGGGCAGACCGTGACCGTCAGCAGGAATATCGGGCAGCAGTGGTGCAGCAATATCATTTTTTATCGGAATATTTGCAGGACCTATCCGATGTCCTGGCGCAGCGCAGTCATACGCCGCAGCAGGCATATCAGCCGGAGCTGGCGGTTTGCACTGCCAGCCGTGCCGGCGCCAACGGTGACCGATGCCTATGGTTTGCCGGTGTGGAATGCCGCTACTATATTGTGCTTTGCGATGGCATGGGCACGGGGCTGGAAGCCGCACGAGACGGCAAAACCACTGCCTCCATGTTAAAAAAGCTCCTCAGCGCCGGCTATCCGCCGGAATACGCGCTTCGCAGTGTCAACAGCCTTTGCGTTTTACAAGGACGCGGAGGCGCAGTAACCATTGATTTGGCAGAATTGCAGCTGGACACCGGCAAGGCAACGCTTTACAAATGGGGCGCCGCGCCATCTTATATCATCAGCCGCAACGATGCCATAAAAATTGGGACAGCCACTCCACCGCCCGGGCTGTCTATGACGGACTATCGGGAGACGGTGGAAAAGCTGTCCCTGCGCAGGGGAGAGCTGCTGGTGCTTCGCAGCGACGGCGCAGGTGGAGAGGAAGTACTGCAGACCGTACTGGAAGAGCCAGACCTACCGCCTGGGGAAATGGCGGCAAGAATATTGGAGAGCCGCGCCAGTTCAGAAACAGACGATGCCACTGTCGCTGTGGTTCGTCTGAACACCCTCGCTGCTTCTACATAATATCACAATAATTGTACGAAGTTTGTCGAAACACAAGATGTGGGGGAATTATTTGCAGGAAAACCACAAATTATGGTCAAATTGGCTTCTCCCACAAGCAATCCCCCACCGCAAAAGCGGTGGGGGATATGTTTATTGTGTACCAATTCGATTTTCAATACGGGACATGGCGATTTTCATATTGTTATAACATTCTTGAGAAACACGGCCAAGACTGTTATTTTCAAAGGCGGTCATAGCCTCGGGGATACGCAGCACTCTCGTGCCGGATTCCTCCGCTGCAATGTAAATAGGCGTGTAGGAAAAACCGGAAATTTTTGTTTCACCGGTTTGTCCGTTTTTCGTAATTTCTAAATCCAGCAGAACGGAATATTCCGTGCCGGACTTTTCTCCATCGCCAAAGAAGTCGCCTAGACTATATGCTACAAACTTTCCGGCTTCGGCATCAAAGGTCATCTTTTGCACATAGTGCGGATGCGTTCCGATAATGGCATCCACGCCTTCCTCTTGCATCAAGGTGCAAATCTCATTTTGGGTTTTGCTGATTTGGTCGTTAAACTCGCTGCCCCAGTGCAGCAGGGCAATGGTTACATCCGGCTTTTGCTTTTGCGCGGCACGCAAGACCTTGGTAATTCGCTGGGTATCCACTTTTTGATAGGTGCTGGAATAATCCTCATATAGCAAATTTACACAGCTTTCGCTGCCCTGTGGTAAGCCACGCCCGTCCATGCCTTTGGTGAAAGCAACCAACGCAATACGGATGCCTTGAATTTCCCGAATGATATAACCGCCGGATTTTTCAAATTCCTGGGTGCTGGCATAGCTGCCCAGTGGCTCTATGCCCACAGAGCGAATGGTGTTAAGCGTGGCGGCCATACCCAGCAAGCCGCCGGTTATGGTTCTGGAATTCGCCGTCTGCAAAATATCCACACCGGCGTTACGCAATGCCTGCACCATTTGTTCAGGGGCAGATGCATATTGCGTGCCGTAAGGTTCGCCGCAGAGATTTCCTTCAAAATTCAGCGCTGTCAAATCCGCACCGGAAAGGATGGGCATCACATCCAAAAACACCTTGGAATAGTCATACCCCGCCTCCGTTTTTCCCGCTGCCACAGAGCTGTCCGTTACATTCAAATCGCCTCCGGCGACAAAGTGAATTACTGTGTTGGGAACCGTTTCTGCCGGCGCTGTCTCCTGCTGGGGAAATAAGGGCGTAATGCCAGGAATTCGAATCCAGCCAAACAAAACCGCCGCCACTGCACCACCGCAAAGCAGTAAAATTGCAGCGACAATCAAAGCGATTTTCCAGCCCTTTCCCTTTTTTGCGTTAAACGGGCTATTGATTTGCATTGCATGATATGGATTTTGTCTTCTTTTGCGTGCCATCAACGCCCCTCCTTTTCTCTTCAGATTGCTTATTATACACGATTGTTCTGCCAATCACAAGCTCTTTTTCGCCTGCTGCACATAGTGCGCCGCATCCTGCTCCTGCTGAAGCATGGCTTCTTCCGTTAGCGTTTTCACAATTTTAGCAGGGCTTCCCAGCAGAACAGAGCCTGCGGCGGCATGGGTCTTGCCCGTAACCACTGCGCCTGCCCCCACCAAGCAATGGTCCTCCAGCACCGCACCGGTGAGCACTACAGCGCCCATACCAATCAAAGTGCCGTCTCCGACGGTGCAGCCGTGGCAAATTGCGCTATGACCGATGGTACAGTTTTTGCCGATTGTGGTTTCCTCATGAATGACACAATTATCTTGAATATTGGTGCCATCTCCAATACAAATTGCGCCGGAATCTCCCCGAAGCACTGCCCCATACCAAATATTCACATCATTTCCCAGGGTTACATCCCCCACCACTGTGGCATTGGGCGCAATATAAACGCGGCTCATACCCATCGCTCCTTTTATATTCTAACAGAATTTTACCATCCCCACCGCCACAATGCAAGGACAAAAAACGGGCGGCCCGCAGGCCGCCCGTTTTTCCTTATCGATGTTCGTCCATAAAGAACAGTGCCAGTGTGCCCGGTCCGGAATGGGAACCGATAACCGCGCCGGTATACCCGATGAACACTTCCTTTGCGCCGGCATCCTTTGCCAGCTGCTCCAAATACTTCGCTTCCTCCAGACAATCTCCGTGGCAAATAAACACCGTGGAATTATCAAAGTTCGCACCGGACTGTGCCAGTTTCGCGGCAAGCGCCTCAATGGAGGCCTTTCTGCCACGCACCTTGCCAACATTAATCAAATGTCCCTCGTCGTCCACATGGAGCACCGGCTTGATTTTCAGCATGGTGCCCACCACAGCGGTAGCCGCGCTGACACGACCGCCTCTTTTCAAGTACATCAGGTCATCTACCGTAAACCAGTGGCACAAATGCAGGCGGTTTTCCATCAGCCACGCTTCCAGCTCCTCTAAGGACAGTCCCTCGTCCCGCTTTTTGCAGGCATACCACACCAAAAGGCCCTGTCCCAAGGATGCCGCTAAGCTGTCCACCACGCGGATTTTCCGTTGAGGGTATTTTTCTGCCAATTCATCTGCGGCAATCACTGCCGACTGGTAGGTTGTGCTCAGACCCGAGGAAAACGCAATCACCAAAACATCCTGCTCTAGCTGCAGCACTTCCTCTATGGCTGTTGCCCAACGCGTAGGGTTAATCGCGGAGGTGGATGCGTTTTCGCCATTGCGCAAGCCCTCGTAGATTTCCTCAATACCGCTTTCCACAGTATCCTCTCGGGTTTGCTCCTTAAAATTTACGTACAGCGGAACCATTGCCACATCCATTTCCTTCAGCTTTGCAAGCGGCAGGTCGCAGCCGGAATCCGTAATGATTTTGTAATTTGCCATAATCAAACACTCCTAAAAAATACTGGACAGTTTTGCCTGCGCATCGTATAATAGAGCAGACCTATGTCACATTGCTGTTATTTTACCGCCGTTTCTGTGAAATGTCATCCGTTAATTGAGAGAATCAGACATCTCCCGTCTCTCCCAATGGTGGAAAACAGCACTCTACCGGCAGTAGAATCCTTTTTTCTTCATATTATGTATGGGAGGCAGCCTATGATAAAGTGGTTTACCGGGCTTTTTATCAAACACGAGATTGATCCCAGCGACCCCAAGACCCGTTCTGCGGTGGGAAGCTTAAGCGGTTGGGTTGGCATTATTTGCAACGTTCTTCTGTTTCTCGGCAAGCTGATTGTCGGCATTTTTTCCGGCTCCGTTTCTATCACTGCCGATGCTATGAACAATCTCTCCGATGCTTCCAGCTCCATTGTAACGCTGTTGGGCTTTAAGCTGGCAAAAAAGCCGGCAGACGAAGACCACCCCTACGGTCATGCGCGTTACGAGTATTTGTCCGGACTTGCAGTTGCCGCATTGATATTGGTCATCGGCTTTGAACTGGCAAAGGCCTCTATATCCAAAATCATAACCCCTGCGGATGTTTCCTTTACCGCCGTTACCGGCGCAGTACTGGTGGTTTCCATTGCCGTAAAGCTTTGGCTTGCCGTTTTGAACCGAAAGCTGGGGGATTGGATTCACTCTGCCACACTCACTGCCACGGCTGTGGACAGCCGCAACGATGTGTTGGCAACCTCGGCGGTTTTGCTGGCGGCGGTAATCCAGCATTTGACCCAATGGCAGGTAGACGGATATATCGGTTTGGCTGTGGCGCTGTTCATCTTATACAGCGGCGTTAGCTTGGGGAAGCAGACCATCAGTCCTTTGTTGGGCGAGGCTGTCAGTCCGGAGCTGCGGCAATGCATTGTGGATTATATCAGCAAACAGCCTAAGGTATTGGGCTATCACGATTTGATGGTGCATGATTACGGGCCTGGCAGACGCTTTGCCACGCTGCATGTGGAAATGGACAATAAGGAAGATCCGTTGCTATGTCACGAAATCATTGATGATATGGAACGGGAATGTCTGCAAAGCCACAATATCCATTTGGTGATTCACTACGACCCTGTGGTTACAGACGACCCGCAGACCAATCGCCTTCTTGACAGTGTGCGCACGCTTTTACAGGAATATGACCCTCAGCTAAAGCCCCATGATTTTCGTTGCGTGATAGGAAATGAGCATACCAATTTAATTTTTGATGTTTCCCTGCCCACGCGTCTGGCCGGACAGGAAAAAGCCATTATCAATCATTTGGAAACCGCCCTGTCTGCGCAGGAAAAAATGCGTATTTACACAGTAATCACCTTTGACCCTGCCGCCTTTAACCAAGACGGCAATTAAAAACAATCCGTAAACAATGGTGCGATTGGGTTGCAATCTTTGATTTTTGGACTATAATGATATTATCTCATAAGATTAGGTGATTTCATGCAAGGTTTTGGTAGTTGGTTGCGCAGGCTTGGTTCCCGGATTCAGACAGGCTTGCGGCACTTTATGGCAGGACGATATGGCCCTGATAAATTAACCACATATTTGCTTTGGGCATCCGTGATTTTGATGCTGGTCAGCATGTTCCTTACCGGCCCTAAAATAAAGCTGATTTTTATGCTTGTGTATTACGCGCTGTGGGGTTGGAGCATATTCCGTATGCTTTCCCGTAATACCTATAAGCGGTATGAGGAAAATCGGAAGTTTTTGCTTTTCCTGGACAAAATAAAAGACCGCCAACATCGCTATTTTAATTGCCCCAAGTGCCGTCAAAGTGTACGTGTCCCCCGGGGAAAGGGCAAAATTGCCATCACCTGCCCCAAATGCAAGGAAAAATTTATCCGCAAGGCATAATATAAGCGCCCATGGTTTCCATGGGCGCTTTTTTATATGGTAACTGCTTGCTTTTTTCCAATGGATAGTCCTTTTGGATAGAAAAACCGCAGTTTTTCCTTGGCTATGGACATTTCAATGACCTGGGCTTTCCGCAATTCACCGTCCAGGTTGATGCCGGTAGGCTTGTCACAAATAATCTTCAGTTTGTCGGTACGGAAATAACGGATCAGCTTAGAAAGCTTTTTATACTGTCCGTTTTTATATTTTCCAACAACACCGGCCACCTGCAGCCGGGAGACCTTTTCCACCAAAAGCACATCCAGCAGGCCGTCGGTGGGGTCAGCCTCCGGAACGGGGTTAAAGCCGCCGCCGTAGAACCGGCCGTTGCAAGCGCAGATCATGGTCTTATCCCCGTCGATCCGCTCTCCGTTTATCTCCACCACATAATGCTCCGCAATACCCCGGATCACATTCACCACCGCAGACACAGCATAAGCCCGGAAACCGCTTAGCAAGGGGATGCGCTTATAATTGGCAACATCGTGACCAATACGGGCATCCAAGCCCACAGAGCAGATATTCAGGCTGATATCATCATTACACCGGATCAGGTCAAAGGTAACTTCCTTGCAATCTAACAGTTTTTCCAAATCCCGGAAAGCATCCGGATCCGGTTCTGGTGGAATTTGATTCAGGGTTTCATACGATGTTCCAGAATGCGATCCTTGCCAATTCCATCACGCTTACTCCGGG
>JAZSAK010000114.1:0-14016 GCA_045601865.1 Faecousia sp. | reverse complement strand
AAGGATGAATTGCGTATAATAAAACCGGATGACATCGCTATCTTGCTCCGTTCTCCCGGTTCTGCCGCGGGCTATTTCATACGTGCATTATCCAATGTGGGCATACGCTGTACCAGCGGTGGGTCGGAGGATGTTTTACAGACTGAGGAAGTTATTTCCTTGTACACATTATTGCAGACTATCCGCAATCCAAGGCAGGATATCCCGCTTTTGGCGACGCTTACGAGCCCGATTTTTGGCTTCACGGCAGATGACTTGGCAGAATTTCGTGGAGAAAATCGAAGCTGCAGTGTTTATGAAGCGCTTACGCAGTCACAATCGGTGAAAGCGAAATCCTTCTTACATATTTTGCAGCGCTTACGTACAACGGCGCGCCTAAAGACTCTGGGGGAGCTGATTGAAGAAATCTTCTCTCTAACGCGCATGGATAGTATTTTTGCCGCAATGCCCAATGGCCTGACGCGTAAAGGAAATCTTTTGCAGTTTTATCAGTATGCGGCAGATTTTACACTGGATGGGCATGGAGATTTAGAACAGTTTCTTGACCACCTATCTACCCTAGAGGATAGAGGTTTAATCTCTCAGGCAGAGCAGGCTGCAAGCGGAGCAGTGACGATTATGAGTATTCATAAATCGAAAGGTCTTGAATTTCCGGTTGTTATTGTTTCCAATTTGTCCAGAGAGTTTAATCGGGAAAGCGTTCGCGCTCAGGTGCTTTGTAATCAAGATTTAGGTCTTGGCCTTAGCATCGTTGATACAGTTAATCGCGTGCGGTATCCTTCCATTGCCAAGCGTGCAATTGCGGTGAAAACCATTGCAGATAGCCTGTCTGAAGAAATGCGTGTGTTGTATGTTGCATTGACACGCGCCAAGGATAGACTTATTATGACCTATGCGGCAAAAAAGATTGATGCAGACATTTCACATATGGCAAATCGGTTGGATATTGGCAATGCAATACTTCCTGCCATGGATGCCGTCTGCCCTGGGGATTGGGTTATGATGGCGGCGCTGCGCCGCGCGGAAGCTGGGGCATTGTTTTCTATAGGCACTCGACCTATGGAAACGCAGGTGGGAAATTACCCTTGGCTGATTCGTGTGGTGACTTCCCAGACGCAGGAAATGCTTGCACATGACAGCCAAACCCAAGAAGAGCCCTTGTCAGAAGAGGATTTGCAACACATGCGTAGTGGATTAGCTTTTCAATATGTCCACAAGGCAGCGACGGAAGCGCCGTCAAAACAGACTGCAACGCAGCAAAAAGGTCGCAATAAGGATGCTGAGGTTTCACAGAACACCCAAAGCAACCTGACAGTAAGGCGCTCTTGGCGAAAGCCTAACTTCCAGTCAAAAAAGCCAAGGGGCGTAGAATACGGAACCGCAATGCACACTGCTCTGCAATATTTGCATTTTAACAAATGCACAAGTGTAAAAAACGTTACACGGGAGTTAGAACGATTGGTCTCCCAGAACTTGATAACACAAGAGCAGAGCCAAATGATAGACTGTGAAAAAATTGTCCGTTTTTTGGGAACGCCACTTGGTTCGAGGCTTTGTAATTGTGAAAATGTGCTTCGGGAATTCAAATTTTCTATTTTGGATGAGGGTGAAAATTACGCACCGGGGCTGGAAAGGGAACACATTCTTTTGCAAGGCGTAGTCGATTGTGCGCTGTTGGAGGATGATGGCATTACAGTTATTGATTTCAAATCGGATGCGGTAACATCCCAGTCTTTACAGGCCAAAGTAGAGCAGTATCACCCACAGGTAAAGGCTTATGCGCAGGCTTTGTCGCGCATTTATGAAATGCCGATTAAGGATGCATTTTTGTATTTCTTTGGTCCTGAAACGTTTGTAAAATTATGAAAAAAACAGGCACGCCTAGCGTGCCTGTTTTTTTAGCGGATGTTCTTGTTCTGGTTGTTTTGATTGTTTTGATTCTGGTTGTTTTGGTTCTGGTTCTGGTTGTTATTCTGATTCTTGTTCTGGTTGTTATTCTGGTTCTGATTCTGGTTGTTCATAATTTCTTCCTCCAAATTCATACTCGCGGAACACCGCATATTTAGCATGCCCAATTGATTAGGATTTATCCTTTGGTTTGAAAATTAAGCTTACAAGCAAACCGCAAAAGACGGCTGCGGCAATGCCGCCGGCGGTGGCTTTCAATCCTCCGGTAAAGATGCCAATAAAACCTTGACTATCTACTGCTTCCTTTACACCTTTTGCTAAATTATTACCAAACCCGGTAAGCGGAATGGTTGCCCCGGCACCGGCAAATTCCACAAGCGGTTCATATACCCCAATTGCATAAAGAAATACGCCGATTACCACATAGCTGACCAAAATTCTAGCTGGTGTAAGCTTTGTTTTATCAATTAAAATTTGGCCGATTACACATAATAAACCACCAACTATAAATGCTTTTAAATAATCCATGTTACGCCTTCTCTCCTTTAATGATTACAGCATGACAAACGCCTGGTATAGGAAGCCCCTGCTGCATGGATGTAGGTGAGAGCAGCGCACCCGTACCACAAAACAATATTTTTTTAAGTGAGCCGGAGGATAGTTTTCCCAGCAAATGCCCACACAGTGTAATAGCGCTGCACCCGCAGCCAGAACCGCCGCTATGAACGTCTTGCTTTAAAGTGTCAAAAACCAGTGTTCCGCAGTCTGTCAGCCTCCCACCAAGGGAAATGCCATCGCGCAGTGCCAGCTCCATGAGCATCTCTTTGCCCACTTGCCCTAAATCGCCTGTTACAATCAAATCATAGTCCTCAACAGATGCACCGAAGTCCTCCAAATTTGCGCGGATTGTTGCGTACGCTGCCGGTGCCATAGCGGCGCCCATATTGTTACCGTCCTTAATGCCCAAATCGGTCACAGAACCGACTGTGCAGCCGATAATTTGTGGACCATTTCCATTGGCACATACCAGTGCAGCTCCGGCACCGGTCACAGTCCATTGAGATGTTGGTGTCCGTTGACCGCCATAGCCAAGAGGAAAGCGATACTGACGCTCTGAGGATGCAAAATGGGAGGATGTCATGGCTACGGCGTTGTTCACAAAACCGCCGGAGACAGCCATGGAAGCGATTAGAAGGCTTTCTGCCATAGTAGAGCATGCACCGTATAAACCGAGGTGCGGTATTCCGGTGTTGCGCAGGGAGAATGAGGAGCCGATGCACTGGTTTAATAAGTCCCCGGAAAATGCGATATCTACCTGACTCTTTTGAATACCTGCTTTTTTCAAAAGTGTGTTCAATGCAATTTCTTGCATTCGTTTTTCAGCCTGTTCCCAGGTTTTTTGTCCGAAATAGGTATCCTTGCTGACCACATCAAAGGTGTGACTAAGAGGTCCTTCTGATTCCTTTTTTCCGGCAACACTCGCCCATGCGGTGATTGCGGTTTTTTGCGGTAAAAGAAAGCTCTGTTTGCCAATTTTGTTAGCTGCCAACGTGTTCACCATCCTTTTCCATAGTATGTACCTTTTCTTTGTGTCTCATGCAAATGAGTATTGACGCAATTTTTTACATATGGTACGATTGCATAAGAATAGGGGTGGTTTTGTGAAGATTCAACAACTGGATGAAAAGCAGGTACGCGACATCCTGCCGCAGCGAGACGATAATGCGCATAAGGGAGATTTTGGAAAGATTTTGCTCCTTTGCGGCAGCCATGGCTATACAGGAGCAGCAGCCTTAAGTGCAATGGGTGCGCTTCGCAGTGGAGCGGGGCTGGTCTATTTGGGTGTACCGGAAAGCATTTATGCAATTGAGGCCGTAAAGCTAACAGAGCCTGTTGTATTTTCATTACCGCAGGAGAATGGAATGTTATCCGAAAGAGCAATTCCAGCTATTTTAAAAAAGCTCCCCAAGATGGATGCTGTACTGATTGGCCCTGGCCTAGGGCAGTCTGAGGGTACAAGCGCTGTATTGCAATGTGTTTTACAGCAAGCAAAATGCCCCGTCATTGTGGATGCTGACGGCATAAATTTACTTTCCAAACATATGGATATATTGCGCGAGAGGCATTATCGCACGATTCTGACGCCCCATGGCGGCGAATTTGCCCGGATTGGTGGCTGCACCAAGGACGGACGAATTTCTGCGGCAATTGCATTTGCACGGGAATATGGCTGCATTCTTTGCCTGAAAGGGCATAACACAGTTGTTACAGATGGTGTAACGTGCTATATCAATCCCACAGGTAATCCGGGAATGGCAGTAGGTGGCAGTGGAGATGTGCTTGCCGGTATGATTACAAGCCTTTGCGGTCAGGGTATTTTGCCATTAACCGCAGCGGCTTGCGGAGCATGGCTGCATGGCGCTGCAGGGGATATTTGTGCGCAAAACATTGGTCAGTACGGCATGTTGCCATCGGATATGCTGGATGTGCTTCCGCGACTTATGAAATAGGGCGGGGTCTAATTGAAACGCTTGAGTTGTATTCTTTGCTTGATGATATTGCTATCAGGCTGCCGATCTACAGATACCTCCATGACCAGAGCCATGGAGTTTAGGACGAAATTATTATCCCATGCTGTTGCTTTTGATTCGGAAATTACCGCTGATTATGGGGAGCAGACCTTCACATTTCAGGTAAGCTGCGATGCGGATGCGCAAGGGGAATTGACTTTTACGGTTAAGGGCCCTGAGTCCATATCCGGAATTTCCGGTAAAATTAACAGTAGCGGTGGAAAGCTTACTTTTGACGATCAGGCACTTGCTTTTGCACTTTTGGCAGATGGTCAGGTTTCACCGGTCAGTGCGCCGTGGTTGCTTATGAATACACTTCGTTGCGGTTATTTGACATCCAGTGCAACAGAAAGAGATAATTTACGACTTTCCATTGATGATAGCTATGCGGATGATGCGTTGCATCTAGATGTTTGGCTCGATAGCATGAATATCCCTGTCCGAGGAGAAATTTTGTGGAAAGGAAGACGGATTCTGTCAATGGATGTCACGAATTTTCGCTTTCTGTAACCTTTTGCTGCTTTATGCATAGGATAAATCACAGACAACACCGTATAAACTCCAATTGTGCGTGGAAGAATAGAATCAACCACGTTACATATGGAATATTTCCGGTAGCGTCGGTTAGATTTATTCGGAGCGTGAAGATACATGGATGAATCAGTCAAACGTGGTGACATATTCTATGCAGATCTGTCGCCGGTTGTCGGTAGTGAGCAGGGGGGAACAAGGCCGGTTTTAATTGTGCAAAATGATACCGGCAATAAACATTCTCCAACCGTTATTGCAGCGGCTATTACCAGCCAAACCGGAAAAGCGCGTTTGCCTACGCATATTAACATTACCGGCGGCAGCGTGGGGCTTAGCAAAGATTCTGTTATTTTGCTTGAGCAGATCCGCACCATCGATAAACGGCGCCTACGTGAGCATATGGGCCACTTGGATGCGCAGCAAATGGCTGTTGTAAATGAGGCGATAGCGATTAGTTTTGGTCTCAGTGGCGGAGCAACATGAATAAATCCCCCAATGCGGCATAAATTGCTGCAAAGGGGGATTTTACTATGGAAGAAATTTTGTTGGGCGGACAGACCATTGGGCAAGCACAGGTGACACGGGAAGGAATGTATTACCGAATCTACTGTCGGTGTAGACTTAGCGGCGAGGTGGCCTATAAGGTGCAGGTGCAGTGCGGCGACAATATACAGGATTTAGGGTTGCTGGCACCGGAAAACGGTGCATTTTGCCTGACATGCCGAATACCGATGAAACATCTGGGGGAAGGGGAAATGCGCTTTACTGCTATCCCAAGAAGTGTTCAGACTTTGGGAGAATTTGTTCCCATTTCTGTAGACGAACCGTTTGCCTATCTTGCACGCCTTGAAAATGCCTATTTGGAGCGCAGAAACGGTATAATAGGCATACGTTTTTCGGACTAATCCAGCAAAAGCCCAACGGGACAATGGTCAGAGCCGAGTATATCTGCATGGATACGTGCATCTTTAATTTTATCGATTAAGCGCTCAGAGACAAGAAAATAGTCAATGCGCCATCCTGCATTATTTTTTCTTGCGTTAAACATATAGCTCCACCAAGTATATGCGCCGGTTGCATTGGGATATAGATGCCGAAAGCTGTCTATAAAGCCGTTATTTAAGAGTGCAGAAAAGCCTGCTCTTTCTTGGTCAGAAAAACCGGCGTTCCCACGATTTGCGCTTGGATTTTTCAAATCAATTTCTTGATGCGCCACATTCAAATCACCGCAGATAATTACCGGCTTTATTTTGTCCAGGTTTGATATATAGCCACAAAAAGCAGAGTCCCACTCCATGCGAAAGTCAATCCGAGCCAGTTCTCGTTGTGCATTTGGCGTATAACAGGTTACCAAATAAAAATCTTCGTACTCTAAGGTAATAACCCTGCCCTCTGTGTCCAAATGCGGTATACCTATGCCGTAACGGACATGCAAAGGTGCCTCTTTTGCGAAAATTGCAGTACCGGAATAGCCTTTCTTTTCTGCATAATTCCAGTATTGATGGTAGCCCGCAAGCTCCAATGTTAATTGCTCCGGTTGGAGCTTTGTTTCCTGCAAGCAGAAGAAATCTGCATCAGCAGACTTAAAAAAGTCTAAAAAGCCCTTTTGCAGGCAGGCGCGAATTCCATTTACATTCCAGGATATAAAGTGCATAGAGCATCTCCTTAAATTATTGTGTATTGTCCAGTGTTGTATTGTCCAGCAGGAGAAGGCAATCTTTGTTCATAGTAATGTGCGGTTGGTTATTAAGCGGTACATTCTGGGTGGAAATTTGCACAGTCTCAACACCTGTTAGCCCAATTACGGTCAAAGTAATACAAGCACAGCATATGGTCAAATCCAAACTGGATAAACGGGCAAACCCATCGCTGAGCAACACCTGTGCAGAATTTTCGGATTGGGAAAATTTAATCAGCTTTGTGTTTTCAGGGATTGCACTGACAAGCTCTTGTGAAATAGGCCCCTGTAAATATTCCTTCAGTAAAAATGTAATGTCCGACGCATGGCCTTTTCCTTCCCGCTGTTCCGAATCCACGATGCTTGAGCCACTGGTATATGAAACATTTGCACGTCGATAATAGAAGGTTACGGGGGATTCCGGCTGGGTTTGTTCAGAGCAAGAAGATAGCGTGAAGAGCATGCATGCCAGTAAAATCAGGGAAACAAGTTTTTTCATAGAACTTCCTCCTGCGTGTCAAAGGTGGGGAAGGTTACGGTAAAGCTTGTGCCAACACCAACGGTGCTCTCAACGGTTATACTGCCCTGATTTCTTTCAACCATATTACGAACAATGGCCAGACCCAATCCGCTACCACCGGTTTTCCGCGCTCTTGCTTTGTCTACACGGTAAAAACGTTCAAAAATATGACCGATAGCATCATAGGGGATGCCAACTCCGGTATCGGAGATTTTCATAATTGCGTTATCTTCCTCTTTTTTAAGCGTGATGGTCAGCTTTCCACCAGGCGTGTTATATTTAATGCCGTTCTCCACCAAATTAAAGGAAATTTGATAGAGGTCATCTTCCAGTATAAGAATGGGACAGTCAGTTTCGATCCGCAATTCAATGGTGATATTGTTTTTCTGCGCAATACCGGAAAGCATACGGACAACCTTTTCAATTGTTGGTGCAATATACGTAATTTCACAATCTCCGTCCTGCTGGCTTTCAATGTGCGTCAAAGACAAAAGCTTCTGGGACATGCGGTTCAATCTATCTGCTTCATTGCCAATATCTTCAACAAATTCTCTCATCGTTTCCATGTCCATATCATTTTGCAAAATGGAATCTGTGAGCAGTTTTATAGATGCTAAGGGCGTTTTAAGTTCATGGGATGCATCGGAAACAAACTGGCGCCGTATATTTTCCGATGTTTGCAGTTTTTCTGTCAGCACATTAAATTCTTCACCAAGAAAAGCAAGCTCATCGTGTCCGTTTAGCGTAACCTTGTGGGAATAATCTCCCTCACGGATGATACGCATCGAGGTGAAAATGCTATGAAAACGCGTACTGAAGACCTTAGAGAATGCGATAGAAAGCAGAATTACCAGTGTTTCCAATATTAAAGCAGTAGTCAATACATTATGCTGCAGCGATTTTATCAACGCGCCTTGCTCCATGTCGAATTCCATCATATAAACACAACCAATAAAGGTTCCGTAAGATGATACCGGCGTAGCAGCTCGGGACACCATGGTGCCGTCATGGTATTCCCAAGTGAATACGTTATTACCTTGGTTTTCTAATGCGCTGACGATTTCGGGATATAATACATAATTACCTATGGTGGTATCTACCGGAACAGAGTCATAAACAGATTGTCCGTATTGGTTTGTAATGATTAGCCGGCTGACCTTTAGACTGTCCATTTTATTCACAGCATCCGCTACGGTAGTAAAGTTAAGGACCTCTATATCCGCAATTCTTGATGCGGCCAACTGACATTTTTCAATCATGTCTGCCTGCTTGCTTTGATAGAAAAGCTTTTGACTGGTAAGCGAGGTATAGATATTCAGAAAAATAAGCACAACGAAGGTTACACAGATATAAACCAATCCATAGCGTATCTGTGTATTCAAATATTTGCGACCACCAAGATTATTTTCTGAAATAATAGCCAACGCCCCACTTCGTCATAATATAATTAGGTTCTGCCGGATTGTTCTCCAACTTTTCCCGCAGACGGCGAATGTGCACATCTACCGTGCGTATATCACTTTTATATTCATACGCCCAAATCGTATCCAAGAGTGCTTCGCGGGAATATACACGGTTGGGATTGCGCATAAGAAATTCAATTACGTCAAATTCTTTCGCGGTTAAATCTGCTAAAACGCCGTTATGATAGGCATTACGCGCGTCTAAATCCAAAGATATTTCGCCAATAGTAAGCGTATTAACCGCATTATTATTGCCGGATCCCGAACGGCGCAATAAGGCGCGGATGCGGGCTTTCAGCTCTAAAATATTAAAAGGCTTTGTAATATAGTCGTCAGCCCCATTGTCAAACCCCATCAGCTTATCTATATCGTCTGCTTTCGCCGTTAAAAGGATAATGGGCACATCGGAAAATTCCCGAATCTGCCCGCAGGCTGTTAGCCCATCCATTTCCGGCATCATTACATCCAGCAGAATCAGGTCAGGATTCTCGTTATGTGCAAGCTGGACAGCTTGTACACCATTGTTTCCGCAGATAACCTCATATCCGTCATTTTGTAAATTAAAGCGAATGCCTTTGACTAACAGTTCTTCATCATCTACTACGAGAATTTTCATTATTCTCCTCCTATTGTAATATAGTCCATCATGTTGTTTAGGCGTTCAACACCAATACCGCTTACATTTGTTAGCTGTGCAATGCTGGAAAAAGGTCCGTTTGTCTGGCGATAGTCAATAATATTTTGCCCCAATACTGTCCCAATGCCGGGAAGCGTAATCAATTCTTGCAATGTAGCCGTGTTAATATTAATTTTTTGGACTATCTGCATGCTTGTATTATGCGTTGCAGAGGATTCCTGAAATGCATCCCAATTGGGATTTTTGGAAATTTGGATTTCCGAATGATTATAATTCCGACCGATAAAAATTCCAATTAGAAGGCTAAGAAACACACAGCATAATACGATGAGTGGAAATGCGCCTGATTTTTTCATTGGTATAGGTCTCCTAATTGACTCCAGCGTAAAAAGGTGATATAATTTTTATAATTATACACGATTATTTTCTCCCGTACAAGTGCGGTGATAACGTATAGAGGTAGAAATATGAAAAAAATACGATTATTTTCCTTGATATTTTCCATTTTATTGCTGTTTCCGTGCCTTATCGCAACCGCTGCGGAGGATGTATCTGTTGAAAAAGGATGCCATAGTGTGAATGCATTATCTCCGCTAAGTGAAAGCAAAAAGCTTTTGGAAACCTCCAAGGCGGTGGTTCTATATGAGCTTAACAGTGACACGATGGTTTATGGCTGGAATATGGATGAGAAAATTTATCCTTCCAGCATGGTTAAGCTGATGACAGCAATTGTGGCGTTGGAGAATGGGACGCTTTCTGATACGGTTACGGTTACAAAGTCGGCATTATCGCATGTTGCGATTGGTGCAGTGAGTGCAAACCTAAAAGCTGGGGAGGAGCTGTCTCTGGAATCGCTGCTGTATTGTATGATGTGCCAATCAGCCAATGATGCAGCTACTGTGATTGCGGAGCATATTGCAGGCAGTCAGGAAGCTTTTTTGCAAATGATGAATGAGAAGGCAATGCAAATCGGATGTACCGGCACAAATTACACCAATGTGCATGGATTGCATGATGACCAAACATACACCACTGCCCGCGATATATGCAGAATATTGGAGTATGGCCTGGGTGACGAACAATTTAAGATGCTTTTCACCGCTAAGAGCTATACAGTTCCTGCTACCAATAAAAGTGATGCGCGCGTTTTGCAGACGTCCAATTATATGATGAGCAAGGACTATACCTCCAGATACTATGATGCGCGCGTAACCGGCGGTAAAACCGGTGCGACCGATAAAGCCGGAAGGTGTCTGGCGGTTACAGCACAGGCCAACGGCATGGAGCTGCTGGGTATTGTAATGGGCGCTGTGCCGACCTATCAGGAAGAGGGCATTATCCTGAATACCTATGGCAGCTTTGAAGA
This sequence comes from Faecousia sp., assembly GCA_045601865.1. Lineage (GTDB taxonomy): Bacteria > Bacillota > Clostridia > Oscillospirales > Oscillospiraceae > Faecousia. The sequence goes on along the minus strand of JAZSAK010000114.1, from coordinate 3,343 downwards.
AATGAAGCAATTGCTGGATTTTGGCTGTAATGGTTACGAATACAGGCAGGTTTTTTATGAAAATCAAGCTTTGGCGCAGTATTCCGTAGAGAATGGTGCCAATGATGTGATAACAAAACCGTCATCAGAGCTGTCAACAGTATTGCCGATAGAGCTGGACGAAACGAAGCTGCGTTGGGTTTATGAGGCTGCCGATGCAATTTCTGCACCGGTAAAAGAGGGTCAGCACATTTCAAATGCCCAAGTCTGGTATGGGGATATTTGTCTTGCGCAAGCAGAGCTTGTAGCAATGGAGGATGTGTCGGTATTTGAGAAAAACACTGCCGGGAATGCCGTCAATTCGTCAGAGAAGTCTAACATATTTTCTATTTTGTTTGTCATAGCGCCGATTATTGCTATTTTTGCTATAATTGCCGTGCGGAGAATTCAGTTGGTGAGAAGGAAGGCGCGCCGGCAGCACAGAAAAATGCAAAGACGGAGGGAATGGTGAGGTGCTGGACTGGAACGAATTGGAAGATGCCTGCACGCATTGCGTTGCTTGTGGCCTTTGTGAGACGCGCAAGCATGTCGTGTTCGGCGTTGGAAACAGAGAAGCCGATATTCTCTTTGTTGGTGAAGGACCGGGTGAACAGGAGGATATTCAGGGAGAACCATTTGTCGGGGCTGCAGGAAAGTTACTGGATGATATGCTTTCCATCATTGATTTAGACAGAAGTAAATGCTACATTGCCAATGTTATAAAATGCCGCCCACCTGGAAACCGAGACCCATTAGAAACGGAGCAGGATGCTTGCATACCCTATCTGCAGAACCAGATTGCACTCATTCAGCCGAAAATAATTGTTTGTCTCGGCAGAATTGCCGCTAAGCGGTTGATTGATGAGAATTATCGCATTACCCGTCAACATGGCCAGTGGATACAAAGCGGTGGTATCTGGATGACGGCTATGTATCACCCCTCTGCACTGTTGCGAGATGTCTCAAAGCGTCCGGAAACATTTATGGATTTGCTTGCCATTCGGCAAAAGCTGCAGGAAATAAAATAATAAAAAATCGGAAGGCATTTGCCTTCCGATTTTTTTAATCAATTACAGATACTTAGTAGCGCTAACCTTAACACCGGGGCCCATAGTGGAAACAACAGTGCAAGAACGGATATACTGACCCTTTGCTGCAGCAGGCTTTGCCTTCACAACAGCATTCATCAGAGTGTCCATATTCTCGGTCAGCTTCTCAGCACCAAAGGAAACCTTGCCGATGGGGCAGTGGATGATATTGGTCTTGTCCAGACGGTACTCAACCTTACCAGCCTTAATTTCCTTAACAGCAGCGCCTACGTTAGGAGTAACAGTGCCAGCCTTGGGGGAGGGCATCAAACCCTTGGGACCCAAAACCTTACCCAAACGGCCAACCAAGCCCATCATGTCGGGAGAAGCAACAACAACGTCGAACTCAAACCAGTTCTCCTTGGTGATCTTCTCAACTAGCTCCATGCCGCCAACATAGTCAGCGCCAGCTTCCTTAGCTTCATCAACCTTAGCGTCCTTAGCAAAAACCAGAACACGAGCGGTTTTACCAGTGCCGTTGGGAAGAACAACTGCACCACGAACCTGCTGGTCAGCGTGACGGGAGTCAACACCTAACTTAATATGCAGTTCAACAGTTTCGTCAAACTTAGCAGAAGCGCCCTTCACAACCAGCTCCAGGGCTTCGCTGGGATCATACTGAACAGAGCGGTCAATCAGTTTTGCGCTCTCTTTATACTTTTTACCTCTAAACAATGTAATTCTCCTCCTTAGTCAACGACTGTAACGCCCATGGAGCGGCAGGTGCCACGAACTTGGCTCTCAGCTGCTTCCAAGGAGTTAACGTTCAGATCGGGCATTTTGGTTTTGGCAATTTCCGTAACCTGTGCGGCGGTCAAAGAACCAACCTTAGTCTTGTTCGGAACGCCGGAACCACTCTCCAGACCTGCGGCCTTCAGAACCAACAGGGGAGTGGGAGGAGTTTTTGTAATAAAGGTGAAGCTACGGTCTGCATAAACCGTGATCACTACAGGAATCTTATAGCCCTCCATTGCTTGTGTGCGGGCATTAAATTCCTTAATAAATGCGGCGATGTTAACGCCATGTTGACCCAAAGCGGGACCAACTGGGGGGGATGCGGTTGCCTTTGCGGCATTGATTTGAAGTTTGATAATACCAGTGACTTTCTGTGCCATGATAAGCACCTCCTGAATAAAATGTGGTAATATGCGCATTGCGCATTTTTTGCGGGGTTAACCCCCTCCCACGTTCCAATCGACAAAAATCGATTCGATGCGTTTATTGGGAAATGACCTCAACCTGATCGAGTTCAAACTCGACAGCGGTCTCACGGCCGAACATGGAAACAATCACGTTGACCGCATTTTTATCGACCTCAATGCTGTCCACAGTTCCGGTGAAAGTACTAAGCGGACCGTCGAGAATTCGGACAGTGTCACCAACCCCATAGTTGACAACAATTTCCTTTTTCTCAACACCCATTGCATAGACTTCTTCATCTGTCAGTGGTGTGGGGTCGTTGCTGGATGTGCCGACAAAGCCGGTAACACCCCGCACATTGCGGATGACATGCCAAGTGTCATCACTGTAGACCATTTTGACCAGTACATAGCCGGGATAGACCTTGCGGTCGTACGTCTTGCTGACACCGGATTCTGTAATTTCCGTAACCGATTCCATGGGAATGGAGACGGCCAAAATCTGGTTGTGCAGTTGACGGGCCTCAATGGTTTTTTCGATGGTCGCTTTCACGGTGTTTTCATAACCGGAATAGGTATGCACTACATACCATTTTGCAGCTTCTGCCATGGCGCCTACCTTTAGTGGAACAGTCCAATGAGACCGTTAATCAGCGTACCGGCTACCAAATCAAACACCCAGATGAATACGCCAACGACCAGTACGCAGGCGACAACAATCAGGGCGTTATTCAGAACCTGCTTGGGTGTGGGCCAGACAACCTTCTTCAGTTCGCTTTTCAGCTCACGGAAGTATCTGCAAATCCCGCCCCAGGTTCTTTTGAACCAGTTTTCCTTCTTGACTTCTGCCATTGCGGGGCCTCCTTACTTCGTCTCGTTGTGAACGGTGTGCTTCTTGCAGAATCTGCAGTCCTTCTTCACTTCGAGACGGTCGGGGCCATTCTTCTTGTTCTCCATGGTGTTGTAGTTTCTCTGCTTGCACTCGGAGCATCTCAAAGTGTCTTTAACGCGCATATCGGCACCTCCTTAAAATTGCCTCCCTGTATCACTCCGCCCAGGAAAAATTTAGGAAGCGGCAACTACAAGCCGCCCGGAGCT
>JAZSAK010000113.1:0-3008 GCA_045601865.1 Faecousia sp. | reverse complement strand
AAAAAACCCATAATGCTGTCGGTGTTCCCTGGGGGATGGTTATTGGAAGCATGTCGTTGCCTTGGCGGTGGCTTGGAGACGCAGGTATCTTCTCTGGGAGGGCTTTTTGGCTCATTTGCTGGCTTATGAGCAGATGTTTTTACCTTTGGTGGAGGTTGCCGTGATTGCGGTGGGGGTGTAAAGGGTTCCGGAATCCGGTTTTTTCGGTATGACCCGTCCGGTTGTGGGATGTAACGATTATACAAGGGTATCACCTGCCTGTGTTGAACTGAAAGCCGGAGCTGCCGAGAAAGGTGGATGCCATATTTGCCATTTTTGCGGCGCGCATGGCTTTTTCCAGTTTCGTGATTCGCTCCCGGCTGAGATAGGGTGTCAGTGCAGAAAGTAATGTTTGCTGATTTTTATCGATATGGCTTTGTCCTGCAAGCCCTGACAGCTTTTGCACCATGGAAAGATCAATATCCGGCATGGAAAAAGAGTTGTTATCCTGCTTTTGCTGTGATGCGGTGTCTTGTGCTGGCTGTGACTGGTTTAGTGACTGTGCCATGGACATGATTTTTTGCATCATTTCGGGATTGCCTAAAATTGCATTCATTTGGTTTTGCATATCGTCCATGGATCAGCCTCCCAACTGCTCTAAAAGCTTTTTTGCCTCCTCGGATGCAAACAGAGGTTCCAGGGATTGCTTTGCTTGGGAAAGGTCACCGCTGGATGCCTGTTGCATTGCTTTGCGCAGTGCCTCCGGGTCCGATTTCTGCAGCATAGCCAGAAGCTGCTGACCGGCAGGACTGTTTGCCAGCTGCATGACATCCTGCATGGAAAAGTTGTCTGAATTTTTCTGCATTGCATTGCCTCCTGTCTAATTGTCTGCTATAATAAAAGCCATATTGTGTTCAATGCTATTATATGCCTGAGAAGAACGGATGGTGTACTATGAAAATACTTGTTCTTTCCGATTCCCATGCGGCGCTGCAATTTATGCGTCTTTGCATCGAAAAAATAAACCCTGACCAAGTGGTCCACCTTGGAGACCATTATGATGACGGACAAGCTATGGCAGAGCAGTATCCCAATATCCGCTTTCATCAAGTTCCCGGTAACTGTGACCGCTATCGCTGCGATCCACATCAGCCGGAGATTTTGTGCTATGATATTGCCGGTGTGCGTACCTATATGACCCACGGTCACAAACACTTTGTAAAATCCGGTGATTACCGATTGGTTGCAGAAGCCCGTCTGGCAGATGCAAAGCTGATCCTGTACGGCCATACCCACCAGGCTGCATGCTATCGTACTGAGGATGGAATTTGGGTCTTAAACCCAGGCACCTGTGGTAGCTTTGGTGGCAGTGTCGGTCTGGTCGAGGTTGAAAACAAAGAAATATCCTCCTGCCGTGTGCTGCGACAGGAGGATGTGTGTTAGGCTAATACCAGCCAAAACAATGTTGCTGCGGAAAGACCTGCACCGACTGCGCCCATTACAAGAAGGTCCAGAAACTTATGGAGCATTTCCTTCCTGGTGGCGGCGTTGGGGTGGGGGATATTCTGTCGCATTTGCATGGTTGTGGGACGAATAACAGCTGTTTTCATTTCGGTTACCTCCTTGGTGTTTTTGATGATATAAGGATACACTATAATAAGTACAAAAAAACGGACTGAAAGAATGGTGGAAGTTGAAAAATTATCCGACTTGCATCCTGGTAAATAATATGCTATGATATAAAAAATGATGATAACCGACGGAGGTGTGGCTATGGGTAAAAATGAATTTGGCTTCATTCGTTTTATGCGTTCCTTTGGGAAATTGAGTTACCGCATGCGCAGTGTGGTACTTGCGATCCCTGTGGCCGTAGCTGCAGTGGGACTTGCCCTGTACAACATGGTGACTCTGCCTGCGAATGTGGGCATTAACATTCAGGAGACCGGAGAGTTTGCGCAGATGGTCGGCAGAGGGACGGCGGTCGTGGGACCATTGGTGCTGACGGCGATTTGTTTGGCGTTGATGTTTTGTTCCCGCCGCGTGATTTATCCGTGGCTGATTAGCTTGTTCTCTCTGGTTTTGCCACTGGTTATTCTGATTACGAATATTTTCCCCGGATAACAAAAACAGCTTGCTGCGACTGCAGCAAGCTGTTTTTTGAATAAATAGTATTTATCTGACGGCAATTGCCTCGATTTCGCACAGAACGCCTTTGGGAAGCGCTTTTACGGCCACACAGCTTCTAGCAGGTTTGGAGATAAAGTATTTGGCGTAAATCTCGTTAAATGCTGCAAAGTCATTCATGTCAGCCAAAAAGCAGGTGGTCTTGAATACCTTTGAAAAGTCAACACCTGCCGCTTCCAGTATTGCACCTACATTTTTGCAGCTTTGCTCTGCCTGTGCCGCAATGCCTAGGGGAATTTCCCCCGTTTCCGGAACCACTGGAATTTGACCGGAAGTGTATACGAACCCATTTGCAATATAACCCTGGCTATAGGGACCAATGGCACCGGGTGCCTTGGTTGTTGTAATAATTTCCATTTTGTAACCTCACAGTTTTTTGAAATTTGACCGCCAAAATTTGTTTGGCAAGAGTTTGCATCAACAGCCCCATAGGGATGCTGTTGATTGCCCACAGGACAGTCAGGATCTTATCTATATAAATAATTATAACATAAAACGTGTTTATTTCAATGTTCAAATCCCTCTCAAATAAAATAGCAGATACACTAGTCAGTGTATCTGCTATTTTGGCGGAGTGAGAGGAATTTGAATTTGGCTGGATAATTACTTTCTTTAACCAAAGTTAACTGTTTACTAGTAAATACCAGCCAATTCAGAACATTTACCCACCACTTTTAACCGCCGTTAACCATCGTTTGTCATCCCCGTAAGGGAAAAATTAAGGGAAAATATCGCCACATAGCAGGTACACAAAATACAATCATTCAACTAAGCCATATTTGACTTTGATGCGGTCTAGTTTTTCCAGCATGGGTTCTGCGGCGATGAGGATGAAGATAACCGTT
>JAZSAK010000112.1:0-4578 GCA_045601865.1 Faecousia sp. | reverse complement strand
CCCAGTTCTTTGGCGGCATCCTGCCGCATCTTGTATTTCAGCACCTTGCCGGCGGCATTCATGGGGAAGCTGTCGACGAATTGGATATACCGCGGCACCTTATGCCGCGCCATGCTGGCTTTTATATAATCCAGCATTTCAGCAACGCTCACCGTTCCTGCCTCTTTTAGGATAATACACGCCATGATTTCCTCGCCGTACTTCTTGTCCGGCACGCCAATTACCTGCACATCCCGCACCGCAGGATGGGTATAGATAAATTCCTCAATCTCCTTGGGGTAAATATTCTCACCGCCACGGATAATCATATCCTTCAATCTGCCGGTAATGCGATAGTTCCCGTTTTCGTCACGGCAAGCCAAATCGCCGGAGTGCAGCCAGCCCTCGGCATCCACCGTATCGGCGGTGGCTTGGGGCATTTTGTAATAACCCTTCATGGTATTGTAGCCACGGGAACAGGATTCGCGGTTGACACCAGGGCCCACTTCTTCGCCGGTTTCCGGGTCAATCACCTTGCAGCACACATGAGGGAAGGCATAGCCCACCGTATCGGTGCGCACCTCAAAAGGATCCGTCCATGCCGACATGGTAGAGCCGGGGGCAGATTCCGTCTGTCCGTAGACGCTGACGATGCCGCGCATATTCATCTCATCCGGCTGTGCCGCACGACGCATCAGCTCCGGCGGACATCCCGCGCCAGCCATAATGCCGGTGCGCATATGGGAAAAATCGGTTTTCCGATAATCGGCATGGTTGAACATGGCAATAAACATAGTGGGCACGCCGTTAAAGCAGGTGATTTTCTCTTGATTGATGCAAGCAAGGGACTGTTTAGCCGAAAAATAGGGTAACGGACACAGCGTTGCGCCGTGAGTCATGGAGGAAGTCATACTCAGCACCATGCCAAAGCAGTGAAACATGGGCACTTGAATCATCATACGGTCCGCCGTGGACAATCCCATGCGGTCGCCGATACATTTGCCGTTGTTGACCACATTATAATGGGTTAACATAACTCCTTTGGGGAAGCCCGTTGTGCCGGAGGTGTACTGCATATTGCACACGTCATCCGGCCGCACTGCCGCCGCCATCTGCGTCAAGCGCTGGGTGCTGACCATATCTGCCCGTTCCATTGCCTCATCAAAGGTTAGGCAGCCTGCTTGACGGAAGCCCACAGTAATTACATTGCGCAAAAACGGCAATCGCTTGCAGTGCAAGGGCTGCCCCGGCTTGGATGTGGCGATTTCAGGACAAAGCTGGTTAATAATGCCCTTATAATCCGAATCTAGGCAGGATTCAATCATTACCAAGGTGTGGGTATCGGATTGGCGCAGAAGATACTCCGCCTCATGGATTTTATAGGCAGTATTCACCGTTACCAGCACTGCGCCGATTTTTGCCGCCGCCCAAAAGCTGATAAACCACTGGGGCACATTGGTTGCCCAAACCGCCACCTTACTGCCAGCCTTTACACCCAGGGAAATCAGCCCACGGGCAAAGGCATCCACATCATCCCGAAACTGCTGATAGGTTCTCGTGTAGTCCAAGGTGGTATACTTAAACGCGTACTGGTCAGGGAATTCCTCCACCATGCGGTCCAGTACCTGGGAAAAGGTTAAATCAATCAGCTCATCCTTTTTCCACACATATTGCCCCGACCCATCATGGTTAAAATACAGCGACTTTTTCTTACCGCGGGGATTTTCAAAGCGGCGCATATAGTTGACAAAATAGGGAAAAATCACTTCTCTGTCCTGCAGCTCCTCCAGCCACACCGGTTTCCATTCCAGGGAGATAAAGCCGTGATAATTCACAGAGGACAGTGCGCGCATAAACTCCGCAATGGGCATTGTACCCTCGCCAATGAGATTGTACGCGCCGGTATCATCAGAATCCCGCATATGGACATGGCGCACATAGTCGCCTAAATTTTTAATGGTGGTGTCCGCGCTTTCCCCACAGTCACGGTAAGGATGATGCACATCCCACAGCACTGCCAATTCATCGCTGGCAAATTCGTCCAGCAAGCTACGCAGGCGGGCAGTATCACTGTAAATACCGCTGGTTTTTATTAGCAGCTGCACATCGCTTTGGCGAATTTGGGGCAACAACGCCTGCAGATTTTGACGTACCTGCTGTTCATTGTCGGACAATGCACACGCCGAAACATAGGGAACATGAGAATCGTGGGCAGCATCCAGCACTGCCTGCAAGGAGGAAAGACAGCTTTCCCCGTCAGACAAATCGCAGGAGGTGTCAAAGCAAGGAATTTGCAGTTTTTTATCCCGAAGCTGTCGCACTGTTGCTGCACTTTGGTACTTATGGAACGGACCGCTGCGGCTTAAAAGGGCATCCGCCTTGGAAAGGTTATACACCTCAATGCCGGTAAAGCCCATGTCCAGCGCCGTATCTACCATATCCTCCCAAGACATATCCTGCCAGCCGCGGGTGGAAAAGGAGAGATTCATACTTCTTCCTCCTCATAAACAATCTTGTTCAGCGCGCTCAAATACGCATAAATGCTGGCGCAGACAATATCGGTGCTAATGCCCTTGCCGGAGTAAAGCTTTCCGCCCCAGCGCAGGCGCACAATGGTTTGACCCATGGCTTCCCGTCCCTCGGTAACCGCTTGAATTTGAAAATCATCCAGTTCATAATGTCTGCCGGTAATCTGCTCGATTGCCAAAAAGGCGGCATCGATGGGACCATCGCCCAGGCAGATTCCTTCCAGCACCTTGCCGTCCCGGCACAGCCGCAAATGGGCAGAGGACGCTACTGTATTACCGGAGTTGATGGCATAGGTTTCTAAAGTATACGCCGGGGGCACCTGCATGGCGGCAGATGCCACAATGGCATCCAGTTCCCGAATGCCCACCTTGTCTTTTTTGGCGGCAATGGCGGAAAAAGCCTCATAAACCTTGGGGATATCTTCTTCTGACAAATCATAGCCCAGCTGCTGTACCGCTTGGGCTACAGCATCAGCATCATCATGTGTTGTTAAGAAAATACTGCCGTCATCACTGCGCACACCGCTGTCAAAAGGAGAGGTTTTCTTTCTGTCTGTTTGGCACATCCAAGTGATTTGGTCGATGATTCGGCTCAGCTGTGCCACCTTTACGCCACAGCCTGCCTTCAGCGTATCTGCCCGGGCAGAAAGAATACGGGCAATATTGGAAAGATTACAGCAATCCTGCGGATATGCCGCCGCCTTAATCTCCCCTGCTCCCCGGCACACCGCCGCAATGGCGCAGGAATCTGCCAATGCCAGTGTATTGGTGCAGGCAACACCTAAGCAAATATCCGCCAGCGCAGGAACTGCCTCATAAAGCGCACCCACAAAATCTCCAAACTCCTCCGGCAGCAGATTGCCGGCAGAATCCCGCACAGTCACAGTCTGCGCACCTGCCGCAATCGCCGTTTCCAGCACACTGTGCAAAAATTCCGGCTCTGCGCGGGTGGCATCCTCTGCAACAAGCTCCACATCCGCACAAAGACTGCGGCACAAAGCAACGCAATCGCCAATCGCGGTCAGCATAGCGTCGGCCTTTTTGTGATACAAATATTCCATTTGCACCGAGCTGACCGCCGCCACCACCTGCAAACGGGGATACTGCGCCTGCTTCACTGCCTCCCAAGTCTGCAAAATGCTCTCTTGGCTCAGCTGCACCGGCACAGCAACCACACTGTGCCCCACTGCCGCGGCAATGGATTTAATTCGCAGCGCGTCGGTACGGGATTGGGTAATGCCTTCCAGCTCAATCACGTTCACGCCCAAGTTGTCCAGCAGCTTTGCCATTTCGATTTTCTCCCGAAAGGACAGGCAAACGCCCTTGCCGGACTGTGCCATTGTAATGTCGCTGATTCTTACCTGTTTCATAGTGCAAAACTCCTCTTCTGAAAAATAAGAAAATCCCTGAGACCATAATGCATGGTCTCAGGGACGAATTTATATTCGCGGTACCACCCTGATTATTCCCCCAAAGAGAAATCACTCTCAGGCTCTACTAAGCCCTATCCCGTAACGGGGGAAGCCGTGTGCCATTACTAACAAACGTGTTCACAGCACCAACTCAGGAAGCAGATTGCCCAGCACCGCAGCACCGACTCACACCAACCGTCGGCTCTCTGAAGCGTTGGAAAAAGGGCAAATTTTCCGTCATCGTCTTTTCCTATTATTGTTGTTGTCATTTAACCACAAACCATTGGTTTTGTCAACAAAAAAATTTTTGGTATTTTGAAGGAAAAACATTTGACTTTTTCCCGCGCACATGATACACTGTTTTCAATATCGCAAAGGCTATGACGAAGGCGGTCCGGCAAACCGGGTTTTCAGAGAGTTGACGCTTGGTGAAAGTCAACAGCTTGGTGCCATCAGACACATCACTTCCGAGCCGAGATTCCGAGGGGTTTTCCCCCAGGTTTCTCCGTTTGCCCGCGTTAAGGGATAGGGCTTATTAGAGTCTGAAGGGGTAGCATAGTGCTGCAATTTGAGTGGTACCGCGGGTAAACTTTACTCGTCTCAAGAAGTATTTCTTGAGACTTTTTTTATTTTGTGAAAGGAGAACAAGGCTATGACCA
>JAZSAK010000111.1:0-17145 GCA_045601865.1 Faecousia sp. | reverse complement strand
TCCGTCGTAACCATGGTGCGGGAATAAATCGAACCTCCCCTAAAAAACAAACCCCCGAGGAAATCCTCGGGGGTGTTTTGCATAACATTAGTCAGCAACATAAGGCAGCAGAGCAATCTGGCGAGCACGCTTAATGGCGCTGGTCAGGTCACGCTGGTGCGCTGCACAAGTGCCGGTGGTACGGCGGGGCAGAATCTTGCCACGCTCGGACAGGAAACGGCGAAGCTTTGCAGTGTCCTTATAGTCAATGCTGGTCACCTTATCCACGCAAAATGCGCAAACCTTGCGGCGCTTGCGGGGGCGAACACGCTGTTCGTTAGCCATGAAGATTACCTCCTTGTCAGTCTAGTAGAAAAGTTCTTTTAGAAAGGCAGCTGTGCGTCATCGTCATCCAGCATCGCAAAATCCGATGCAGGAGCCGCTGCAGGTGCGCTGTAAGCCGGTGCTGCTGCATAAGCAGTGCCACCCTCGCCATCGCGCTTGCTGTCGCCGAAGTAGACATTGTCTGCCACAACCTCGGCTGTACGGCGCTTGTTGCCATCCTTGTCGTTCCAGTTACGAATCTGGAGACGACCCGATACCACCGCCATGCGGCCCTTGGCGAAATACTTGGAGACAAATTCTCCCGTTTGACGCCACGCAACGCAATCGATGAAATCGGTTTCCCGTTCGCCGCCATCGCGACCGCCAAAATCGCGGTCAACCGCCAGCGTAAAGCTGGCAACGGCAACACCGGAGCCTGTCCGGCGCAGCTCGGGGTCACGGGTCAGTCGACCCATAATGGTAATGTGGTTGAGCATAGCTTACTCCTCCACTACGGTGGTCAGGCAGCGCATGACACCCTCGGTGATCTTCATAACGCGCTCCATCTCAGCGGGGAAATCGGGCTTGGACTCGTAGTTCATCAGAACATAGTAGCCCTCGGGCAGATCATTGATGGGGTATGCCAGACGACGCTTGCCCCACTCATCGATGTTTGTCAGAGTACCCTCCGCTTCCACCATTGCCTTGAACTTTTCCACAAGTGCGGCGATGCCCTCCTCGCCCTGAGCAGGGTCGATGATGTAAAGCACCTCGTACTTACCGGTGATCTTAGCCATGTTGTTTGCACCTCCTTTTGGACTTTTGGCCCATGGTCTCGCCATGAGCAAGGATTGCCTGCACACGCAGGCTCATGTATTATAGCGGTTTTCCGCATATTTGTCAACTGATTTTTCCGTGTTTTTCCCAATTTTCTCCTGCGGACACAAGATATTGGGTCTTTTTTCCAGTTGCATATCTACCCCTTGCATTTTCGGGGAATTCTGCTATAATGTGGTGTGTAAAAAACTGTCGATTCCTGTCTATTTTGGCAGGCTGGGAAAGGAATTACTTTTATATGAAACGTTTTCTGTGCTTAACACTGGCACTGTTGCTGTTGACGCTGTGCGCCTGTGCCCCGAAGGAAGAGCCCACCGAACCGCCCACGGAAACACAGGTCGTTACCGATCCTCCCACGGATCCCCCCACAGATCCCCCTACGGATCCTCCCATTATACATCGCAATCCTCTCACCGGTGAGCCCTTGGACGCACCTTACACAAGCCGTCCCTTCACTGTTATGATCAGCAATGACGTTCCGCCTCACGGCATCAGCGAGCCGGACATCCTATACGAAGCTCTGACTAACGATGGCGAGACTCGTTTTATGGGCGTTTTCTCCGACCTTGCCTCTGTAAAATCCATGGGCACCATTCGCAGTGCCCGCCGCCACTTTGTGAACATTTCCTTGAGCTATGATGCCATTTTCGTCCATTACGGCAAAAGCGATATCCCCGGACATCCGGAAATCGGCGCCCAGCAATATATGGACAAAATCGGCATTAACCACATGGACGGCACCACCAACGGATACCCCTATTTCTTTAACAATTTAAAGCGGGACGGCAAAACCTACGCCGCCTGGCAAAGCCACTTCCTGGTAGGTCAGCGGGCAATTGACTACGCAAAGGACAAGGGCTTCCCCTTGACCCGTGGCGAAGAGGTAAACTGCGGCCTGCTCTTTGACGACGAGAAGATTATCGTAGGTAAACCCACCAAGACCATTAACATCAACTTTAACAGCAAGGAATATTACAGCTACATATCCACCAAGCTGGAATACAACAAGGAATCCAACAAATACCTAGCCGTTAAGAAAAACGCGCCCTATCCCGATGCGGCCACAGGCGAGCAGCTGGCGTTCCGCAATGTTCTGGTCTTGCGTGCCCCCACAGAAACCTATCGGTATAACTCCATTGCCTACGCAAAGGTGAATCTGGAAGGCAGCGGCGAGGGCTACTTTGCCTGCAACGGCCAGCTGGTTCCCATTCGGTGGACACGGAAAAACGCTTCTGATCCCTTCACCTATACCTTAGAAGATGGAACCCCCCTCACTTTGGGCGTTGGCAAGACCTACATTGCCATTGTTCCCAACGGCGCAAGCGTTACCTGCGAATAAGCCAAACGGCACTGCTGCGGCAGTGCCGTTTTTTTACAGAAGCGGTATTGACAGCGGACACAAAAAATGGTATATTCCTATTCGGTAAGAAAATACGGAATTGCCGTAATATGAAGGAGAGAACGATTCTATGGATATGACTTTGGAATCCTGCCGCACTTTTGTGGAAGTGCTGGCATCCAATGCTCCCGCCCCCGGTGGTGGCGGCGCTGCCGCTTTGGTAGGTGCTATCGGCACTGCTCTGGGCAATATGGTGGGCTCACTCACCGTAGGCAAGAAAAAATACGCCGAGGTGGAAGAAGAAATCATTGCGCTAAAGGCGAAGTGCGATGCTCTGCAAAAAGAACTGTTAGACCAGGTGGAAGCAGATGACAAGGGCTTTGTGCCGCTGGCAAAGGCTTACGGTATTCCCAAGGATGACCCCACCCGTGATGCCGTTTTGGAAGAGGCCACCGTTATCGCCTGTGCTGTCCCCATGCACATTATGGAGCTGTGCTGCGAAGCCATTGGCTATATTAAGGTATTTGCTGACAAGGGCAGCCGTCTGGCTGTTTCCGATGCCGGTTGCGGTGCGGTTTGCTGCAAGGCAGCTTTGCAGGCAGCCTCGCTGAATGTATTTATCAACACCAAGACCCTGAAAAATCGGGAAGTGGCGGAGCAGATGAACGCCAAGGCAAACAGCATGCTTAACACCTACTGTGCACTGGCAGACGAGATTTTCAACACCGTTAAGGCCGGCTTCGGTCAATAATCGGGCAAACAAAAGGAGAATATACATATGGCTAAGTTACTGCTGGGCAAGGAAGTTACCGATGCCCTGAACGCAAATCTGCAAGAGCGCACCGCTGCTCTGCGGGAAAAGGGAATTGTGCCCACCCTGGGCATCATCCGTGTGGGCGAAGACCCCTCCGATTTGAGCTACGAAAAGGGCGCCACCAAGCGTGCTGAGCTGGTTGGCGTAGATGTAAAAAATTATCTGCTGCCTGCTGATGCCACAAAGGAAGCGGTTTTGGCAGTTATCGACGAAGTCAACGCCGACGATTCTATCCACGGCGTGCTGATGTTCCGTCCCCTGCCCAAGCACCTGAAAGCAGACCAAAATGAAATCTGCAACCGCCTGGACCCCAAGAAGGACGTAGACTGCATGACCCACATGAGTAACGCCGGCGTATTTGAGGGACTGGACGATTTGGGCTATGCCCCCTGCACCCCTGCCGCTTGTATGGAAATTTTGGATTTTTACGGCATCGACTGCAAGGGCAAAAATGCCGTCGTTATCGGCCGTAGCCTGGTGGTTGGCAAGCCTGCGGGCATGATGCTCATGGGCAAGAACGCCACGGTTACTACCTGCCACACCCGCACGGTAAATACCGCAGAAATCTGCCGCAATGCCGACATCATCGTGTCCGCCGCAGGCGTGCTGAACAGCCTGACTGCCGATTATGTTCGCCCCGGCCAAATTGTGATTGACGTTTCCATCAACTGGGATGAGAACAAGATTAACGCCAAGGGCGGCAAGGGCGGTATTGCCGGCGACGCCAAGTTTGACGAGGTTGAGCCCATTGTTGCGGCAATCACCCCTGTTCCCGGCGGCGTAGGCAGTGTTACCACATCTGTGCTGATGAAGCACGTGGTTGAGGCCGCTGAAAAAATCTAATCTTCTCCTTCTGCATGACTGACGGATAATAGCGGGTCACCGCTGTGAAGTGCAGAAGTGTAATGCCGACCGTCTGGGCGACCTGGTGCGTACTGGGTCGCCCTTTTGCCTTTCTGAAAAATCTGTGCTATTATATAAAAAGCAAGAAAGAGGTGCACTATGAAAAAAATCAACAATATGTCGGAAAGCAATTTCCTGAAACTGTTCTTCGCCTTTGTCTCCGTGTGCTTTGTAATTGGGGCTTTCTGTATGCCGGATAGAGGCACTATGCTTACCGGTCTGTGGAAAATCTGGTCCGGAACCTGCAAAATTTCCACCAACTATTTTGCCTTAGGCGGCTACGCCGCAACCTTTTTGAATATGGGCCTTGTGGGGCTAATTTGCACTGCGCTGTGCTTCTTGCCCGGTGCAAAGCCCAACAATGTCACCACCTTGGGCGTGCTGCTGACCCTTGGCTTTGGCTCTTGGGGCATCAATCCGCTGAACATGGTGCCCACCATTTTAGGCGTTTTGCTGTATGCCTTGGTAAAAAAAGAAAAGGCAGGCGCTATGGCCAATGCCATGATGTACTCCACCGGTATTGCACCCCTGATTTCCGACCTGCTTCTGCGCTACCCCGGTTTGGAATATGCGGGCTTTAACCCTCTGGGCTTGGGACTGGCTTTGGCTGTGGGTCTGATAATCGGCTTTTTCCTGCCGGCAGGCCTTGCCCACGCGCCCAACATTCACAAGGGCTATGACCACTACAATGCCGCTGTGCCCATTGGCATGACCGCATTTTTCCTGCGGACTGTGCTTTACAATGTGATGCTGGGCTGGAAAATTGGCGACCTGGGCAAGCTTAGCACCATGGGCGCATTGGATACTGCATCCTTTGCCAACACCAACATTTTCTGCTTTATTCTGTTCGGCCTTTGCATTGTGTTTGCTCTGTTGATGGGATGCAAACCCAAGGATTACTGGAATCTGCTGAAGGATTCCGGTCATGGCGTCAGCTTCACAGCCAAGTACGGCTACGCACCGTTTTTGATGAATGTGGGTGTGTTTGGACTGATGATTGTGGGCTACTTTAATCTGGCAGGCTGCATCGACGGCACAAATGTTTGGACCGGCATGACCTTTGGCATTGTGTTCTGTATGCTGGCAACCTGCAATTCCGGCTCCCATCCCGGCAATGTGTGGCCCATTATGGCAGGCTACATGATTACCTCCTTCCTATTCGGCTGGATTTTCAAGCTGCTGGGCGGCGATAGCTATGGCCTTACCATTGGCAACCAGTCTATTTTGATTGGCTTGTGCTACGCCAACGGACTTTCCCCCATTTCCGGAAAGTATGGCGTTTTCCACGGCATGCTGGCAGCAGGTCTGCACTATCTGCTGGTCACTGCCGTTCCCGATATGCATGGCGGCTTCTGCCTGTATAACGGCGGCTTTACCGCGGCGCTGATTTGCCTGCTGTTTGTACCGCAGCTGGAAAAATTCTGCAAAACCAAGCAGGAGCGCAAGGATGCCCGACTGGCAAAAAAACAGTAATTCCGCAATTTCCAGATGCAACGCAGTTTTTTTCTCTAAGACAAAGCAAAACCTCCGGCTTAGCCGGAGGTTTTTATCTTCCTATTTACGCATGGAACAATTCTTACAGTTCCCGCAGAGCATCCACCAATGCCGTTTTTGCCGTGGTTTTCTCGTCCTTGACCTTAATCACTCTGGCAGGGCAACCGGCTACCACTGTATTTGGCGCAACATCATTCACCACCACCGCACCGGCAGCCACCACCGCATTTTCACCCACGCGGCAGCCCTCAATCACAACTGCGTTGGCGCCAATCATCACATTATCCTCCACAATTACAGGCGTTGCAGACGCCGGCTCTACCACGCCAGCCAGTACCGCACCGGCACCAACGTGGCAATTTTTTCCCACGATAGCACGGCCGCCCAAAATAGCGCCCATGTCAATCATGGTGCCCTCACCGACAATCGCGCCGATATTAATCACCGCGCCCATCATAATCACCGCATTTTTGCCGATTTCCACCTGTTCCCGAATCACGGCGCCCGGTTCGATGCGGGCAGGAATATTCTTCATATCCAGCATAGGAATGGCGGAATTGCGGCAATTGTTTTCCACTTCGATGTGGGCAAATTCATTGTTTTCCAAAACAGGCTGAACATCTTTCCAATCGCCAAAGACGATTTTGCACCCCGCACCGGCAGGAAATTCATGGCAGTTGGGAAACGGCACCTTGGTTTTCTCCCAAACATATACCTTTACCGGCGTCTTTTTTTCCGATGTGCGAATATATTCAATAATCTGTTGTGCATCCATAGCCAACGCTCCTTCTTTCTGTTATCCCCATGTTACCACCTTTCCCCGGAAAACACAAGCATAAAAATTGACACCGGCAGGAAAATGCAATATAATATAGAAAATTTTAGCCATAGGAGCAATCTGTATGCAAATCATTCAAGACCGTCGCAATCTGCATCAAATTCCGGAGCTGGAATTGGAACTGCCAAAAACAATGGCCTATTTGCGCAGCGCCTTGCTGGGCTTGCGCTGTCATGTTTTCAGCCCCATAGAAAACGCACTGTGCGCCTTTTTTGACTTTGGCGCTGACCATGCCATCGCCTTTCGTGCCGACTGCGACGCCTTACCCATTACAGAGCAAAACGATGTGCCCTATATCTCATGCCATCCCGGGCATATGCACGCCTGCGGCCATGACGGGCACATGGCTATCCTTTTGGAGCTTGCCCGTCGGTTAAATGGAAAAAATAAGCTTAACCACAATATCTTGCTTGTTTTTCAGCCCGGTGAAGAAGTCCCGGGCGGCGCCCGATTGATATGCAACACCTCACTTTTTGAAGACTACCGCGTGAACGCTATTTTCGGTCTGCATTTGTGGCCAGGGCTGCCATTTGGCGAGATTTTCAGCCGCGAAACGGAGTTGATGAGCCGTTCCAGCGAAATCAATGTGGACATTTACGGCAAATCCGCCCACATCGGTAAAGCCGCTGAGGGCATCGACGCCCTTGCCGCCGGCGTGGAATTTTACCGCCGCGCTGCCCAAATGGAGCAAACCTTACCGGATGGCACTTACCGTCTGTTAAAGTTCGGTCACATGGAAAGCGGCTGTGTCCGCAATGCAATATCGGAGCATACCCGCCTGGAGGGCAGCCTGCGCGCTTTCCAGGATGAAGTATTTGACTCCCTGCGCACCGGCCTGGACACCATTGCAGCAGAAATTGCCAAAGAAACCGGCTGTACCATCTCGGTTACCGGCAGTGACGGCTATCCGGCGGTGCTCAATCCCAAGGAGCTGCTTGCAAAGGTGGCAAGTATATGCCCCATCTCCCATTTGACGCAGCCCAGCATGACCAGCGAGGACTTTTCCTTCTATCAGCGGAAATTGCCGGGACTGTTTTTCTTCCTAGGGTTGGGAGATACCCCACCTCTGCATTCCGACCACTTTAACTTTAACGAGGAAATTTTGCTGAAAGGTGCCGATTTCTTTGAGAAATTGGCAGAAAAATTCCAATGATTCCACTCAATTCTAATTTAAGCAATCTGCGGCGAAGCGGTATTCGCCTGTACACCAATCTGGCGAAGGAAACGCCTGACTGCGTTATGTTAACCATTGGTGAGCCGGATTTTGACACGCCGGAGCCCATTAAGGCTGCTGCTATGACCGCCCTTTTCCAAAACCGCACCCACTATGCCCCCAATCAGGGCACTGCGGATTTATGTCACGAAATTGCCGCCTTTGAAACCCTGCGGGGTATGCCCTGCACCCCCCAGCAGGTGCTGGTAAGCGTCGGCGCAACCGGCGCGCTGTATACCGCCTTGACCGGAATTCTCAACCCCGGTGAGGAAGTGATTATTCCTATTCCGGCATTTCCGCTGTATGAATCCATTGTTTTGGCCGCTGGTGGAAGGCCGGTATTCCTGGATACACAAAAAGACAATTTTCAAATCACAAAGGAATCCCTCGCCGCAGTGATGACAGACAAAACCAAGGCAATTGTCCTGAACTCTCCCAACAACCCTACCGGCGCTGTGCTGTCGGAGGAATCCTTAATGGCGGTGAAAAACGCTGTCCTTGGCAAGCCGATTTTTGTAATCTGCGATAACGTTTACCAAGGCTTGTCCGGGGAAAAATGTCCGGATTTAAGCTTGGACAGGGAATTGCAGGAGCAAATTTTGCTGTGCCAAAGCTTTAGCAAGCCCTACGCCATGACCGGCTGGCGTGTTGGCTATTTGGTTGGACCGGAGGATGTAGTGGCGCGCCTGCTTTTGCTGCAAGCTGCCGAAATTGCCTCTGTTCCCACCTTTTTGCAGGATGCCTGCGTTACGGCACTGTCCACGGACAATTCTGCAATGGTGGCCGTTTACGCCCAGCGCAGAGAATTTGTTTGCCGCCGGCTAAAGGAAATGGGACTAACCTTCCCCGAGCCAAAGGGTGCTTTTTACGTTTTCCCCGATATTTCACGCTTTGGGCTTACGGATGAGGAATTCTGCACCTTGCTAATTCGCAAGGGCGGTGTTGCCACTGTGCCCGGTTCTTGCTTTGGCTGCCCCGGCCACATACGCATCTCCTATTGCTGCAGCGATGCCGCACTTGAAAAGGGATTAGACCGCCTGGAGGCATTTATCCAAACACTATAATGAAACCCCCACGGCGATGCCGTGGGGGTGTTTTGTTATAGCGGACTTTGCTTTATTTTGGCGTAGCGACGGGGATACTGGGGTGGCGTGGTGGCAACCTTTCGCAGAACAATCACCCAGTGGCTCGCGCCGTCAATGGAGAATTCCTGCATTTTTTCCACCTTAAGACCCAGTTTTTTAATCGCGCCTTTGGCCTGCGCCAGCTCCTCGTGGGCTGCCGCGCCCTTCAGCGCCAGCACTGCACCGCCAAGGCGAACATAAGGTGCGGTCAGCTCCAACAGAATATTCAACCGCGCCACTGCACGGCTGGTGGCAAAATCAAACTTCTCCCGTTGCGCTTGCGCATATTCTTCTGCACGGGCTGTGACACAGTGCGCCCGAACACCCAACTGAGGCAACGTTTCCTCCAGCCATTTCATACGCTTGCCTAGGCTATCCAGCAAGGTAACTCGGGTATCGGGGCAGGCGATGGCAAGGGGCACACCCGGAAATCCGGCACCACAGCCTACGTCAATCACGCTTTTCCCCTTGAGGTCAGCCAGTGTTAATACCGTTAAGCTGTCCAGCAGGTGTAGCCTTGCTACAGCCGTCGGCTCTGTAATGGCGGTAAGGTTCATCACCGCATTTTGCCGAACAACTGCCTCACCAAATGCACACAGCTTATCCACACAGTCATCTGCCAGCGACAAGCCGAGCTCCGGCAAGTCTGCCAAAAGTGTTTGCTTCATTGCTTCCATCATTCGCCCTCAGTTGCTTCCGGAACGGTTTCAATGGGTGTTGTCAAGTCAATTTGCTCTTTATCCAATGGATCGAACACGACCTCCTCATCCTTATGGGCCGGCAAATAAATTTCTTGAATATACCAGCTCACCAGCAGGTCAGTCACCTCACCATAGGATGCAACCCCACTTTCATCGCCACTGATTTTAATGTAGGCATCATTGGCGGAATTGGCAAGGTTTGTGGCACCAGCGTTTTTCTTCGCAGCAAAAAAGCTTCGATATTCCCGCAGATCCTGCAACAGCTCCGGAGCAATGCCGTTGTAAATCTCCTCAGCTGCCGCAGATGCGGCACTGGTGTTCATGGAAACCAGAGAATTATAGCAATACCGGAACGCCATGAAATAGCCGGAATACCGGAAAATGGGGTCTGTGTTGGCATCGCATGCCAAAAACGCACCCATGTTAGCATCTCGCTCAATGGCAATGCACACCCGATGGGACATCTCATGGCACATCACAAACGGCAGTGCCACCGCCGGTGTTTGGGGATTGACTGCCGCTTCACCGGTTAGGGGCATATGCACACCGGTAATGCCTATAGAGGTATACATACCCGCCCAGCTCAGCTTTTTCACGGGATCGGTAGCTCCGGAAAACACGGAATACGTTTTGTTTTCCACCAGATTGTCAAACCCATTACCAGCCTGCTGTGCCAGCTCCTCAAACGTTGGGTAATCCAGTGTTCCATCGGCATTGCGCGGCACTTGCGTAGCAAGCTTTCCGGCAATGTCTCGGTAATATACGGTGGCCTCCGCCAGCTCCGAAACCAAATACTCCTCTGTTTGCGTTTGCAGACGGATATCATCCGCCAGGGGGCCGGCATAGGAATTTAGCCCATACATACCGGTGTGGAGCAGAAAAACCGCACTCACAGCCGCAAGCACCCAGCCGAGCCATTGCACCACATTCCAGCGAAAAACAATCATCAGCACAACCGTGGCCAAGAAAACCACGATCAGCGCCACAGCCAGTACCTGCCACAGACAAAAATCAGCACCACTGGCCCAGCCTGCCAAAGAGGTTTGAATCAGGCGGGAGACATAAGGATATACCATGTCCACCAGTACACCGTGGGCTTTGGCAAAGGCAGTAAGTGCAGATGTTAACGCAACCAGCAGTCCTGCCACAATATAACCGCGCCAATATTTCAAAGGAACAACCTCCTTACACAAGCAAATTTTTAATAGTATAGCACAATTTTCCCAGGTTGTCTGCCCCTAAATTGTGAATTTTCTGTTTTGTGCCTTTACAAGACTTGCCCCAAGACACCATCTTGGTATACCTCTGCAATACGCACCGCGCGAATTTCATTATGCAAGCCGTCACCTTTGGCGTAAACTTTAACATAATTGGGCGCGTGGCCCACAAATAAGGTTCCCTGCTTTTCTTCAAACAGCACCTCCTGCACAGAACCGACCATGCTCTGCCGATACGCGGCAGACATCCGCTCCGCCACTGCAATGGCATCGCGGCTACGGGCCTCTTTTGTGTCGTTGCTGTGCTGGCCTGCCATTTTGTCAGCCGGCGTGCCGGGCCGACGGGAATAGGGGAAAATATGCATGTCCGCAAATGCGCATTTTTCAATAAAGGCCAGGCTCTGTGCAAATTCTGCCTCTGTTTCGCCGGGAAATGCCACAATCATATCTGTGGTAATGGCGCAATGGGGGAAATAGCGGTTCAGCAGCGCCACACTTTCCAAATAACGGGCCGTGTCATACTTGCGTTTCATGCGCATGAGCACGCTATCGCTGCCAGATTGCAAAGACAAATGAAATTGCGGGCAAATATTGGGGTATTTTACCAGTGCTCGGCAAAAATCCTCTGTGACAATCCGCGGCTCTAAGCTACCCAAGCGGATACGCAGCTGGGGTACAGCCTCACAAATGGCACAAACCAGTGCGCAAAGGTGGGGCTTTCCCGGCAAATCCGCACCCCAAGAGGCAATCTCAATGCCGGTAATCACAATTTCCCGATAACCCCGCCGCGCAAGCTGTTGCGCCTGCTCCACCGCCAATGCAAGCGGTGCAGAACGCACAGGGCCACGGGTGTAAGGAATGATACAATACGTGCAAAAATTCACGCACCCGTCCTGCACCTTCAGCAGGGCACGTGTTCGCTCAGACAATCCACCCGCTGGCAAAACCTCAAAATCCCTGCGCTGCAGTGCCTCATCCAGCTTTTCCTGATGCTGTTGGGTTTTTAGGGCTGCAAGCATTCCCTCAATAAAGGCACTGCGGTTACCGCTGCCTCCCAATACATCTACACCCAAGGCACGCACTGCATCGGCATCATGCTGTGTGTAGCAGCCGCACACGCCGATAACGGCATGGGGATTTTCGCGGCGGCAGCGGCGAATGATGGCTCGGTTTTTCTTGTCCGCCACAGCCGTCACCGAGCAGGTGTTAATAATATACCCGTCACAGGCATCTTGAAAAGCGGCAATCTCATGGCCCTTTTCTGCCAGCAGCTGCTCCATCGCTTGGGTTTCAAATTGATTTGTTTTGCAGCCAAGGGTATAAAAAGCAAATTTCATGTTAATTCCACCAAAAAATAAGTGTGTGTTTTGTGATAATCCTCTAATTTCGTCAATTGAAAAATCGGATTTGGTAAAATATAATAAGCTTCGGTTTTGAGGATGTGTTCCCCGCGTCCTCCCCATTATACAGTTCCCTGTAATTTGTATAACCTATTGAGGAGAAAACTATGGAATTTTACATCCGAATCCGTTCCTTTCAAGAGGCGCAAGATTTTGTTAAGCTTGCCACTGTCCAGCCCTTTCGCGTATTTTTGGGAAATGATTCCCAAAGCGCCAACGCCACCAGCTTTATCGGCATTTTAAGCTTGGATCATCGCCATCCACTGCGCGTCAGTGCCGATTGCAGCGAAAAAGAATTTTCCAAATTCCGCCAACAGGCTGCACAATTTGCCGCTGACTAATCTGTTTTTTACTGTCCCGGGAATACCCGGGGCGGTTTTTTTATTGCCCCGAGGAGATTTTCTCCCTGTTCAGCTTGTCCACCTTGCAGAACAGGCTATACCCGACAATAAACAGAACCACCAGGGAGCTGACGGCAATATTGGCGTTTTGCAGCTCTAAACCAAATAGATTTATTTTTACACCTGCGGTCAGCTGATTGATAACACCTACCAGCGCCATACCAAAGAAGGAAGCGCCCTTACCACAGATATCCATCAAGCCATAGTACTCACCGCTTTGCTCCGGTGGGATAATTTTACCCAAATAGGAACGGCTTAAGGCTTGAATTGCACCCTGGAACATGCCCACCAGCACGGCAAGCGTCCAAAATTGCCATTGTGCCACCAAAAATACCGCAAAAACGGTAATGCCTGTATAGCAAAGGATGCAGATTTTCATTAGCTTTCCGGATTCTACCTTCTGTGCTAAACGGCCAAACAAGAGCGCAAAGGGAAATGCCACGATTTGCGTCAGCAGCAGCGCCAGCAGCAAGCCGGTGGTGTCCAACCCCAGCGCCGTGCCATAGGCTGTTGCCATGTCAATAATCGTATACACACCGTTGATAAAGAAGAAAAACGCCAAAAGGTAAGTAAATATATGCTTATTCTGCTTTGCTTTGCGGAAGGTCTGCGCCAGCTGACGGAAGGTGTTTGCAAAGGGCTTTTCCCGCCGTTCTACATAAGCCGTTTGCTTATACCGGAACGCCAGCGGCAGAGTAAGCACTGCCCACCACGCGGCTGTGATAAGACAGGCAGCAATCATTGCATCCATCTGCCCAATCCCAATACTGCCGCCAAACAGAACCAGGCCTAAGCAAGCCACAAAGGGAATCACCGAGCCAATGTAGCCATAGGCATAGCCCATAGTGGACAGCTTGTCCATGCGAGGGCCTTCCGGCGCAATCTCCGGAAGCATGGAATCATAAAACACCAAGCTGGAGTGGAATCCCACCTTTGCAATCACGAAGATTGCCAAAAACACCAGCCAGCTTTGGGCAACACCCAATAGTGCGCACCCAACCACGCCCAGTGCCACGCACAGCAGAAAAATCGGCTTTTTATAGCCCTTTTGGTCAGATAACGTGCCGCACAGCGGGCCTATAATCGCAACCAAAACGGTGGCAAAGGAGCCGGCATAGCCCCAATAGCTTAAATACAACTCCTCTGCTAATTTATCCGCCTTTGCCAATTCGTTAAAGTATATGGGAAGCAGGGTGGATACCAGCAATGTAAAGGCAGAGTTTGCCACATCATACCATACCCAACTGCGTTCCAGCGCCGTGAGCTTAAACTTTGTTTTCATATCTTTCTCTCTCTTCATTTCTATTATTTTAGCCGAATTTTTTCTTGAATTCCTCGCCGAAGGGGGCGCTATATGTCATGTGCGCCTGCAGCTGCGTCAGCATTTCCGGAAACATTTCCATTGCCTTGTCATACTTTTCCAGCAGTCCTGCCACATAGGGGACGCAAAGCTGTATGGGCTTTTCTCCCATGAGCATGTGAGAATAGTTCTTGCTCACCGCACGAACACCCTGCTCCAGCACTCTACGGCGCATTCCCTCGGGTGTGGCAAAGAGCTTTATAAAATGCTTCATGCCCTTAACACTGTTTTTCACACTTGCGGCATTGGCGGGAGGGTAAAACCGGGAAACGGTTTCACATTCGCCGGGTGTCAAGGCAATGTGCTGGCTCAGGTCATAGGTATGGGCAGGGATTTTTTTGTCCATTTCCAGCAACCGCCGGTCAAGCTCTGTCTCCAGCTGGGCATGGGTCACTTCTCCTTTTTCCTCCGCCTTTTTGACGTAGGGATGGCACACCGCATCCAAGCAGTAATGGCACAAAACGCCATACAAATACGCCGTTGCTGCCTCCGACGGCTCCAATCGCAGGTTGCGGCAAACACGGGTAAAAAATTCCTCGCCGGTTTGGTCGTGGTATTTCACGCCAAGGAAGCCTGCCCCCGTTCTGAGCAATATGTTGTTATAAAAGAATATGTCCGGTCCATGCAGACCCACGTCAAACAGTTGCCGAAACCGCTGAATGGTCCTGCGAACGTCACCGGGCATATTGGCTAGCACCTGAACGCCAAAGCGATAGTGCGCATAGGTAGAAGGCATGGTCATTTCCTCCTCATATTTTCTCATTATCATTGTAACGGAAAAAAGCGCATATTACTAGTGAAATTTGAAAAAACTTTTCAAATCTTTTTTGCTGTGCTATGATAGATGCAAAGAAAGCTGGGAGGTAACCTAGGCATGACACAAAAACAATTCTACAAAGACTGCCATATGCAGGTTTTTTCTTCTGCCGTTACCGGCTGCACACAGGCGGAAAAGGGCTATTGGATTACACTGGATGAAACCGCATTTTACCCCGAAGGTGGGGGGCAGGGCTGTGATTTTGGCACTTTGGCTGGCGCAAATGTGTTGGATGTGCAGGAACAGGGGGAAGAAATCCTTCACCTGTGCGATGCACCCTTGGCTGTGGGCGAAATTGTAGAAGGGCGTATCGATTGGGCACGTCGTTTTGATTTCATGCAGCAACACACTGGCGAGCACATTTTGTCCGGCTTGCTGCACCAAGCCTTTGGCTGTCATAACGTAGGCTTTCATATCGGCGCAGAAAACGTGGAGGTGGATTTTGACTGCAATCCCTCTTGGGAACAGCTAATGGCGCTGGAGGCCGAGGCGAATGCGATTATTTGGCGCAATTTGCCCATTATCTGCCGATATCCCTGTAAAAAAGAGTTGGCGACTATCGCTTATCGCAGTAAAAAAGCCCTGGCATATCCGGTACGGCTGGTGGAAATCCCCGGCGTGGATATTTGCGCCTGCTGCGGTGTCCATACCGCCACCACAGGCGAAGTCGGTGTGCTGAAAATTCTCAGCTGTACCAAGTTTCACCAAGGTGTGCGCTTGGAAATGGTCTGCGGAAATCGGGCATATCGCTATTTTGCTGCACTTTTGGAGCAGGCGCGACAGGTTTCGCAAATTTGCTCTGCCAAGGTTTTGGAAATTGGCGGCGCAGCCGAGAAGTTAACCGACAGTTTGCGCGCAGAAAAACTGCGGGCAAATACCCTGCAAACGCAGATTTTGGAATACGTTGCATGCAGTTATGTAAACCAGCCAGTTATCCTGCACTTCACTGACGACTTGCCCGGCACATATGTGCGGCAGCTGGCAGACAAGCTGGCAAACAAGGCCGAAAAATTTGCCGCTGTATTGGCAGGAAACGATTCTGACGGGTATCAGTTCTGTTTAGTAGCCCGCAATCAAGACCTGCGCGCCTTGGGCAAGGCTTTTACCGCGCAGTGCCATGGACGCGGCGGCGGCAAGCCGGAGTTCCAGCAGGGAAGTGTGCAGGCAACCGCAGGAGATATTCGGGCGTTTTTGGATAATTATGTCCTTTAGCCCCGATTTTTGTCGCCCGCGTCAATTTCATTCGATAAAAAATCACTTATTTTTACAAAACAACCACTTTACAATAGGTTTTCTTTATTGTATAATGAGCGAAGTATGGGGTTTTATTTTAGCCCAAAAAAATAGTCGAATATGCTGCATCGCAGTAATTTAGAATTTGGAGGAATTTACCATGTCTGTTAAAGTTGCTATCAATGGTTTTGGCCGTATCGGTCGTCTGGCTTTCCGTCAGATGTTCGGCGCTGAGGGTTTTGAGGTTGTCGCTATCAACGACCTGACTTCTCCCAAGATGTTGGCTCACCTGCTGAAGTATGACTCCACTCAGGGCGCTTACGCTGCTCCTTTTGGTGCTCACACTGTTGAAGCCGGCGAAGACAACATTGTTGTTGACGGCAAGAAGATTACCATCTATGCAAAGGCTAACGCTGCTGAGCTGCCCTGGGGCGAGCTGGGTGTTGATGTCGTGCTGGAGTGCACCGGCTTCTACACTTCTAAGGAGAAGGCACAGGCTCATATCAATGCCGGCGCTAAGAAGGTTGTTATCTCTGCCCCCGCAGGCAACGATCTGCCCACCATCGTTTACAATGTAAACCACGAGACCTTGACCAAGGACGACCACATCATCTCTGCTGCTTCCTGCACCACCAACTGCTTGGCTCCCATGGCTAAGGCTCTGCACGAGCTGGCTAACATCGAAGCTGGCATTATGTGCACCATTCACGCTTACACCGGCGACCAGATGATTCTGGACGGTCCTCAGCGTAAGGGCGACCTGCGCCGCAGCCGCGCTGGCGCTATCAACATCGTTCCCAACTCCACCGGTGCTGCTAAGGCTATCGGCCTGGTTATCCCCGAGCTGAACGGCAAGCTGATCGGTGCTGCACAGCGTATCCCCACTCCCACCGGTTCTACCACCATCCTGAACGCTGTCTGCGCTAAGGCTGTTACCGTGGAAGAGATCAACGCTGCTATGAAGGCTGCTCAGACCGAGTCCTACGGCTACACCGAGGTCAAGATCGTTTCTTCCGACATCGTTGGCATGACCTTCGGTTCTCTGTTCGATGCAACTCAGACCATGGTCAACAAGCTGCCCGACGGCAAGACTCAGGTTCAGGTCGTTTCCTGGTACGACAATGAGAATTCCTACGTTTCTCAGATGGTCC
>JAZSAK010000110.1:0-2651 GCA_045601865.1 Faecousia sp. | reverse complement strand
TGGGTACAGAGAAATTCACTTCATCTCCCATGGCTATTTCTCCGCGGGTCAGCAAATCACCATACGCCTTGAAATAATAGGCAATTTGGGGTGCTAAACGGCCGATGTTAATGGAATTGGCGCTGGATAAACGGAATGGCAACGTCTTTTCTGCGCATTGGGAAAATACATTTTTCACGCCGGTTTGGGCATCGTCAAAATTGCCCCGAATGGCGCAAACCTTCACATTTTCTCCCTCTTGGCTGACCATCTGCCGCCGCTGCACTTGACTAACACCGCCATCCGGATAGAACACGCAAATCCCAATTCCCGGCACGTCCTTGAAGCCCTCCAGCGCCGCCTTGCCGGTATCGCCGGAGGTTGCGGTGAGAATCAGAATGTCTTCGCTCATCTGCTTGGCAGTTTTGGCGGCGGTCATCAGCTGGGGCAGCATGGAAAGCGCCACATCCTTAAATGCGGAGGTCGGTCCGCGGAACAACTCCAAAACCGTAAAATCCCCCACCTGCACAGTGGGTGTTAAATCCTCTGTTTCAAATTTTCCTGCATAGGCTTTCTCCACCAATGTATCCATATTGGGGATATCCGGCAACAATGCAGACAGAATTTTTTTCATTTGGGAAAGGGCACTATCGTTGACACAGGCTTGCCAATCAAACGCAGGAATTTCCCTTGGCAGATAAAGTCCTCCATCCGGCGCTAAGCCCGTGAGCACCGCTTGCGCGCTGTCCACCGCCGGTGCATTGCCTCTTGTAGAAAAATATTGCATAACTTCCTCCTATGAAAAAGCACTTTTCTACACTATCTGCACAAAAGGTGAACTTTTTCTCGAAAATAGTTGGCTTTTTGGTTGCGTATATGATATACTGTTTCCACAGAAATTGCAAGTGTTTATCTGATAAAAACATTTGTGCTTAGGATATGGCTTTTTAGGAGGATTCACCATGAAAATCGGTCTTTTGGGATTTGGCGTCGTTGGCAAGGGCTTTTATGATTTGACCCGAATGCGCACCGATATGCAAATCGCCAAAATTTTGTGCTTAGAAGATATTACTTTGCAGGACGCTCAGGTTGTCCACGATTATCAGGATATCCTCAATGATAACACCATCGATACGGTCATTGAAGCCATGGGTGGCCTGCACCCTGCTTATGAATTCGTCCGTGCCGCTATGGAGGCAGGCAAAAACATTGTCACCTCCAACAAGGCTTTGGTTGCCACTTACTATGACGAGCTGATTCCACTTGCGGAGCAAAAAGGTCTGAAATTCCGCTGTACTGCCGCTGTCGGTGGTGGCATCGGCTGGCTTTCCGAGGTGGAGCGTTCCCGCCGTGCCCAAACCATGAGCGCTGTGGGTGGTATCATGAATGGTACCTGTAACTATATTCTCGATTCCATGACCCGTTTGGGCTTGGGCTATGACGAGGCACTGAAGCAAGCCCAGTCTTTGGGCTATGCCGAAGCCAATCCCACCACCGATGTGGAGGGCATTGACACTTGGCACAAGATTATTCTATCGTCCAACATTGCATTTGGCATCAGCCTGGACACTGCCACAGTTCCCGTGGCTGGCATCAGCAAAATCACCGCCGAGGATGTAGAAAACTTCCGCAACAACGGCTATGTCTGTAAGCTGATTTCCACCGGTAAGCTGGAAAACAGCAAAGTCAGCGCCTATGTGCAACCCACACTGTGCCCTGCCGGCTCCTTGGAGGCTGCCGTGCCTGCAAACTACAATTTAATCACCCTGATGGGTGACGCATCCAACCGCATGAGTTTCTACGGTCAGGGCGCAGGTCGTTACCCCACAGCATATAATGTTTTGCAAGACTGCGTAGATATTCTCTGTGGCAAGGGTTTTTACAGTCCCTATGGCGCAAAATTGGCGGCAGAGAACGATGAACAGCTTTGCTACTATGTCCGTGGTGGCAAATGGGAAGACGCAAAGGAAACCTGGGGCAACGCCTATATCACCAACCCTGTCAGCGTCTGCACAATGCATGCATGGCATAAAGAAAATCCTGACGCTTTTATCGCTGCACTTCCTCAGTAAGGCACTTTAGAAAGAAGGAACATTGATTATGTTAAAAGTTGCAAAATTCGGCGGCTCGTCTATGGCAGACGCCGGTCAATTCAAAAAAGTCCGTGACATTCTTTTAAGCGACCCCGGTCGCCGCGTGGTTGTGGTTTCCGCCGCTGGCAAGCGCCACAGTAAGGACCACAAGCTGACAGATTTGCTGTATCTGTGCCATGCCCACACCCAGTATAATGTGGACTGCACCTCTGTTTTTGAAATGATTACCTCCCGTTATTTGGAAATTCGGGACGAATTACATATTCAGCTGGACTTGGAGACAGAATTTGCTGAGCTGAAAAAGCGGCTGGATGCCAAAGAGGTTGCCCAGGATGAGCTTGTCAGCCGTGGCGAATACTTCTCCGCCAAACTGATGGCTGCCTATTTGGGCTTCCGCTTCATCGATGCTGCCAATTGGGTTAAATTTAACTATGACGGTTCTGTGGACCAAAAAGCCTCCTACGATGCCCTGTGCAAGCAAATGCCTGTCAAGGGCGGGGCGGTGATTCCCGGCTTCTACGGCGTGATGCCCGATGGTCACATCCGCACCTTCTCCCGCGGTGGCAGTGATATTTCCGG
>JAZSAK010000109.1:0-4456 GCA_045601865.1 Faecousia sp. | reverse complement strand
GTGTGGCACTATGGTGCTGCGGCGACCAAGTGCGTAAGGGCGCGGCTACCAACGCCATCCAAATTGCGGAACTGCTGATAACAAAGTAAAAAAATGACACCCGATTGGGTGTCATTTTTTATATACCAAGCAACATCTGCGCAAACAGAAAATACACCAGCAGGCTCAGCGCATCCACAATGGTGGAAATAAAGGGGCTTGCCATCACCGCAGGGTCTAAGCGCAGTAGCTTTGCCACCATTGGCAGGGCGCAGCCCACCAGCTTGGCGCACACCACTGTCACTGCCAGCGTCAGGCACACAACCGCATCCACCATTAAGGTAATGTGGGAATTTCCCATCAGCAGACGGTCCACCAGCCAAATTTTCACAAAGCAAACCACCGCCAAGGCTATGCCGCAAAGCACAGCGGTGCGCAGCTCCTTCCACAGCACTTTGCCAATATCGGAAAACCGCAATTCATCCAAGCTTAGTGCACGAATTACCGTAACAGAGGATTGTGCGCCGGAGTTGCCGCCGGTACCCATGAGCATGGGGATAAACGCCGTTAGCGCCACCTGTGCCGCCAGTGCGCCTTCAAATGCGGTGATAATCAGCCCTGTGAAGGTAGCCGACACCATCAACAGCATAAGCCACGGGATGCGATTTTTGAACAAGTCAAATGCAGAGCTTTTCAGATATGTTTTTTCCGACGGCAGCATACCACCCATCAATTCCATATCCTCGGTGGTTTCCTCTTCGATAACGTCCATGGCATCGTCAAAGGTGACAATGCCCACCAATCGCTGTTCTCCGTCCACCACGGGCAGGGCGAGGAAATTATATTTGGCAAACATTTTCGCCACATCTTCTTGGTCCGTTTGGGTGTTGACATAGATAAGATGAGTTAACATAATATCTTCTATCAAGGTGTCGTCATCTGTCGCCAACAGCAAATCCTTCACCGTCACCAAACCCAGCAAAACACGGTCTTTTCCGGTGACATAGCATGTGTAAATGGTTTCCTTGTCTACGCCCTGACGGCGAATTCGCAAAATCGCCTCTCCCACCGTCATATCGGGGCGCAGGGTGACATACTCCGTGGTCATCATAGAGCCTGCGGAGTTTTCCGGATATCGCAAAATCTGATTAATAGACCGGCGCATCTCCGGATCGGCTGTTTTCAGAATCCGCTTAACCACATTGGCAGGCATTTCCTCCACCAAATCTGCCGCATCATCCACATACAGCTCGTCAACAATTTCTTTTAGCTCGTTATCGGAAAAGCTGCGAATCAGCAGCTCCTGTGCATCGGCTTCCATCTCCACAAAGGTTTCTGCCGCCTTGCTTTTCGGCAGCAGGCGAAACAGCAGCGGAATCCGCTGCTCCTGCAAATCCAAAAACAGCGCAGCAATATCACTGGGATTCATCACCAGCAAAACTTCCCGCAGCGCTGCATACTTTTTCTCCTCCAGCATTTGAAGAAGCGCGTTGGTTACGATTTCAAATCGTTCTGCCATGTGTAGATCTCCTTTCATTTTTTCATGAAAGGCAACACACTCAATCTGTTAGAAAACTCCGCGAGAGGCGAAACTTTTTCTACTTCGGCTCGGTATGTTGCCACTATTATCGCCTTCCACGGTGCTTCCTCCTTCTGTGTATTTTTCTTCCCTATTTTACCTGAGTTTTTCTTGCATGTCAACCTTGACGGCACTCAATTCAGCAGGTAGAATATACATATATCATCCCTTTGTAGGAGGTTATTACATGATACGTATTGCCACAGAAGCTGACATTCCGGCAATCTTGGAAATCTACACGCCCTATGTGCAAAATACCACCTACACCTTTGAATATACCGTCCCCACTTTGGAGGCGTTCACTGCCCGCTTTGAAACCATCACCGCCCAATTTCCATGGCTGGTTTGGGAGGAAAACGGTACTGTTTTGGGCTATGCCTACGGCAGCGCCCCCTTTGAGCGCGCCGCCTATGGTTGGTGCTGTGAGATTTCCATTTATCTTGCGTTGCAGGTGCAAGGTAAGGGCGTTGGCAGAGCGCTTTATGCTTGCTTAGAAGAAATTCTGTGGCAGCAGGGTTATCACGTCATTTTTTCACTGATTACCTCAGAAAACCAAGGCTCTGTAACATTTCATGAGCGCGTTGGCTATTCCCACAGCTTTGTGTGTAGAAATTGCGGCTATAAATTCGGTCGTTGGTTAGATGTCATTTGGATGGAAAAACGGCGGAATCTTGTCGAATCTCCCAGTGTTTTTCCCACATCCTGGCACAACATTGTGGAAAATGACGGAAAGTTACTGGATATTTTAGCCAATTTATCCCTTTCTTAATCACTTCAAATGTGATATGTTATCTATGGAGATTTATTGCCCGCAGTGCATCATTCCATCGCTTGCTGTGGGACAAAAAGGATAAGGAGTGTTTCTATGTTTTTTCAAAAGAAGCGCTGTATTGCTATGCTTTTGGCAGGCGGTCAGGGTAGCCGTTTAAAGGTACTTACTGAAAAAACCGCTAAGCCTGCCGTTCCCTTTGGCGGCAAATACCGCATCATTGACTTCCCCTTAAGTAATTGCGTCAATTCCGGCATTGATACTGTGGGTATTTTAACCCAATATCAGCCTTTGGAGTTAAATGAGTACATTGGTAACGGTCAGCCTTGGGGCTTGAACAAAACCCATAGTAGTGCCCAAGTTCTGCCGCCTTACGAGCGCCATGACAAAAAATCCGGCTGGTATAAGGGCACTGCCAATGCCATTTACCAAAACATTGATTTTATCGAGCGTTTTGATCCGGAATATGTGGTGATTCTTTCCGGTGACCATATCTATAAAATGGACTACGCCGCCATGGTTGCCTACCACGAAAAGCACGGCGCCTCCTGCACCATCGCTGTGCGTAATGTACCTTTGGAAGAGGCCTCCCGTTTCGGTATCCTCAATACCAATCCCGATAATTCTATTTACGAGTTTGAGGAAAAGCCCAAGGTTCCCAAGTCCACCAACGCCTCCATGGGTATTTATGTGTTCAATTGGAGCGTTTTACGCCAAGCACTGATTGAGGATGAGGAAAATCCGGAGTCCTCCAACGATTTTGGCAAAAACATCATCCCCACCCTTTTGAACGCCGGACATAAAATGATGGCATACCCCTTCGACGGCTACTGGAAGGACGTTGGAACCATCGATTCGCTTTGGGAGGCGAATATGGAACTGCTGGGCAAGGACCCGGAGTTTAACATTCGCGGCGATGAACGCACGAAAATCTCTGCCCGAAACGATGCCCACCCCTCCTCTTACATTGACGAAAATGCCAAGCTTGTCAATTGCTTTATTGCAGAAGGCTGTGAGATTTACGGCTCTGTACGCCACAGTGTTATTTCCGTTGGCTGTACCATTGGGGAGGATGCCGTGGTTGAGGACAGCGTGGTAATGCCCGGTGTTATCATTGCGCCCGGCGCCATCGTTCGCCATGCTATTTTGGGTGAGAACAGCCATATTGGAAAAAATTCCGTGGTTGGCGGCGCATTCAAGCCCAATGAAAAGAAGAAAATCAGCGTCGTCGCTAAGGGTGCTGTTTTGGATGATAACGCCGTGCTTCAGCCCGGTGAAATGTTGTAAGGAGGTTGCGCCATGAATGTAATGGGTATTATTTTTACCAGCGACGAATCCTTAGGTGCTTTGACCAACGCCCGTACCCTGGCCAGCCTTCCCTTTGGCGGCCGCTACCGTCAGGTAGATTTTGCACTGTCCAACCTGGTCGCCGCCGGCGTGCGCCATATCGGTATCATCTCCCGCCATAACTTCCAATCCCTTATGAACCACGTAGGTGCCGGTGAAGAATGGGGCTTGGAGTTAGAAGAGGGCGGTTTGGAATTCTTGACCCCTTATTCCATGTCCACCACCGATATCTATCGTGGTAAGCTGGACTCTCTTTATTCCGTTATGGGCTTTTTGGAGAATGTCAAGGAAGATGAGCACGTCATCATGATTGATTCTGCCGTTTTGTCTAATATTGACCTAAAGGATGTACTGCAGTCCCATATTGAAAGTGGCAGAGATATTACCGTTGTCACCAAAACCGGCATCGCCAACGGCAAGAAGCAGCTAGACCTGGCCCTAAAGCTAGACCGGAAGGGCGAGGTTACCGATATTGCTGTTGACTATGCCGCGCCGAAGAATTATCTTGCCTCCATGGATATTTTCGTGCTGAGCAAGAAGTGGCTGGTACGCCAGGTTCGGGAGCATATTGCCCGGAATTTATTCCACATGGATCGTGATTTGGTGTTGGGCCTGTGGCAGAAAAAAGCTCTGTCTATCAATGTTTATCAGTTCCCCGGCATTGCTATGTATAATGAATCTGTGGAAGAATATTTCCGCAACAGCCTTTCCTTGGTGGATAAAGATTTGCGCCACGATTTGTTCTTCTATAACCACCCCATTTACACCCGTGTCCGCGACCG
>JAZSAK010000108.1:0-10839 GCA_045601865.1 Faecousia sp. | reverse complement strand
CTGGGCGTTCCGACACCCATGAGGTAGCGGGTCTTTTCTTTAGGCATGAAAGGTTCAACCGCATCAATAATGTCGTACATTTCCTCAGCAGTCTCACCTACTGCCAAACCGCCAATAGCATAGCCGGGCAAGTCCAAATCCGCAATGCGCTTCATATGGTCAATGCGAATATCGGCATAGGTTCCGCCCTGATTAATACCCCACAGCATTTGCTGTGGATTGACGGTGTCCGGCAAAGCGTTCAAGCGGGCATTTTCTGCCTTGCAGCGCTGAAGCCAACGATAGGTTCTGTCCACACTCTTCAGCACATAATCTCTGGGCGCAGGGTTTTCAATACATTCGTCAAAAGCCATGCAAATATCGCTTCCCAAATTAGATTGAATCTGCATGCTCTCCTCCGGACCCATAAAAATTTTGTGTCCGTCAATATGGGAAGAAAAATAAACGCCCTCTTCCTTAATTTTCCGTAAAGAAGATAAGGAAAATACTTGAAAACCACCAGAGTCGGTGAGAATCGGTCCATCCCATGTCATAAACTTATGCAGACCGCCCATTTGGCGAACCACCTTGTCCGTTGGGCGCAAATGCAAATGGTAGGTATTGGAAAGCTCCACCTGACAGCCGATATTTTTCAAATCCTCAGCACTAAGCGCACCTTTAATTGCTCCCTGCGTGCCAACATTCATAAACACCGGCGTTTGCACAGTGCCATGGGCGCAGGTAAAAACACCGCGTCGGGCCTTCCCTTCTGTTTTCTTTAATTCAAACATACTCAAATCTCCTTGTATCGGATAAAGGTGGACACAGTAACAGTCCTATCTTTGGAAAGTTCCAGTTCAAAGTCAAACAGATAGGAAAATCCCGACTTTTCAATAACCCGACAGGAGCGATGATTTCCATGAAAATAACCTGCGGTTAGAAAATCAAAATCAAGACGCTGGAAGCAATAATCCGCAACTGTCTTCACAGCCTCCGGCATCAGCCCCATGCCCCAGTAATCCGGATGTAGGTCAAAGGCAAATTCCCGTCCTTTCAGCTTTTGGTCAATGGGATAAGTGTGCCATTCGCGTCCTTGGAGGGATAAAGTGCCGATTGATTCTCCTGTTTGTTTTAGAAATAAAACGAATGTATCTTTGCGTTCCATATGTCGCTGGAATCTCTGCTGGGTTTCGTTCTCTGATTCCCGGCAATCCCAGCCGGATACATCAGCCACCTCCGGAATTATGGACATGGCGCGGAAAAAGCGATAATCCTGCGCAACAATCGGACGCAACAAAAGACGCTCCGTCTCAATAGAAAGGCCGGTTACATCGAATGGGGCATTCATTTTCAGAAAAATGTAGTCATTCTTTTCAAGAATATACATTTTTGTTTGTTCCTGTGTGCCCATTCTTGTTTTGTGCACAGTTTCCTGAATATAGCGAAAACCACATTTTTCAATTACGCGTTGGGATTGGTGATTCTTAAGGAAATGACCACAGGTTAAATAATCGTAATCCAATTCTGAAAAGCAGTAGTCAGCAACCGCTTTCACTGCTTCCACCATAAGCCCTCTACCCCAATAATCCTTGGAAAGCACATAACCGATTTCCCGACCCCGCAACTGAGAATCGAAACCGCCATTCCAGTCCCGAGGTTCCAGGCCCAAAGAACCAATTACCTTCTTATTTTGCTTCAGTTCCAAGGCAAATGTCTTTCTTTCGGTAATAAATGCATGCAGTATTTTTTCAGAGATTGCGATGGACGCGTGGTGCTCCCAGCCAGCCATTTCACCAACACCGGGTATTTTTGCGTATTCATAGAAATCCTGCAAATCTGATTCTTTCCACGGGCGGAGAATCAGTCTATCCGTTTCTATCCTGATTTGGCTGACATCTACTGGGGCGTTCATAGTTTCACTTCCTTACAAAATGCACATTGCATCGCCAAAACTGAAAAAGCGATACTTTTCATTCACCGCTTCTTTGTAGGCGTTTAATACATGCTCCCGACCGGCAAAGGCGGAAACCAACATTACCAAGGTGCTTTCCGGCAGATGAAAATTTGTAATTAACCCATCCATGGCTTTAAATTGATAACCGGGGTAAATAAAAATTTCAGTCCATTTTGATTTTGCCTCAAAAGAACCGTCCTCATTAACAAGGCTTTCTAACGTACGGCAGGAGGTTGTGCCAACACAAATAACGCGGCCGCCCCTTGCCTTGGTTTCATTGAGCATATGCGCTGTTTGAGCTGTGAGCATGCAAAGCTCAGCGTGCATATGATGGTCTGTAATTTCCTCCGCCTTTACGGGTCGAAATGTGCCAAGACCAACATGAAGTGTTACAAAAGCGGTATTGACACCTTTTTCCCGAATTTTTTCCAGCAATTCGTTGGTAAAATGCAATCCGGCAGTAGGCGCCGCAGCAGAGCCAATCTCACGGGAATAAACCGTTTGATAGCGCTCTTGGTCAGCAAGCTCCGCCTTAATATAGGGCGGTAAGGGCATTTTCCCTAGTCGCTCCAGCACCTCAAGGAAAATTCCCTCAAAACAGAATTCTACAATCCGATTCCCGTCCTCTTTCACATCTGTAACCAAGCACGTCAGCTCACCGTTACCGAATACAACCTCACTGCCTACCTGCATTTTCCTGCCCGGCTTGCAAAGACATTCCCATCTTTTTTTCCCTAGGTCTCGGAGCAGCAGAACCTCCACCGCACCGCCAGTAGGACGATGACCCAAAAGCCTTGCCGGCAGCACACGGGAATCATTCATCACCAAACAATCCCCGGGCTGTAAATAGTCGATAATATCATAAAAATGTTTATGGCAAACCTCGCCGGAGTTTCTGTCCAAGACGCAAAGACGGGAATTGTCCCGTTTCTCCAAAGGTGTTTGGGCTATCAATTCCTCCGGCAAATCATACCAAAAGTCATGGGTTTTCATAGTAATCCTCCAAATTTAGAAAGCAATATAAGTATAGTCGATTTTGCCCCAATTTGCAACAGACAAAATACATCCCTTCGGCATAGACTGGTGCGGAGGGATGCTATTATGAGAAAACCTATATTTACCGGTGTTTGCACTGCCCTTGTAACACCTTTTCTTGATGGAAAAGTAAATTATCCTATGATGGAAATGCTTCTAAAACGGCAGTTGGAGGCGAAGGTATCTGCCTGTGTAATCTGCGGAACTACCGGTGAATCTGCAACACTTTCCGATGATGAAAAGCTGGAGCTATTTCGCCGTTGCAAAGAATATGTGGGAGATAAAATGTACATCATCGGCGGCACAGGTTCCAATGACACAGAGCATGCCGTATACCTGAGCAAAGAAGCTGAAAAATGTGGTATTGATGCTCTGCTGGTGGTCAGTCCTTATTATAACAAAGCAACAAATGACGGACTCATTGCCCATTACATGCGTATTGCACATTCTGTAAAAATACCGGTTATCCTATACAATGTACCATCCCGCACAGGATTGGATATTCCGGTTTCTGTATACCGAACACTTTCACGAATTGACAATATTGTGGGCGTAAAGGAAGCATCAACAAGTATTCGAAAAATAGCAGATATTATAGCAAATTGCGGAAACGATTTCTACATTTGGGCAGGAAATGATGATATGATTGTACCCGTCATTGCGCTTGGTGGACGTGGCGTTATTTCTGTTATGAGCAATGTGGTGCCAATTCAAACACGTTACCTTGTAAATGCAGCACTGGACGGCGATTTTGACACTGCCAGTGCAATTCAAATAGAGCTCTTACCCCTTATTGAATTACTTTTCTGCGAGGTAAATCCTGTCCCTGTAAAGGCCGCAATGGCGCGCATTGGATATGACTGCGGTTCCTGCAGATTGCCATTGACAACACTAACAGAAGAAAATGTGAACAAAATAGATGCTTATTTTCAATAAAATAGGCAAAATACCCGCAAAAAAGGTAGGCAAAATTTGCCTACCTTTTTATATTGGATATTTCATTTGTCCCAAAGGCAGTTCCAGTTTTGAATAAAATACTCCACTCCGGAATAAACCGTTGTAACAACAATAACAACCGTGACAATTATACCAAGCCACTGCACCGTGGGAAAAGCCATCCAAACAAGCAAACCAATCATGGTACTGGCTGTTTTTACCTTACCGCTCCAGCCAGCAGCAATCACTTTACCCTTTCCAACGGCAACAAGTCGCAAGCCCGTCACAGCAAATTCGCGGGTTAGAACAATCATCAAAGCCCATGCCGGCATTCTACCCCATTGGCAGAACATCGTCATTGCTGCAATGGTCAGAAGTTTATCTGCCAAGGGGTCAAGAAATTTACCAAAATCACTCACTTGATTCAATTTGCGGGCAATTACGCCATCGATGTAATCCGTTATGCTAGCCAAAATGAACACCAACAGGCCCAGCCACATCCAATAATTGGGATATCCATTGCTCAGATACATCAGCAACATATATACGGGAATAATCACAGCCCGAATTAATGTAATTTTGCTTGCCAGTGTCATTTTTATTCCTCCAAAATACATCCAGACAGGTCCCCGTCAATAACGCTGTCAATCTCGACGTTTACATATGTACCAATGGACAAGTCTTCAGAAGCTGCAATCCAAACGCGTCCGTCAATTTCCGGAGAATCGCCATAGGAGCGACCATAGTATTGGCCAAATGCTTCATCATAACCATCAACAAATACTTCCAGTTTGCTTCCAATCATAGAAGTATTGCTTTCGTCCATAATACGGGATTGTATTTGTTCAATGATTTCCGCACGCGCCTGGGCGACCTCGGCATCCGGATACTCCATTTTTGCCGCAGGCGTACCTTCCTCGGGAGAAAATGGAAATACACCAACACGTTCTAACCGCTGTTGCTTTAAGAATTCACAAAGCTCTGCAAATTCCTCCTCGCCCTCTCCCGGCAAGCCGGTAATCACACTGGTTCGTAAAATTAAGCCTGGGATTCGATTGCGCAGCTTTTCAAATAGCGCCTCTAAAAATGCCTTGTCACCGCGGCGATTCATCAGATTTAATATTTTACTGCTGCAATGCTGAATTGGGATATCCAAATAATTAACAATTTTGGGCTCTGAGGCAATAACGTCAATCAGTTCATCATCAATCTCGTCGGGATATGCATAATGAATACGAATCCAATGAAAACCATCGATTTTACACAGCTTGCGCAAAAGCTCCGGCAGAAGGCGTTTATGCTCCGGAAAATCCGTACCGTAGCGGCTGGTATCCTGCGCAACAACGATTAATTCCTTAACACCGCTATCTGCAAGAAGTCTTGCTTCATACAAAACATCATCCATGGCACGGCTACGATACTTGCCCCGCAAGAAAGGTATAATGCAATAGCTGCACCGATTGTCACAGCCCTCTGCAATTTTAATGTACGCATAGTGCTCAGGTGTTGTGAGTATTCGCCCGGTTTCTTCCTCCGGCAAATCAATGGAGGCAAATGCACGCACGCTTTTCCCGTCTAAAAGTGCTTCTATTGCCGGAACAATTTCATTGTAACTGCCGGTGCCTAAAATACCGTCAACTTCCGGCATTTCCTTTACAATTTCATCTTGATAACGCTGAGAAAGGCAACCGGTAACCAAAATTTTGCCAACTGCACCGTTTGCTTTCAGTGACGCTGTCTGCAAAATAAAATCAATTGCCTCACTCTTTGCAGAATCAATAAAACCACATGTGTTGATAACTACCACATCACAGCCGGCGATTCCCTCACAAACCACATGCCCTGCTTCACGAACACGGTACATCATTCGCTCGCAGTCCACCTGATTCTTGGCGCACCCAAGACTGATAAAACCAACATTTGCCATATGCACTATTCCTCCGGGAGTTCATCTGTGTCAAAGCATAGCTGTGAGAGGCAATGCTTAATTATGCCGTAGCTATGTCCGCGGCGTATCAGTGCATCTATAACACGACGCACCTGTTTTTCATCGGAATCAGCAGATAGCTTTTCGGATAAAAAAGCCATAATTTTCTCATTCTGCTCCGGATAATCCTGCAAAGCCTCGTCCCAGAATTCCTTTGATATCTGTTTTTCATATAAAGCCTGCTTTGCTCTGGAAATACCGTAACCCTTGCTGATGCAGCGGTTTACCACCTGCTGTGCTGTCTTCCTGTCGTCAAGAAGGGATAGCTCCGTCATCCATTCCACAGCAGCCTTAGCCTGCTGCGGGTCCTCTCCTTTTTGAATCAAGCGACGCTGTAATTCCTTACTGGATACACCGGTTGCTGAAACTATCCGGACAGCGCGCATTTTGGCAGACATCTGTCCTGCCGCGATGTGAAGGCGCTCCATATCCTCGTCTGAAAGTTCAGCGCCAACATATAGACCGAAGTCCTGTATTGTTTGACGATAAAGGCGAATAACACTTCCATCAGAGAACAGAACTGTATACCGACCGGCACGGTCAGGCGTTGTCTTTAACTGCTCAATCCTCATCATTGAAATCGTCAGCGCTGACCGCAACAGGATGCTCTGCTGCCTTAGCAGGTGCCTTGGAAACGGGCGTATTTTTCAAAAGATTCTCCCGTACCTTTTCCTCAACACTTTGGGCAACGTCGGGGTTCTCCTGCAGATACGCTTTTACGCTATCCTTGCCCTGACCGATACGTTCATCACCCATACTGAACCAGCTGCCGGATTTTTGAACAATATCCATATCCACAGCCAAATCCACAAGCTCACCCCACTTGCTAATACCCTGACCGTACATAATGTCAAAATGGGCTTCCCGGAAGGGAGGTGCAACCTTATTTTTTACCACTTTAACACGGGTTTTATTGCCAATCACATTGCCACCGTCCTTAATAGACTCAGTGCGGCGGACATCCAAACGAACAGATGAGTAGAATTTCAGCGCGTTACCGCCGGTTGTAGTTTCCGGATTGCCATACATTACACCGATTTTCATGCGCAACTGGTTAATGAAGATAACAACGCAGTTTGTCTTAGCGATGGTGCCGGCAAGTTTGCGCAATGCTTGGCTCATCAATCTTGCCTGCAAGCCAACAAAGGTATCGCCCATCTCACCTTCAATTTCCTGTTTGGGCACAAGAGCAGCTACGGAGTCTACAACCACAGCATCCACTGCACCGCTACGAACCAGCGCATCTGTAATTTCCAGTGCCTGCTCACCGGTATCCGGCTGAGATACCAGCATATTGTCCGTATCCACGCCCAATGCCGCAGCATACACAGGATCCAGGGCATGCTCTGCATCAACAAACGCAACCTCACCGCCCATTTTTTGGGCTTCTGCAAGGATATGTAACGCCAATGTGGTCTTACCAGAGGACTCCGGTCCGTAAATCTCGATGATTCTGCCCTTAGGCACACCACCAATACCAAGTGCAGCATCCAAGGCTAGGGATCCGGTGGGAATCGCATCCACATTCAATTCCGGCTTGTCACCAAGACGCATAACCGTACCTTTGCCAAAATTCTTTTCAATTTGAGCTAAGGCAGTTTGCAGAGCCTTTTTCTTATCGGATGCAGGCGTAGGAGCTTCGTAAGCGGTCTTTTTTGTAGCCATTTTAATCACAATCCTTCCTATCCAGCTGTGCCAGCACAGCTCGTTCTATGTTGTTATAATCTTTTGTGCGTTCCAAAATAGTAAACCCATTTTCCTTCAATATAGCACAGACAGCATCGCCCTGCCCCATACCAAACTCAAAGCATAAAAATCCGCCAGATTTTAATGCTGTTTTAAAATTCTCCGCTATGCTGCGGTAGAAAATCAATCCGTCATCTCCACCATGCAGTGCCAAATGCGGTTCAAAGTCTTTTACACTGTTTGGCAATTCCTTCATTTCCTGCGTAGTGATATATGGAGGATTGGAAACAACCATGTCAAATTCCCCCAGAAAAGGTGACGGTTTTTCCAGTGCATTGATTTGCATGCAGGAAACCCGATTGCCCATTTTATTGCGCAATATGTTTTTTTTCGCAACCGCGAGCGCCTCCTGTGAAATA
The DNA here is from genome assembly GCA_045601865.1 of Faecousia sp. Lineage (GTDB taxonomy): Bacteria > Bacillota > Clostridia > Oscillospirales > Oscillospiraceae > Faecousia. The sequence continues at coordinate 2,843 of JAZSAK010000108.1, read as the reverse complement.
TCACCCAGAGTTACCTTTGCATCCCTAACCTTATGGGCAATTGCCAGGCCAATACAACCACTGCCGGTGCATAAATCCAAAATTCTTGGCTTTTTATGTAAGAACAAGGATTGCTGGATTGCCAAACTTGCAACTGCGCAAGTATCATCTCTGGGAATCAACACGTTCTTGTCCACATACAACGGCAGACCAAAGAATTCCCATTCGCCCAAAATGTAGGCCAAGGGCTCACCGGTTAATATTCGGTGCGCCATAAAGTCTACACCTGCACATATCTGCTCGGATGCATATAAATCACGATCCGCTAACAACTGTTCATAACTTTTTTCCGAAACATGGCAAACAATCTGTCTCGCGGTGTAGCTTGCGGAATGTTCATCCTCTGTTAAAAGCAGTTTCTTGCGCGTATCCAGATACAGTTGTCCATAGGTTTTTACCAACGGTCTGCCTCCTCCTGCTCAGGCAAAACTGCCTTTAACGCAGTAATCGCGACCTCAATCATATCATCGTCCGGTTCATTGGTGGTAAAGCGTTGCAGCCACATGCCGGGCGCCGTTAATATTCTTGTGCAGCGATTATCATTGCGACCTGCCCAGCGGTTGATTTCATAAGTAATGGCAACCACCAAGGGTAATAAAATCAGTTTGAATAAAATCATTATGAGGCGGAACAAAAAGCCACCACGCATAGCATTTAATCCAGGCCAAATTACAAGTAACAGTGACGATGCTATGGAAAAAACCAAAATGGAAATGACCATAATCACCAAGAGAAAGCTGGTTCCGCAACGCGGGTGAAGCCGTGTCTGTTGCTTTACATTTTCCACGGTTAACGGCAACTGCGCCTCATAACAGCGTATGGTTTTATGTTCTGCGCCATGGTAAGCGAACACACGCCTCATCTCTTTCATTTTGGAAATGAGCAACATATACCCAAGAAAAATCAGCATGCGGATGATACCTTCAATCAAATTCAAAAGCAAATTGCTATGAATCAACAAATCAAAAAAGCCACTGATTACCATAGGCAGAAGGAAGAACAGCAAAACAGAAAGTCCAATTCCCATAAACACAGCAAAGCCCACAATCAGTTTTTGAAAGATTTCATTGCCCAGCTTATTTTCCAGCCAGCGGTCAAATTTGGATTGCACCTCAACGTGTTCACTTTCCTCTGGCACTAAATCGGCAGAAAGCATCAGCGCCTTTACTCCGGCCACCTGCGAATCGAAGAAATTAACAACGCCGCGAATAAACGGTTTTGAAAGAATAGAATCTGCGTCTCTTATCTTTCTTTGTTTCAGTTCAATTTTGATATCGTTATTTGTGCGTACCACAATGGCATCTTTCTCCGGACCGCGCATCATGATTCCTTCTATAAGCGCTTGACCGCCAATCGTCGTCTTAAATTTTTCGCAATTATTCTGTTGATCATTATTGGATAACATATTGTTCCCTTTCTTACTGCATCAGTGGCAAGCGCACTGTAACCAGTGTTCCGCCGCCTTCTGCATTTTCCAGTGTTAACTCACCGTTGTGCATCAGTACAATTTCGTCGCTGACTGCCAAGCCAATTCCAGAACCACGAGCCTTAGAGCTCCCCTTATAGAACTTCCGCTTTACCAGCGGCAGCTCGTCCTCAGGAATACCCGGCCCGAAATCTCGTATACGCATAACAACATTGCCACTTTCTAAACTAATCGAAGCATCAATCTGCTTACCCTCGCCACCATGCTTTGCGGCGTTGTTTAATATATTTAAGAAAACCTGCCGTAACCGTTCAGGGTCACAGGAGATTTCCGGAATATCCTCATCACAGTCAGTATATACGATCTGAATACCTTCCTGAGACAGTCGGCTGCTATACATATATACGGTATCCTCAAATTCTCCACGAATATCGGCAAGCTCCATATTTAAGGTCATTTTGCCATCTTGAATCCGAGTAAAATCCAGCAGGTCGATGACCATTTCCGTCAGTCGCTTTGTCTCACGAAGAATGATTTTCATACCTCTGCGGGTTTCCTTGTCCAAGCTTTCATCCGCAAGCAGTGTCTCACTCCATCCGGTAATGGCGGTTAATGGTGTGCGCAGCTCGTGAGACAGAGATGAAATAAATTCTCTTTGCGTCTTCTCATTTTGATTTATTTGAACAGACATTTCATTAATGGTATCTGCCAAATCGCCAATTTCGTCGTTATATTTTGATTGGATTTGAATGCCATAGCTACCACCGGCAATTCTTTTTGCTTTCTCCGTAATTTCAGAAACCGGTATTAATATAGAACGAATATAGTAGCTACTGCTGGATACCACAACCAAAACAACAAGAGCAAGTGCCGCCAGCGAAACAAAAGCAATCATTATAATCTGGCGGTCGATCATTTTTGTAGAGCTGACATAGCGTAACACGCCAATAACTTCCCCATTGCTGTAAATCATGGGACTGGAAATGGCAATGATTCTTTCCCCGGTTGCCGGATTTCTGCCAATGAACCGTCCAATATCCCGAGTTGACAACGCATCGGAAATATCGTTGGTTACAGGGGTTTCACCTGCCCAGCTACCGTAGGAAGTGGCAACAATTTGGCCCTGTGCATTTATAAACTGTAATTCCAGACGATTTTTATCCTCAAAGGACTTGGCATAGTTAATACACGATTGGTAATAGTCCTTATAATTCTGATTCAAATAGTCGGCAAAGAAGTCAGTTGTTATCTTTGCGCGATAACGCATGTCAGATTCCATCGTGGAATAGTAATACGCAGAGAATGCAAAAGTAACCACTAGCACACAAACCATTCCCAATGCAAATACTATACCGACTGTATTCCTGAGCCAGCGTTT